>JAOEKQ010000019.1 GCA_028379895.1 Burkholderiales bacterium
TCTGCCTTGACGATTGTTGGTGGAGAAACGCTCAGTTTAACCGCAACCCAATCGGCTAGTGGCCGGGATATGGCGGGAGCTTCTAGTATTTCTGCAACAGATATTACGACAACCGTGACTAATTTTTCTGCAGGAGCTCAGATCGGTGTCGGAACTGGAGCTCCTTTAGCTGCCTCCGCGCTTATTCAGATAACCGATGTGAATGGCGCCAATGGTGGCGGAAGCGTTGGCTTGGGTATACCAACAATTACCAATCAACAAGCGCAAACTGATAATTAGAGTTACGTTTGAGTTTAAGTGGACTTGTTCTCTATCTACAAAGGTACCTATAGATAACGTAACCCTGTGTAGACCCTCCCCCTGGGGTGTTTAGGGGTGGAATAAAGGGTGCAAATTGGTACAAAGGTGTGGTACAAAGCCGGAAATAATGACTTTGTAACTTATTGATTTATATAGATTAAATCAATTGAAAATAGGGTGGCGGAGAGTGAGGGATTCGAACCCTCGGTACGGATTAACGTACACACGCTTTCCAAGCGAGCACCATAAGCCTCTCGGTCAACTCTCCTAATCTCACAAAGTCGCGCAGAATATATGAGCGGGCTCGATGTGTCAAAGTTGTCTAACTAAGTAGCCTCTTTGAGTTGTTCTAAAATCTGCGGATTTTCAAGTGTAGATATGTCTTGCGTAATTTCCTCACCATTTGCTAATGAGCGAAGAAGACGACGCATAATTTTCCCAGAGCGTGTCTTAGGAAGATTGTCTCCAAAGCGTATTTCGTCAGGCTTCGCAATAGGACCGATCTCTTTGCCTACCCAATCTCTGAGCAATTTAGCGATTTCTTTCGCTTTATCTCCGGAGAGCCTCTCACCCGATAGGACAACGAATGCTACTATCGCCTCTCCTTTTACGTCGTGAGGCTTGCCTACAACGGCCGCCTCAGCAACTAACTCGTTTGCCACTAATGCAGATTCAATTTCCATGGTACCTAACCGATGACCAGACACATTTAGAACGTCATCTATGCGTCCCATGATCCAGAAATAACCATCTTTATCTCGATTAGCACCATCACCAGCAAGATAAAATTCTCCATTAAAATCATCAGGAAAGTAGCTACTCTTAAAGCGATCTGGATCCCCCCAGATATTTCTAATCATCGCTGGCCAAGGTTTCTTTATTACCAATATTCCCCCATTACCACTTTCAACCGGATTTCCCGTCTCGTCGACAACATCCGCTATGATTCCGGGTAAGGGAAAGGTACAGGAGCCAGGTTTTAGCGGTGTTACTCCGGGAAGTGGTGTGATCATGTGTCCACCCGTCTCGGTTTGCCACCATGTATCAACAATAGGGCAATTACCGCCACCGACGGTATTGAAGTACCACATCCAAGCCTCTGGATTAATTGGTTCACCGACGGACCCCAATAATCTTAATGAAGACAAGTCATGATCCTTTGGTAATTCAGGCCCCATCTTAATAAGAGAACGAATCGCAGTAGGTGCGGTATAAAATGTTGTGACGGCATGATTCTCAATCATTTGCCAGAAACGATTCGCGTTCGGATACGTCGGTACTCCTTCAAAAATCACTTGTGTGGCACCTACGCAAAGAGGACCATATGTAATGTAGGTATGTCCGGTGATCCAACCTATATCTGCTGTACACCAAAAAATATCGGAGCTTCGATGATCAAAGGTCCACTTCATAGTCAGCATTGCATGCAATAAATAACCCGCGGAGCTATGTTGCACTCCCTTAGGTTTGCCGGTAGAGCCCGAGGTGTACAGGATAAACAATGGATGTTCCGCATTAACCCATTCGGGCTCACAAACATCAGGCTCATTTTTAGTGAGGTCATGTAACCACACATCTCGGCTCTCAACGAGGTCGATTTTGTTACCCGCACGTTTATACACAACGACATTACTGATTTTTTCGCACCCACCCATTGCTATCGCTTCATCAACAATAGGTTTCAAAGGGATTTCTTTACCACCCCGGATTTGAGCGTCAGCCGTGATAACAGCCGTTGCGCCAACGTCGATGATGCGTTCTTGCAAGCTTTTTGCAGAAAATCCACCAAATACCACTGAGTGCGTTGCGCCAATACGCGCACAGGCTTGCATTGCTGCGACACCTTCTATCGACATTGGCATATAGATCACGACACGATCTCCTGGCCTGATACCAAGCGACTTTAGTCCATTGGCCATTTGGCAGACTCGATGGAAGAGCTGTTTGTAGGTGACTTTAGTAATTAATCCGTCATCCGCCTCAAAAATGAGGGCCGTCTTATTAGGTATGGTTTTTAAATGACGATCCAGACAGTTGTAGGAGACGTTGAGTTCACCATCATAAAACCATTTAAAAAATGGAGGATTTGAGTCATCTAGCACTTTAGTGAAGGGTTTGTGCCACAAAAGATGCTCTTTGGCCAAGTCAGCCCAAAATCCCTCGTAGTCAGTCTCTGCTTTTGCACATAAGGTGTCATAAGCACTCTGACCTGATACGGTCGCTTGCTTCATAAAGTGTTCATTAGGTTCGAACACTCTATTTTCTTTTAATACGGATTCAATATTACTCATACGTACCTCTCTTTTTCATGCCGTGACGCAACTCTCTTGTATTTTGGTGTGTTTCGCTGTTATAGGCTCAACGCCTGCTTAGGTCGGAGTGAAGCAACGGTATTTAATTCAACTAAATGTGTCCGAACAGCTGTGATCTAATTCTGCAGATTATACTGTTTTAACTGATATTTGACGACGCGTCCAATTATGTCCCAGGACTTTATTGACCGACAAATATAAAGCATCAAAGCCTAGAAGCCTCCTGGTGATTTATAATAGTTGGATAAATTCGATATCCTAAAGATGAGGAATTCACTAATGGCTGCAATCAAGCAGGATGACGTAATCGATAGCGTCGCTGATGCTTTTCAATACATCTCGTATTACCACCCCAAGGATTATATTGATGCGCTTGCACTAGCGTATGAACGAGAGGAGTCTCCTGCCGCGCGCGATGCCATCGCTCAAATTTTAACTAACTCCAAAATGAGCGCGCAGGGCCGTCGACCAGTTTGCCAAGACACTGGACTCGCTGTTGTGTTCGTTAAGCTGGGAATGGACGTTGAATGGTCTGGGGCAAAGATGGCTTTATCGGACATGATTCACGAAGGTGTTCGTCGCGCCTACATGCATCCAGACAACACACTCAGAGCTTCAGTGGTCCAGGATCCAACAAATACACGTTTGAATACTAAAGATAATACGCCCGCGATTATTCATTATGACGTGGTACCCGGCAATAAAATCGAGATTACTGTGGCCGCAAAAGGCGGAGGATCAGAAAATAAGGCGAAGTTTACGACGCTAATGCCCTCAGATAGCTTGGCTGATTGGATTGTCGATGTGGTGCCGGCGATGGGTGCGGGATGGTGTCCTCCGGGGATGTTGGGGATTGGTGTGGGTGGCACAGCTGAAAAGGCAATGATCTTGGCAAAAGAGTCTTTGATGGAATCGATAGATATGCAAACCTTAAAGGTAAAAGGTCCTCAAAATAAAATTGAGGAACTTCGCGTTGAAATCTATGATCGGGTTAATGCACTTGGTATCGGAGCTCAAGGTCTGGGCGGGTTAACTACTGTGTTAGATGTCAAAATCAAGGACTATCCCACTCACGCGGCCTCGTTACCTGTAGCCGTAATTCCAAACTGTGCGGCGACACGCCATGCACACTTCGTTCTTGATGGATCTGGACCTGTTGCATTGACACCTCCATCACCAGACGATTATCCAGCCATTGAATGGCGTGCTTCCGATGATGCGCGACGTGTAGATTTAAACTCAGTAACCGCGGAAGAAGTCTCAAACTGGAAGCCGGGTGAAACATTGTTGCTCAATGGCAAGTTACTCACGGGTCGAGACGCGGCACATAAACGAATTAAGGATCTATTAGCAAGTGGAGAGGGTCTTCCTGAAGGGGTTAATTTTGAAGGACGATTTATTTACTATGTCGGCCCCGTTGATCCTGTTGGGGATGAAGTGGTTGGTCCAGCCGGCCCCACGACTTCGACTCGAATGGATAAATTTACCGACATGATGTTGTCCGAGACAGGTTTGCTTGGCATGGTTGGTAAGGCTGAGCGTGGACCCGTAGCGATAGAAGCCATTAAGAAACATAAGGCTGTCTATCTGATGGCTGTTGGTGGTGCCGCTTACTTAGTTTCTAAAGCCATTCAATCCTCTCGGGTCGTCGCTTTCGCGGAGTTGGGTATGGAGGCTATATATGAATTTGATGTTCGGGATATGCCTGTAACTGTGGCGGTGGATAGTTGTGGGGAATCTGTCCATCAAACTGGTCCTAAATTATGGAAAAGTAAAATCGCTCAAATACCCGTTGTTTCAGCATAATTTACCGAAGCCGAGTAGACTAACGATTAAATTAATGAGTCAATAAAGTTTATGGCGGGCCACCCCGCATTGCAAAGTAGTGAACCTGGTCAGGGCCGGAAGGAAGCAGCCACAGCTATGATTTGTAAGTGCCGGGGACTTGGCTCGCCGCCCATACATTATTTCTATTAGATTTTTTGACGTGATCGACATATAAAACTGAAATGTCTTTAGCTTTAGCAAGAAAGTGGCGACCTAGAACCTTCTCAGAGTTGGTGGGGCAAAGTCATGTCGTAAGCGCGCTTACCAATGCCATCAGCCAAGGGCGGATGCATCATGCTTGGTTATTTACGGGAACGAGAGGTGTAGGGAAAACGACCTTGGCGCGCATTATTGCAAAAGCACTGAATTGTGAATCGCTTAATGATGCAGATCCATGCGGCCAATGTGATTCCTGCTTGTCGATTGATCAAAGTCGTTTTGTTGATGTGATTGAGCTGGATGCGGCCTCTAACACGCAAGTCGATAACATGCGAGACCTGCTTGAGACTGCAGCGTATAAACCTACAGTTGGTGAGTATAAAATATTCATTATTGATGAAGTTCACATGCTCTCTCGATCGGCGTTTAATGCAATGCTGAAAACATTAGAAGAGCCGCCTGAGCACGTTAAATTCATTTTAGCCACGACTGATCCTCAGAAAGTACCCGTTACTGTTTTATCACGCTGCTTGCAATTTAATTTGAAGCCGATTCCTGTTCCACTCATAAAAGAGCAGATGGCTAAGATTTTAGATGATGAGAAAGTTGAGTTTGATGACCGAGGTATTGAGTTATTGAGTCGTTATGCTCGAGGCAGTCTCAGGGATGGGCTCTCTCTTCTCGATCAAGCGATCGCGCAGGGGGATGGGAAAGTACAAGAGGATTCCGTTAAGTCGATGCTGGGGGTGGTAGATGACTCGCTTGTAAGAAGCTTGTTGGGTGCTATCCTTGAGCAAGGCGGTAATCCTTTAGTTGAAAAGATTAATGATATTGAGCGTATGGGAGCATCCTTTTCATACGTATTGGATGAGATGGCCACCCTAATACAACGGCTTTCACTTTTTTCATTAACAACTGAAGGTATCGATGACGACTTGATTGAGGGATATCAGGTCTTGGTGAATCAAACGGATGACGAGCATCTTCAGCTTCTATACCAAATAGTAACTGTTGGTAAACGAGATTTGCCTCTGGCCCCGAATGAGAAAGTTGGTTTTACGATGGTGATGCTTCGAATGATGGCATTTTTACCTGCGCTAGACTCCGGAGTGGAGCCTAAAAAGAAGATAACCGAAGTTCGTCAGCGTGTAATTGCGACATCCAAGCCTACTAAAACGTCGGCAGCCGTCAAAAACACTAAGAAATCTGATGCAAGTGCGGTGCTTAATACGAATGATGAGTGGAAACAATTCGTTTCAAAAAACGTGGTTTCGGGGATGGCGAAAATGGTTGCCGAGAACGCTGAGTTCCAAAGCTTCAGCGAAGGTGTTTTAAGGTTATCGCTGGACAGTGAGCATAAACATCTTCTGGAGGATCGTTACAAGAATAAGCTCCAAGAGTTGATTCGAGAACACGTAAACAGTAAGTGCCGTTTGGAGATTAAAGTCGGCGTTGCCAGCGATACTCTGATGGCAGACCAAGTAGTTGAAAGCAAGAACCGCCTGGATCAAACGACTAAGGACCTCGAGGAGGATCCGTTTGTCAAAAGCTTGAAGAGTGATCTTGGCGGAACTCTAGTGACGGAGAGTATTCGGCCGTCTAAGTAATGGTTAGCGGCAATTAATTTTTTGGAAACTGTATGAAATATTGGAGATGTTATGTTTAAAGGACAGTTGGGTGGGCTTATGAAGCAAGCTCAAGAGGTGCAAGAGAAGCTTAAGAAGACGCAAGAAGAAATAGCAGGGATGGAGGTTGAGGGCGAGGCCGGAGCTGGACTTGTAAAAGTGAAGATGACTGGTCGTCATGATGTTAGGCGCGTTCATATTGATCCAAGTCTCATGGAAGATGATAAAGAGATGCTTGAGGATTTGATCGCCGCGGCGATGAACGATGCCACGAGAAAGGTGGAGGAAGTAACCCAATCGAAGATGTCCGCGGTAGGCGGGGGACTTGGGTTGCCACCCGGAATGAAACTACCATTTTGATTGATTTAGCGTAAAGCAATGAAGACGCCACAGGCACTCGAGTCGGTCATTGACTCCCTAAAAAAATTACCAGGAGTTGGTCCGAAAGCCGCACAACGGATGGCGTTTCATCTGATGCAGCACGATAAGGAGGCAGCGCAGGATATTGCTGAGGCATTGATTAATGCCTTGGGTCGTGTGCGTCATTGTGATCGTTGTAATAATTTTTCAGAGCAGCCCGTTTGTGATTTGTGTCAATCTGCGAATCGAGATGAAAGTGTCATTTGTGTTGTCGAGATGCCTTCCGATGTGCAATCAATTGAGCAAACGCAGTCTTTTAAGGGGCAGTATTTTGTGCTTCTCGGACGTCTCTCGCCGCTCGATGGCGTTGGACCCAAAGAAATCGGTTTGGATCGATTGATCGCGCGAGCAAGCGAGGACGAAGTGAAAGAAGTGATTGTTGCGACTAATTTTACAAATGAAGGTGAAGCGACAGCTCATTACATTAGTGAAAAATTAATCCCACTAGGATTGAAGGTCACGCGTCTCTCGCGCGGTGTACCCGCTGGTGGTGAAATAGAGTACGTTGATATTGGTACGCTCGCACAGAGTATTATCGAACGCAAATCGGCTGATTAGTCCTAATAGAACGCTAAGGTAACCTATGACAAGATCTCGAAAACGAGAAGCTACCAGGTCCGGTACGTCTGGTAAATTGAGACGTCCGGAACCCAAGCAAATCTCGGAAAATAGTGAGGATTTAAAGTCATCAGAGGCTTATAAAGCAGTTATTGAAACCCAAAAATTACAAAAAGTTTTGGCGCAAGCAGGTATTGGATCACGCCGCAAAATGGAGGAAGTAATCGAGCAAGGGCTGATAAAAGTTAATGGTCAAGTAGCCACATTGGGAACGCGCGTCTCCAATACAGACCGTGTTGAATTCGGTAGGCGTAGGGTGGATATTAGCGGCAGTCAGGCGACCAGAGTGATCTTATATCACAAACCGGAAGGAGAGATTGTCTCGAGAGACGACCCGAAAGAGCGCCAAACAGTTTTTGCTAACCTTCCAAAGCCCAAAAATGCAAAATGGATTGCGATTGGTAGGCTTGATTTCAATACGAGTGGACTTTTGATTTTTACAACCTCGGGTGAATTGGCTAATCGGATGATGCACCCTAGCTTTGATACGGAGCGCGAGTATAGTGCGCGTATTTTTGGTGAATTAACGACTGATCAGATAGCGTTATTGCAGTCTGGCGTTGAATTATCGGATGGATTTGGTCAATTTGAGGCCTGCGAGGCGATTGGCGGTGAAGGGCGTAATCGTTGGTATCGGGTCATCGTCAAGGAAGGTAGAAATCGACTAGTCAGGAGAATGTTTGAATCGCTTGGGTTTCAGGTGTCACGTCTGATACGCATTCGCTTCGGAGGTATTGTGTTACCCCCCAGATTGACCCGAGGAAAATGGCTTGAGCTAAAAGACACTGAAGTACACCAATTGCAGAAGCAATGTGGCGTCGAATCAGAAGAGGAGGTGCCCGCTTCTAATAATGATTCGCGTAGATTACCTCGGGGTAGAAAGCCCGGTAAACCGAGGTATGACGAGATGACCCCTCAACGCCCTAAACCCAGCGGTCGACCGTCTCTGGACGCAAAAAATAAAAGATCAAATATTGAAACCGATCGACCTCAAACACTCAAACCTAAACGCAGGTCCTCTCGGGTTACGAAAAGTACAAAATCACGTCCCGCTTGAGTTTCGATCCAAGTAAAAGGAATTTGAGGAAACTGGGCCTCAATGGCTGCTCGATCTCGACCAACCTCCATAATGAGAATTCCGTTTTCGTTGAGATATTCCGGAGCATCGGTGATGATTTTTTGGACAAGATCAATTCCTTCTTCCCCTCCAGCTAGGGCGATTTGAGGTTCCTTTAGAAACTCGGCGGGTAATTGATCCATCGCGCGCTGCTCTACGTAGGGCGGATTTGAAATTATCAAATCGAATCTATGATCGATTTTTGAAAACAAGTCTGATCTGGTGGGGATAACTCGGTCAGCGAGTTCGTATGATGCTATGTTTTTGCTGCAAACGGATATCGCAGCGTTTGAGACGTCGCTTGCGTAAATAGTAGCTTCTTCGAACTGATGTGCTGCTAAGATCGCCAAACACCCGGATCCCGTGCAAAGGTCTAGGACGTTATTAATGACGTGTGGGGCGCTAATCCAAACATCTATTTGGTCGAACAACAGGTCTGCGATGTGTGACCGCGGAATCAGTACGTCCTCGTTGACGAAAAATTTATATTCGCGAAGCCATGCTTCCTGAAGGATGTAAGCGGCCGGAATACGATCGGCTACCCGCATGTCGATATTTTTCTGAACAAGCTCGATTTCCGCTGAGGTTAATTTCGCGTCTAAGAAAACATCAAGTGAAGTAAACGGTAGCGACAGCGTCCTTAAGACTAAAAAGCATGCCTCATCGAAATGGGTTTCCGTCCCCTGACCTAGACCGATATTTTGTTTGGCGAACAACGTTGTGGCATATCGGACTAAGTCCCTTATCGTTACTTGATTACTATCAATATCCATGGGCCCTGCCGAGCTTATGTGCGTTAATCTCTTGCTCAATCACCTCTAAGTAAGTCGTTAATACTGGTCTTAGCTCTGGTTTTAGCATCGACTTGTTTGACGATTACTGCGCAATAGAGACTACAACTTCCATCGCTCGACGGCAGATTTCCTGATACCACTACAGATCCAGCGGGTATGTACCCGTAAGATACCTCACCCGTCGCACGATTAAATATTTTAGTACTTTGCCCAATATAGACACCCATCGAGATCACGGACCCTTCACCTACAATCACACCCTCCACAATCTCTGAGCGGGCACCAATAAAGCAATTGTCCTCTATGACCGTTGGATTTGCCTGAAGCGGTTCAAGTACCCCACCAATTCCAACACCACCCGACAAATGAACATTTTTTCCAATTTGAGCGCAAGATCCAACAGTTGCCCAAGTGTCTACCATAGTGCCTTCGTCAACGTAGGCACCAATGTTTACGTATGAAGGCATAAGAACGACGTTCTTAGCAATGAATGATCCTTTTCTGACTGCTGCAGGAGGTACTACTCTAAATCCACCTTTTCGGAAGTCTTCGTCCGAATATGAAGAGAATTTTGAATCAACCTTATCAAAATAATTTGTATAACCGTCTCGTACGATCTTGTTGTCAGATATTCGAAATGACAGGAGGACAGCTTTTTTTATCCATTGGTGAACAATCCAATCGCCATCCTTTTTTTCTGCGACTCGAAGCTTCCCGCTATCGATATCTGCAATTGTCTGTTCTACTGCTTCTCGCACCTCTTTTGATGCTGTGTTGTGGTTGATATCAGCACGTACTTCAAACGCAGATTCAATGATGTTTTGTAAGTTGCTCATTGTGTTTTCCAAGTTGGTTATAACGATAATGGGTTAAGACGAAGGCTCTATTCTAGTCAAATCCAGCAGACAAGAGGCTAACCATGCGTCTTGCGGCTTCATCACATTCTTTTTGTTCGGCTACTAAGGCAATACGGACGTGATTTTTTCCTGGGTTGACGTCATGGGCTTCACGTGCGACTAAGCTACCTGGCAGAACAACAACGCTGCATTCTGTATAGAGCTTCTTTGCGAACTCCACGTCATCTATGGGTGTTTTTAGCCACACATAAAAGCCTGCCGAGGGATATTGAATCGAGCAGTGGGGCTTCATTGTATTGATGAAGGAATCAAATTTATTTCGATATAAGGTGCGATTTACTATAACGTGTGTTTCGTCAGACCAAGCCGCAATGCTTGCTTTTTGGACAGCTGGACTCATGGCCGAACCGTGATACGTTCGATAAAGAAGAAATTGTTTCAATAATAACGAATCACCGCACACGAAACCAGAACGCATGCCGGGCACGTTTGATCTTTTTGAAAGACTGCCAAAAACAATGAGACGCGTTAAGTCACGGCCGAGCAACTTTGCTGCAGTTATTGCACCCAGTGGCGGAGAGCCCTCCTCAAAGTAAATTTCGGAATAGCATTCATCTGACGCGATAATAAAACCATATTTGTCACTGAACTCAAACAATTCCTCCCATTCAGAAAGGGTCATAACATGCCCTGTAGGGTTGCCTGGATTGCAAACGTAGAGGAGTTTTGTACGATTCCAAGTCTCCGCAGGTAATTGCGTGAGTTGCCAACCGGGAGAAGCAGTTGAACCCAAATTCAAAAATTTTGGTGTCGCTCCGGATAATAAAGTTGCACCTTCATAGATTTGGTAGAAAGGGTTAGGCATGACAACCACTGAGTCAGGGTCGTTCGGAGGTAACACAACCTGACTAAGGGCAAATAAAGCCTCTCTGGTGCCGTTGACCGGTAATATTTCATGATCAGGATCAATGCCGGTCATGCCAAATCGATCTTCAATCCAATTTTTAATCGTTGATCTGAGTTCCGGTGACCCTTGAGTTGTTGGGTAGTACGCTATGTCAGCCAAGTTATTTGATAACGCATCCAGTATGACCTTAGGTGTCTCGTGCTGTGGCTCGCCTATGGATAGACGTATCAAAGAGTGGTTTTGACAGGGTTCTAACTCCCCTAGAATCTTACCGAACTTTTGGAAAGGGTAAGGATGGAGTTTGTGAAGTAAAGGATTCATTAGCTTGTCGTTTGTGCTTGTCTGATAGTTTAAATTTTGATTTCTTATGACGTATTGCGTAGCGAGTATTTGAAGAGGAATTTTAAAACATTTAAATTTTTATGCGGTAATACAGCCGACCAAGAAATTCTCTTAACGCTTTGTAGGTGGTATTGAGTCCATCGGTGGAAGGTATAAAACTGATGATTGTGCGTTTTTCGTTATTTGATTTGAAGTCCACGGGATACGGGATGACGATCAATTTTTTTTCCTCAAAAAGAGCTGTTGCCCTCGGCATGTGAAAAGCGGATGTCACCAGTATGATTTTATTATTTTTGTCATCAAGAAGAGCCTTTACTGCAGCTGCTTCTTGTGCCGTATTTTGAACCGCTCGAGTAACCAAAATATTCTTTTCTGGCACCCCTTGAGCGATTGCTTCATCTTTTAAGTAATCACCTTCGGTCTGATTGCCGGCATCCCAAGGAAGTTTCCCGCCGGTGAATACTAAATTCGTAGCCTTACCTGCTTTAAAGAGGTCGATGCCACTAAAAAAACGGTCTGGATCTCTCCATTGGAAAATAAATCCTTGCTCGGTTTTTACGGGGCTGCCATTACCGCTTAAGACTACGATCGCATCTGACTTAACTACTTCACTAGGAGTCTTTAATGTATATCCTTCTTCTAATTTTTCCCAAAACCAAGAAGCCACCGCTGGTGTACTGAGAATGCTTAAAGTGATGACCCCAAATTGTAGTAGTTTTAGACGTAATCTGATTGAGTAAACCAAGACCAGTACTATAAAAAGAAATAGTGGCGAAATTAGCAGCGGCAGAACCTTGTGCAGGTAAATATTCATACCTGAATTTTGTCGTCATGGTTTATCAGCCCGGCTAGAAGCACCTTTCTGCCCTCGCCGGCGACGATGTTAAAGGTCCTGCACGCGGATACGGTGGTCATGACTTCAAAAGGGATGACATTACTCAAGAATCTCATGCATTCATTATCTAGTCGTGTGTACTTATTGCCCGTACCTAAAAGCAATAACTCGTAATGATCAAGGGGAAGCTTTTCGATGGTCTTAATTGTGATTTTTTTGAAATCAGTTTGCCAGGATGTAGCGGGATGACTCGTTCCCACAAAAAATGGTTGGTTGAACTGTATGTCCCCCACGTACACGTGGCTGGATGAAACTTGGGTTATTTTTATGATGTCGAGATTATCTTGAGAAGCTATTTTCATATGTTGTATTTAAGTAATTGAGCTAATGTTCCTGATCATTCTTTTGCCGCACTAGAACATATCAGTTAAACTTGGCCCTTATTATGACAAAGTCAGAAATTTTCCTTTTAAAAATCCTTCTTACATCGTATGACGATTGAATTTCCTCGGATTAAGAGGCTACCCCAATATGTTTTCAATATCACGGGTGAGCTCAAAATGGCTGCTCGACGAAGAGGCGAGGATATTATCGATTTATCGATGGGTAATCCTGATGGACCAACACCTCCTCACATTGTCGAGAAATTAGTGGAGGCGGCAAGACGTCCGGCCAATCATGGGTATTCTGTGTCCAAGGGCATACCTCGTTTGCGCCAGGCGATTTCGAATTGGTACTCGAACCGTTATAACGTGGACCTGAACCCTGAGACTGAGGCTATTGTCACGATTGGTTCGAAGGAGGGTATTGCACATCTGGCTCTGGCCACTTTGGACCGAGGTGATATTGTCTTGGTCCCCAATCCAAGTTACCCAATTCATATTTACGGTCCAGTGATCGCCGGGGCAGATATTCGCCACGTTCGAAATACACCAGACGTTGATTTTTTTGAAGAGCTGGAGAGGGCTTTGAAGGAGTCGTTCCCAAAGCCTAAGATGATCATCGTTAATTTCCCCGGTAATCCGACCACGCAGTGTGTTGATTTATCTTTTTTCGAAAAGCTTTTAGATATTGCGCGAGAGCATGGAGTCTATGTAGTTCATGATTTGGCTTACGCCGACATTGTTTTTGATAATTACAAGGCGCCGTCCATTTTGCAGGTTCCAGGCGCTAAGGATATAGCTGTTGAGTTTTTCACGATGTCTAAAAGCTATAACATGGCGGGATGGCGTATCGGATACATGGTGGGTAATTCTGATCTGGTCGCTGCCTTATCGAGAATCAAGAGTTATCACGATTATGGAACTTTTACACCATTACAGATTGCGTCGATCGTTGCGCTGGAGGGCCCCCAGGACTGTGTAGAGGACATTCGAAAGACTTATGAGAATAGACGTAATGTAATGGTTAAAGGTCTTCATGAGGCGGGGTGGAATGTCGCAACACCAAAGGCTGCGATGTACATATGGGCCAAAATACCTGATCACTATAAAGAGTTAGGTTCATTGGAATTTTCAAAAAGATTGCTCACAGAAGCGAAGCTTGCTGCCGCGCCTGGTATTGGGTTCGGGGAATATGGGGATGATCACGTTCGATTGGCGCTGATCGAAAATGAAGAACGAATTCGTCAGGCTGTTCGTGGTATCAAAGATATGTTCCGAAAGGACGGGGTGCTAGACGCCTCGGGTCATAGGCAGGCTGGGGAGTTAAAGGTCGTTAAATGACCACAACGCGAGGAATTCTCCTACGGGAGTTCAGTAATTTGGAGTGTAGTTTATGAAGACGGTAAGAGTAGGATTGGTTGGCGTTGGTACCGTCGGCAGGGGTGTATTTGAAGTCCTTAAAAGAAATGGTGAAGAGATTGCCAGGAGGATAGGTCGGGAAATTATCGTGGTTGCGGCCAGCGCACGCAACGTTGAGAAGGCTGCAAAATTTCTTGGGCCACAAGTTAAGGTTCATGCAGACCCACTTGATGTTGTCCGCGACGAAAATGTCGATGTTGTCATTGAGTTAATCGGCGGCACAACAACGGCGCGCATGCTTATCGAGGAATCAATTGCGCTAATGAAGCCGGTAGTTACGGCGAATAAGGCGTTGATAGCTGAACATGGAAATGAGCTATTTGCTCAAGCAAAGGCGAATGGGTCTATCGTAACTTACGAGGCCGCAGTGGCTGGCGGTATTCCGATCATCAAGGCCTTACGTGAAGGGCTCGCAGCGAATCGTATCGATTCAGTTGCAGGTATCGTTAATGGCACGACAAACTTCATTCTCTCGGAAATGCGTGATAAGGGAATATCTTTTCAAGAGGCACTCGCAGACGCCCAACGGTTAGGCTATGCAGAGGCAGATCCAACTTTTGATATTGAGGGTATTGACGCTGGACAAAAATTAGCCATTATTGCTGCCGTTTCTTTTGGCATATCGATTCAACCTCAAAAGGTTTATTGCGAGGGTATTACGAACTTGACCGAAGCCGACATTCGGGCTGCAGAAGATTTTGGATATCGAATTAAGCTCCTCGCGATTACAAAACGCAGAGCTGGCGGTTTTGAAATGCGCGTACACCCTACATTAATTTCCGATAAATGCGTTATCGCAAGCGTTGACGGGCCAATGAATGCCGTATTGGTTCAGGGTGATGCTGTAGGCCCGACACTTTATTACGGAGCAGGTGCTGGGGCGGAGCCAACAGCGTCTGCTGTGATTGCTGATTTAATTGATGTTATTCGTCTGCAAGAAGCCGATGTAACCACCCATGTGCCTCATTTGGCTTTCCAAGAGGAGCGCCTAAGCGACGTTCCGATTTTGGATATAGGTGAGGTAGAGTCATCTTTTTATCTTCGTCTGCGAGTTCGCGATGAGCCTGGGGTATTGTCTGATATTTCTGGAATACTGGCAGATTACGGTGTGTCTATAGAAGCAATGCGGCAGCGTGAATCAGATTCTAATGATGAAGGTGTTGATATCATTATATTCACTCATAAAACCAAAGAGAGTTCAATTAATCATGCGTCCGAAAAAATTAGTGCTCTAAATGCGATCTATGACTCACCTGCACGTCTTCGCATTGAAGCGTTTTGACGACGCTATAGATTTTAACCGATACAGTTCAGAGTAAATTTATGAATGATCATCATTACACCGGCTTGATTGAAAAGTACCGCGACCGGCTTCCCGTAGCAGAATCAACAAAGGTAATTTCGCTAAATGAGGGAAATACGCCACTCATAGAGCTAAGAAACTTACCTGTTAAATTGGGGTGGAATCATCAAATATTTTGTAAGTTTGAGGGCTTGAACCCGACGGGCTCTTTTAAAGATCGAGGTATGACCATGGCGGTTACAAAAGCCGTCGAGTCTGGTGCGAAAGCGATCATCTGCGCTTCGACTGGTAACACTTCCGCCGCGGCGGCAGCCTACGCCGCACGTGCAGGAATTAAAAGCTTCGTTTTAATTCCTGAAGGTAAAATTGCTCTTGGTAAGTTGTCGCAAGCTATGATGCATGGGGCGACAGTTATTCAAATCCGAGGTAACTTCGACGATGGTATGCGACTTGTGCAAGAGCTTTCCTCAACTATGCCGTTAAACCTAGTCAACTCGATTAACCCTTACAGGCTGCAAGGTCAGAAAACGATTGCTTTTGAGGTTGTCGAGGCGCTTGGTGATGCCCCTGATTATCATGTGATGCCAGTTGGAAATGCGGGTAACATCTCCGCGCATTGGATTGGTTACAGTGAGGCTGCTGGGCGGCAGTGCGGTAGCTGTAACCTTTGTAATGGAGAGTGTGCTTTTAAAGGTGTTGTCATTAGTACAAAAAGGCCAACGTTAGTTGGATACCAAGCATCAGGAGCCGCACCATTTCTCAGAAACGAAATGGTGGATTCGCCAGAAACGGTTGCTACAGCTATACGAATCGGTCATCCGGTATCTTGGGACTTGGCGTGGGCTGCTCAAAAAGAATCCGCAGGTTGGTTTGAGGAATGTACCGATGAAGAAATCTTGCACGCGCAAAAGGTACTTGCTGAATCGGAGGGCATATTCTGTGAGCCGGCCTCTGCGATTACCGTTGCAGGTCTCATAAAAGATATTGAGCGAAATCGATACAAATCGGGCTCAAGAATTGTTTGTACGTTAACGGGTCACGGATTGAAAGATCCTGACACGGCTATTTCGCAAAGCGAGGCTCCTGTCGTAGTTGAGGCAACGCGTGATGAAATAGGTGCCATTATCGAGCGTCATTTGTAGCTTGATTATTTGATGGCTTGCAATTGCCAAACGACATGAGAAATTGAACCTTTCATATATTTTTTGTGCGCATTTTTTATTCTATTGAGTAACGTGCGTTTTGCTGTTTGCGCATATTTTGGATAAATTCTTTGTGCCTCTATTGCGACGAATTGTCCTGTGAAACCGTAGATTCGAGCATCCGGGTTGTCACCACAAAAATATTTATGCGTGCCTTCTGTAATTATATTTACATGGGTTGGATCCTGAAATGCTTCAGGTGAGGGGAACGCCGGCGTTGAAGCGTAAAATAATCCACCGGGTTTTAAAACTCGATGAATCTCATTCATTAGAGTGACGAATGGATTTATGATGACATTGTTTTGATGGTCCACTGATTGTCTTGGGATGTGTTCAATTACGTCAAATCCAGAGACAGAGTCGAAGTACGAATCGACAAATGGTATTGGTTCGCAGACAAGATTGCAGATTTTAAAATGCTCATCCACTTCTCTGCAGCCTAACGTTAGATCAACCCCGAATAACTCTGTTGCCCCATACGGATTTCTGGGTGCATCACCGCAGCCAAGGTCTAAATGGTTAGAATTAAATTTTGAGTTTTCCATAAGTCGTTATTTACATATCAAATTTGAGGCGCATGGATAAGTCGATCGAATGAATATCTTTAGTTAAGGTGCCAATAGATATTCGATCAATCCCAGTCTCTGCAACTTCTACAATTGAGTTAAGGGTAATCCCACCAGAGGCTTCTAATAATGCTTTTCCATTGACAATTTTTACTGCTTCTTTCATGGACTGTGGTTTGAAGTTATCCAGTAAAATTAATTTTGCTCCACCGTCAACAGCTTCCTTTAGCTGTGTGATTGTCTCCACTTCGATTTGAATAGGCACCTTTTGATCCGCATCTTTGGCAAACTTCAGTGCTTTAGTAATTCCGTCGCAAGCAATGATGTGGTTTTCTTTAATCAATACGCCATCAAAAAGCCCTATGCGATGATTCTTTCCACCTCCCGTTCTTACTGCATATTTAAGGGCTAGTCTCAAATTAGGCATTGTTTTTCTCGTGTCAAGGATCTTAGCTTTTGTGTGAGCGATTGCCTCAACATAAATTTTTGTTTTAGTCGCGACAGCCGAGAGTGTTTGTAAAAAGTTTAGCGCGGTCCTCTCCCCAGTCAGAAGGGCTCTCGCTGGCCCACGCAGTGTGCAAACCGAATCTCCTGCTGCCACTTGGTCCCCATCTTGATAATGCCAGTCAAGTTCGATGGAATGGTCTAGCGACTGAAAGGTTTTCTCAGCCCAAGCAATACCGCACAGAACGCAATCTACTCTGGATATAATCGATGCTTGGCCTAGCGTGTTTTCCGGTATCAATGAAGCCGTTAGATCGCCATCACCGAGATCTTCCTGTAATGACAGCTCTACGCTAGTTTGAATTGATTGTTCTAAGTTATTACCGTTCGTCATGTGTATTTGATTTCGATTGTGCTGCATTGTGTGAGGAAGTTTCAGTCTCGATTTGTTTGTATCGAAATCGCACCTCTAATTTGACCCAGACTGTAGCCAGTTGCCTTGTCATTCGGATAAAACTGTTCTAACGCAGATGAGACCTCGTTGGGAATGTCAGTTGATTTGCCGTGACAAGTCAAGCAAAGCGCTTTAGTAGGTAGTGCTCGCATGTACCGAATTGAGTGTCCCTCAGAGTTGTCTTCAATAGATGTTACCTCCATAACATCTGGTTGGGTATTATTGCTTAAAGGAGCGTTTGAGAAATTTATTAATTGCTCTTTCTCCCACGCATCAGGCATACCAATTAATGGGTTTCTAAATTTGAGACTAACCCTTGATACTCTCCAGCCCGTTTCGCGAGATAGTTGATTTGCCAATGTTGGTGCTACAGTCTCGCACACGTGTATGGCCGCTGCTAAACCCTCAGACTTTATTGTAGCTTTAAGTGTTTTTCCTAAACTCTTCACGAACGTTGACGCCACGGATTGCATTTCTACAATTATCGCTTCATTTGCATCAGAGTTACCCGCGTGAACTGTTTCGAAACTAGTTAGCAGAAAAATTAAAACCACCTTTATTATCGACATTATTTACGACCTTTTCGTGACATAAGTAATAAAACGCAAATTAAAAAATTTATTTCACTTGCTTGTTGCACTTGAAATTGTTGAATATCACCCAATTTTAGTACTAACTTAAGATCTACAAAAGGAAACGTGATGAAGTTCGATAAATTCACTACTCGATTTCAAGAGTCGTTAGCATCTGCGGAGGCGCTCGCATCGAAGAACGGCAATACGACTATTGAGCCAGAACATTTGCTTTACGTCTTAATCGATTCAGGTGAGCGATTAATTCAATCGATATTGACACGTGCGGGAGTGAAAACTGATGCTCTGAAACGAGCCCTCGAGGTAGCTATAAACAATTTCGCTGTCGTTCAAGAGTCCCAGCAGATAACTATTTCACAATCGATGAATCGGTTAATGAGTGCGACAGAGAGCCTATCAGAGCAGCTTACCGATCAATATGTTTCTACAGAACTATTCTTATTAGCAGCGATTCGTGAGAAGCATGGTGTAGGAGAAATGCTTAGACAGCATGGTGGTTCTGAGTCAGCGTTAACATCGGTTATTGAGGATTTGAGAGGTGGAGAGCCAAACGATTCCCCAGATGCCGAAAATCAACGTCAAGCGCTCGAGCGTTACACAGTAGACGTAACTGAGAGAGCTAGACAAGGGAAGCTCGATCCTGTGATCGGCCGTGATGATGAGATCCGGCGTACTATTCAGATCCTCCAACGACGTACAAAAAATAATCCAGTACTTATTGGAGAGCCTGGCGTAGGAAAGACAGCTATCGTTGAGGGGTTGGCTCAAAGAATCATTAATGACGAAGTTCCTGACAGC
Organism: Burkholderiales bacterium; assembly: GCA_028379895.1. GTDB lineage: Bacteria > Pseudomonadota > Gammaproteobacteria > Burkholderiales > Eutrophovitaceae > Eutrophovita. The sequence continues at coordinate 19,276 of JAOEKQ010000019.1, forward strand.
CTCAAGAGGAAACGAGTGTTGTCTCTTGATATGGCGGCGCTCCTAGCTGGTGCAAAGTATCGAGGTGATTTTGAAGAACGGCTCAAATCTGTACTGAAGGCATTGGCACGAGACGACGGAATGACAATTATTTTTATTGATGAGCTGCATACGATGGTGGGTGCTGGGAAGTCTGAGGGCGCTCTAGACGCCGGGAATATGTTGAAGCCAGTTCTAGCTCGAGGAGAGCTTCATTGTGTCGGTGCTACAACTTTAGATGAATATCGAAAATATGTAGAAAAAGATTCTGCGCTCGAGCGACGATTTCAAAAGGTACTCGTTGATGAACCCACCGTGGAAAATACCATCGCAATACTCAGAGGGTTACAAGAGAGATATGAGCTTCATCACGGTGTTGATATCACGGACCCAGCTATAGTGGCGGCGGCAACCTTATCCAATAGATACATAACAGATCGGTTTTTACCTGATAAAGCGATTGATTTGATTGACGAGGCAGCTGCGCGCATCAAAATGGAACTCGATTCCAAACCAGAGAAGCTAGACAAAATTGATAGACGTTTGATTCAACTAAAAATAGAGCGAGAGACTGTAAAAAGGGAAACTGATCCAGCATCCAGGAAAAGGATGCACGGTATTGAAAAAGAGATAGATCGACTTAACAAAGAGTATTCGGATTTAGATGAGATATGGAAGGCTGAGAAATCTGTTGTGCAAGGAGTACAACAGGTCAAGGAGGAAATCGATCAAGTTAAGCTTCAAATTGACGTGTCGAAGCGTGATGGGGATTGGTCCGTGGTCTCGGAGCTGCAATACGGCAAGTTGCCTAGCCTAGAGGCTCAGCTACACAAAGATACCCAGTTAAGTGAAAACGCGGAGAGCTTTCAGTTATTAAAAACTGAGGTGGGTGCTGATGAAATTGCTGATGTAGTTTCCCGGTCAACGGGTATCCCAGTTTCTAGAATGATGCAAGGTGAGAGAGATAAACTACTCACGATGGAGTCGGACTTACATCAGCGTGTGATAGGGCAGGAGGAGGCAATTCGACTTGTGTCAGATGCCGTTCGTCGGTCCAGATCTGGTTTGAGTGACCCAAACCGACCGTATGGTTCATTTTTATTTGTTGGTCCAACCGGCGTAGGAAAGACTGAGCTATGTAAAACTCTTGCTCAATTTCTTTTTGATTCTGAGGAGCAATTTGTTCGTATTGATATGTCGGAATTTATGGAGAAGCATTCCGTGTCTCGTCTTATAGGAGCTCCTCCGGGCTACGTTGGTTATGACGAGGGCGGCTATCTTACAGAAGCCGTGAGACGTAAACCATATTCAGTGATATTACTTGATGAGATTGAGAAAGCGCATCCTGACGTGTTTAACATCTTATTGCAGGCGCTTGATGATGGTCGTATGACGGATGGTCAGGGAAGAACAGTAGATTTTAAAAATACAGTAATGGTTATGACATCAAACATCGGATCTCATATGATTCAGTCTATGGACTACTCTGACTACGGTGCTTTAAAAGATGCCGTAATGGGTGAGGTCAAGAACTCATTTAAGCCGGAGTTTATTAATCGAATTGATGAGATTGTTGTTTTTCATGGATTGGGTCGAGAGGATGTCAGTGCGATTCTGAGTATTCAATTAAAAAGACTCGGGCACCGTTTGGCATCGCTCGATATGGGGCTCGATGTCCGTAGTGGAGTGTTAGAAATGTTGGGTGATAGTAGTTTCGATCCAGCTTATGGGGCGAGGCCCTTGAAACGAGCGATTCAGTCTGATGTTGAGAATCCCTTATCGAAATTGATTTTGGATGGGCGGTTTGTTGCTGGCGATACTATTGTGATTGATGTTAACAACGGCGTATTAGAGTTTAATAAGCAAATTTAAGGTCGCTGGTAAGAAAAACTGGAAAAATTACCGTATATAGGGTATTTTTGAGTATCAAATACAACATATAGTGGTGTCAAAAACGATTTATGGATCAGATTGACTTGGTAGATTCGTTACCAGAACAGACGCGAATCGGGATGTTCCGTGGTGAACCAATTACAGAGTTACCCGTTAACCTCTACATTCCCCCTGAGGCCCTTCAGGTCATGCTCGAATCTTTTGAGGGGCCGCTGGACCTTTTGCTTTTTCTTATTCGAAAGCAAAACCTTGACGTGCTTGATATCCCCATGGCGGATCTGACAAGTCAATATATGGTTTATGTTGAGTCGATGAAAGCTTATAACCTAGAATTAGCGGCTGAGTATTTGTTGATGGCGGCTGTTCTAACCGAAATAAAATCGAGGATGCTCCTGCCGCGGCTCCCGAGTGAGGGTGTAGACGAAGACTTAGATCCAAGAGCCGAGCTGGTTAGGCGTTTGGTCGAATATGAGCGCATGAAGAAAGCATCAGTTCGGTTGGACGAGCATCCTGTTGTCGGACGCGACTTTTATCATGCTTCAATATTTTTTGAAAAGACAGATTATGTATCCCCTCCGATGGTGAAACCCGAGGACCTGCGGCAGGCTTGGGTGGCGATTATTAACAGAGCAAAAAATAATCGGCACCATACGATCAGTCGCGAGGAATTGTCGGTACGAGAACATATGAGTCAGATTTTACGTCGGTTAAAAGATCAGCAATTTTTTCGATTTGAAGATCTTTTTGAGGTTGACAAGGGTGTTCAGTACGTCGTCGTGTCCTTTCTGGCAGTCCTTGAGCTGGCAAAAGAGTCATCTATTGAATTGTCGCAACATGGGGTGTTCTCGACTATTTATGTGAGGTTATCAAATGGAGCTTAGTGAGCAGGAAATTGCTGAATTTCGATCTGCGATCGAGGCAGCACTTTTGGCGTCAGCCGAACCATTGTCAATATCTGATATTAAGCGAATGTTTAATGAGGACGTTCATTCAACCCTCGTTAAAGAGATGCTGGGTCAAATCGCGGAGGACTGGTCTTCGCGCAGCGGCGAGTTAGTGGAGGTGGCAAGCGGTTGGCGTATCCAGGTTCGTGCGAGTTTTCAATCGCGTCTAGATAAGCTAGAGCCGCATAGATCTCCGAAATATTCCAGAGCGGTGCTCGAAACGTTAGCGATCATCGCCTACAAACAACCTGTTACCAGAGGTGACATTGAGGACGTCCGAGGTGTCGCTGTCTCGCCAAATATTCTCAGGACACTTGAGGCTCGTGGTTGGATAGACCAAGTTGGTATTAGGGAGACGCCGGGTAGGCCAGCATTATTTGGAACGACAGAAACCTTTCTAGACGACCTAGGCCTAAAGGCGCTTGGTGAGTTGCCACCCCTAGATGACTTAGGAGAGTTATTAGAGGACGGTCCCGATATGAGTGAGCAAATGACTCTTGATGTAGAACGCAGTGGTGCTGTGGTCGTTGACTCCGTGGTTGTTCATGAGGCGGTGGGTCCGCAAACGATTAACTGAGGCATCTGGTATGAATTTATCCCTATTTTTGAAGACAAATTTATTCGTACTTAGATTTCGAGGATACTTCTATTCGCCTTTTAATTTGTAAAGCAGGTTGTAACACGAACATAAACTCTGTTATGATCCTGCACCTGTTTTGCCGGTCGCGGGGTGGAGCAGTCTGGCAGCTCGTCGGGCTCATAACCCGA
>JAOEKQ010000002.1 GCA_028379895.1 Burkholderiales bacterium
CTACCGCATCATCTAGGCTAATAGTATCTGGATCTAGATCTTTGGGAATTGTAGCGTTTACGGATCCGCATTTAACGTAAGGCCCATAGCGACCGCTTCTTACTGAGATCGGCTTTTTGTCACCGGGGTGTTCTCCTAGTGCGCGGCCGCTAGCCGCTCCCTTTTGTGCTAAAAGTTCTACCGCTCGATCAAGCTCAATATCATAAACACTGTCAGTTTTTGGTATTGATTTGAATCCACCGTCATGTTTTAAGTAAGGCCCGAAGCGTCCAATGTTGGCTTCTATAGGCTTTTGTGTTTCTGGGTGATCACCAATGCTCCGAGGTAAACTTAACGCTTTGAGTGCGACCGAAAACGCGTCTTCGCTAGCCTCTAAAGGGAAGGGAGCGTCTTTCGGCCAAGCCCCTCTTTTTGGTTTTTTTTCTTTAGATCCTTGAGGCGGTGTTTCTCCGATTTGGACGTAGGGACCGTAGGGACCGCTTAACAGATAAATTGACTTTGAAGATTCCGGATCTTCCCCAAGCAATAGAGGTTCTTTTTGAACGGGCCCTGAGCCAAATGGTTCCGTGAAGTCACACTCTGGGTACGCACTACATCCAACAAACAGACCTCGAGAGCTATTTTGGAGTAGAACCGGACTAGCACATTTAGGGCAAGCCTCAGGTTTTTTCAGGTCTATCCACTCTGGAGAAATAACTTGTCTAGAGAATTCTTTCCATGTTCTTATTGGTTCAGAGGCGCTTGGCAATGGTATCCCTCGATTAGCGCTGGTCTTGCTTTCAACCTGGCCTGAGAAAGATTGCCAAAATTTACCGATGACTTTCGTCCAATCAAGTGTGCCGTTAGAAATCTCGTCTAATTCCGCTTCTAGATCAGCGGTAAAACTATAGTCGAGGTACGTATTAAAATGGGTTGTTAAGAAGTTGTTAACAATTCTCCCTACGTCTGAGGGATTAAATCGCTTCTTATCTAAATTTGCGTAACCTCGTTCGACAAGAGTAGAAATTATGTTTGCATACGTGGATGGCCGACCAATACCATATTCCTCTAATGTTTTGACCAAGCTTGCTTCAGAGTAACGTGGAGGCGGCTGAGTGAAATGCTGCTCCCCAAAAATGCCCTCTATTGTTAACGAGTCATTTTCTGAAAGTTCCGGAAGTTTTGATTCGCTCTCGGCGGTTGAATCATCCGCGCCCTCCAGGTAAACCGACATAAACCCTGGAAATACCAATATCTGTCCATTTGCTCTGAAAATAGTGCCGGCTGGTTTTGTCGCTAGATCGACGCTTGTAGTGTCAAACTTGGCTGGAGACATTTGAGAGGCAACGGTTCGCTTCCATATCATTTCATAGAGAATCGCTTGATCTGGTCTAAGAAAAGATTTCAAAGATTCTGGCGTACGGCTGATAGATGTCGGACGTATTGCTTCGTGTGCTTCTTGAGCGTTTTTGGATTTCGTTTTGTAAACAACGGGTTTATTTGGTAAATAATCTAAAGAGAAGTTTTTAGATACATATGTCCTAATATCCGAAATAGCATCATTTGAAAGTGCTACGGAGTCCGTCCTCATGTATGTGATTAAACCCTCAATAGACCCGCCAATTTCAATACCTTCGTATAGCTGCTGAGCGGCGCTCATAGTGGATCGAGCGGTTAATCCTAATTTACGAACAGCTTCTTGCTGGAGTGTGGAGGTCGTAAAAGGTGCCGCGGGTGATCTCGATCTTGGCTTCCGAGTAATTTTTGAGACTACAAGATTACCGTTAGATTCACCCTTAATCGCATTAACAGCCTCCAGGTGTTCTTTTTCAGATCGAAATGAAAACTGTTCGACCTTTTTGTTTTTGAAGCTTGCGAGTTTAGCTTCAAACGGTTGTTCCCCTTTGGAAGTTTTCAGATGAACAGACCAATATTCTTCATTATCGAACTGCTCTATTGCCTGTTCTCTCTCAACAATGAGCCGGAGCGCAGGACTTTGTACTCTGCCTGCTGACAAGTTTCTGGCAATTTTTCGCCATAAGATAGGGGATAAATTGAAACCAACTAAATGGTCCAAAGCTCTTCTAGCCTGTTGCGCGTTTACGAGCGGCATCGAGATATCTCTGGGCTTATTGATAGCCTCTTGAACCGCCGTTTCAGTTATCTCGTAAAAAACAACCCTTTTTAGGGCTTTGTTTTTGAGTAATTTTTTATCTTCTAGAATTTCAGCTAAATGCCACGCGATAGCCTCACCCTCGCGGTCCGGATCGGTCGCTAGATATATGGTGTCAGCTTTTTTGACTGCTTTGGTAATTGCGTCCACATGTTTTTTGTTTCGAGCAACAAGCTCGTAATTCAGCGTAAAACTGTTTTCAGTGTCCACAGCGCCTTCTTTGGCTCGTAAATCCCTTATGTGTCCATAGGACGCGAGGATGTCAAAAGTGCTGCCTAAATATTTTTTAAGGGTGCTTGCTTTTGATGGAGATTCAACTATTAGGAGATTTTGAGCCATGAGTCACCGGAGAGGTTTTGGCGGAATCATACAAGACTTGAACGTTTACGCCAACTCGAAGAGATTCACTGTAAACTAGATTCGTCTCGCGCGGCCAGAAGTTCTAGCATCATGCCGTCAATAGATTCTTGCTGGTGCCACAAAGCGAGCAACACTATTAACTTAATCTCATCGACCCCGACTTGTGATTCAGAAAGCGCTATTACGCGTTCGATTATGACCTCTCGCTGCGTGGATGAAATTAAATCTGAATCAACCAAGAATGTTAAAAAGCCTCGCGCTTTGGTGGAAAGACCATTGACTTCCTCTGGAGAAAAAACCCTGAAACCAGTGCTATTCTCTAAGTTTCCTCTGTAGGCGTTAGGGTCCTCGACGGAATTAAATCCTCTTAGCCAACCAAGGACCTCAGAAATATCCTCATCTTCAAACCCGGCGTCAGATAACTTTCGAGTGATAGTTTCATTATCGGGAAGGGTGCCGTGCGGAAAAAAATTCTCGACTAAATAAAATAATATGTCAAACATGTGAGTCCTTGGTTGTTTGATCGCCTAATAAGTTCCCGCTAAACAGTCATGGCGACTTTTTAATTTCTACTGAAGAATGTCCTATCGCAAAGATAGAGTCAAGATTTTGATAAAAAATAAACACTATTATTTTTTGCGAAAAAAATAGTTTTACAATAAGCCTTAAAGGTTAATACTTAATATCATTATCTTATTTTTTATGATGGTTATATTTCTAGAGCGCCATAATAACGCTAAAAACAGATGAGTATTTTGAACATATTGAAGCATCCAGATAATAGATTACATATAGTTGCAAAATCTGTAACGCATGTTGGAGAGGTTACCCAACAGCTTATCAAGGATATGGCTGAAACGATGTACTCTGCTTCCGGTATAGGGCTTGCCGCGACTCAGGTTGATGTGCATGAACGTGTTATCGTAATCGATATTTCCAACACACGAGATGATCTGTTGGTCTTAATTAATCCCGAACTTCAATTAAAAGAGGGCTCCATCTTATCCGAAGAGGGCTGCTTGAGTGTCCCGGGCGTATACGATCAGGTCGAACGATCAGACAGAATTATGGTTAAGGCGTTAAACGCTGAAGGCGATGAGTTCAATTTAGAAGCCACAGGACTACTCGCTGTTTGTATACAACACGAAATTGACCATTTAGATGGAAAGGTATTTGTTGAATATTTGTCACGGCTCAAGCAAGAGCGAATCATTAAAAAATTAAGAAAAACCCAGAGAGGAATTTATCCACGAGTGTCAATATGAAAATTATTTTCGCCGGGACGCCGGCCTTTTCGGCGGTCAGCTTTAATTCACTTATAAAGGCTGGTTACGAATTACCATTGGTCATAACACAACCAGATCGGCGAGCGGGTCGAGGCATGTCGGTGTTGCAGAGTGAAATGAAAAAAAGCGCAATCGCTCATGGCATAGAAACCTATCAGCCTGTTGGCTTAAAGTCCTCAGAGGTGCTAGAAAAGGTCCTCAGTGTGAATGCCGATTTAATGATCGTAGTGGCGTTTGGACAAATTGTTCCTAAGTCTATTCTGAATGCTTTCCCCTTTGGTTGCATTAATGTGCACGCTTCTTTGTTGCCCCGATGGAGGGGTGCTGCGCCAATTCAACGCGCCATCATGGCGGGCGATGATGAAACTGGCGTATGCATCATGCAAATGGCAGAGGGGCTTGATACAGGGCCGGTTCTTTTTCAAAGCCGAATACCGATCGATGCTTTAGATACGTCAGGAACCTTACACGAAAAGTTAGCTCACCTTGGGGCTGAGGCATTGATAGAGTCGTTATCTAATTTAGGCGATCAGAGTCCGTTGACACCGCAAGAAGAGAGGCATGCAACTTATGCTCAAAAAATAACGAGTGATGATGCGCGAATTGATTGGTCGGCTAATGCGTCCGATATAAACCTTCTGGTGCGAGCAATGGACCCCGCTCCTGGTGCCTTCACTTTTTTTGGAGATGTTCGCACGAAAGTATGGAGTACCACTGTATTAGATGCTGCTCTCACACAAGATGCGCCGGGTACAGTAATTGAGTTAATGCCCGATGGCTTCGTAGTTGCGTGCGGTCGCGGAGCGTTAAAGGTTGGTTTAATTCAAAAGTCCGGAGGAAAAAAGGTCTCTGCCTCAGAGTACAGTAATACGTCCAAATTGAAAGTAGGCCATGAATTTAAATAACAGAAAAACATGATTGATATTCAACTTGTCTCTCAAGCTTGTCTATCAAGGGTCAAATTGGGCCAAAGTCTCAAAACTGTTTTCCCGCAGGAGCTAGAAAAATTATGTGACAAAAACGATCAACCCGCAGTCAAAAACACAGTTTATGGTGCCTTACGTTATTTGGGGTATTTAGAGTTTTCGTTAGACAGTTTAGTTTCCAAGCGGCCGAATGGACTGGTTAGTTTGTTGCTCATTAGTATTTATTTAATCGAATATAGTCGTTCGGCAAATCATGCTGTAGTTAATGCGGCTGTATCTTCAGCGAAGCAAATGGGGTTCGTTAAATTGGCAGGCTTAGTAAATGCTGTGCTTCGTAATTACCTAAGACAACAATCGAAAATTAAAAAAAATGCTTGCGATCATGATGTGGCAAATTTACAGCATCAAGCGTGGTGGGTACAAAAGATACGCCAAGCTTATCCGAGTCAAGCAGAAGATATTTTTTCGACTAGCCTTCAACATCCGAACTTGGCGCTAAGGGTCAACACGCGGTCTACATCGTTAGAAGAGTATTTACGATTATTAGATGATCAAAATATAATGTGGGAAAGACCTGAACAGATATGGGCAGATGCTGCAGTTATATTGACTCAGCCAGTTTCCGTGCATCAGATTCCTGGGTTCTTTGAGGGATTGGTGTCTGTTCAGGACGTTGGTGCTCAAATGACCGCAACACGACTAGACTTACGACCCGGGCAAAGGGTGCTAGATGCTTGTGCCGCGCCGGGGGGAAAGACCTGTCACATTCTCGAGTTAGAAGATGTGTATGTAACCGCGACAGATAAAGACCCGGAAAGAATTATAAGAGTACGAGAAAATCTAGATCGTCTTTCTCTAGCTGCTGAAACGCAGGCAGCGGATATAAGTGACACCGAAGCATGGTGGGATGGAGAGCTATACGATCGTATTTTGCTTGACGTACCTTGCAGCGCATCGGGTGTCGTTCGGCGACACCCGGATGTCAAATGGATAAGGCGTGAAAAAGATATTGATAGTTTTGTAAAGCAACAACGTTCCTTATTGAGCGTAGCCTGGAAGGTTTTATTGAAGGGTGGTAAATTGTTATATACAACATGCTCTATATTTCCTGATGAAAATGAAAATCAAGTGAAATGGTTTCTGAAAGAACAGTCAGACGCAAAGCTTGATCCAATATACGCGGCACAAAATGGCCACTTGATTTTACCTAACGATAGTCACGATGGATTTTTTCACGCACTTTTTGAAAAAAAATAGTTTAATTATCGCTGCGTTGCGATTGATTATTGTCAGCTTGTTTGCAACGTCTGCAATGGCCGATGGCATTGTCGTTCAGTCTGTAAAATTAGAGCAAAACGAAGCTACGTTTTCTTTAAACGCGACATTTAATATAGATCTGAGTCCGATCATCCAGGAAGCACTTCACAAAGGTGTAACACTTCCTTTTGTGCTTGACTTTAACGTTATTCGACAAAGATGGAATATATGGGATCAAACGGTGGTCGAAACATCGTTCCCCTATAGGTTAACTTTTAGCGCACTCACTCGGCAGTATCAGATAAAAGATAAGCTTAGGGGGCGCGACGCTAGTTTTGATACTCTCGCACAGGCGTTAATCGCCGCTGGCGTCGTTTCTGATTTGGTTGTATTTAACGCTGAGCAGCTACAACCAGGGGTGGAGTACGAAGCTCAAGTTCGATTGAGATTGGAGGCTGGCGGACTGCCCAGCGCCCTCCAGCTGGAGGCTCTGGAGTCGGACAAATGGGAGGTGTCGTCCCCATGGTACCGCTGGGTTACGGAGTGATGAAACTCAATCTAAATCAGAATATAAAAAAAACCACACTTACCGCTATTGTTACGGTGTCGTTGAGTTTTGGTATTTATTTACTTTATCTATTGTCGACGCAGATCACGACAACCAGCGATGTTTTCAATGAGCTCCCAGTGCTGCTGGGAGTCGGTGTCGCGCTTATTGTTGTACTCATGATTTTGGTGGGCGCACAGCTTTTGGTCACCATAAGACGCTACCGCTCGGGAGTTTTCGGTTCTAAACTAACCGTTCGTTTGATACTCGTATTTGTTTTGGTATCACTTGTTCCAGGAGCTGTTATGTATGGTATTTCGGTTCAGTTCTTGGCCGGATCCATTGAGTCTTGGTTTGATATACGAGTCGACAGCGCGCTTGAGGGTGGATTAAATTTAGGCCGTGTGAATTTGGAGAATGGCTTGGGGGAGCTTCAGAATAAAGCAGATTCAATGGCCGTTAGTTTATCCTATCAAAGTGCTGCAACTCAAGTTGCTTCTATAGACAGTTTAAGAGATCAGGCCGCAATAAGTGAGGCCACTCTTTTTACAACCGCAGGAGAGGTTGTCGCATCGTCTAATTCCGGGACGGACTCTTTCATACCCCTAGCGCCAACACAAACCATGTTACGGCAAGCGCAACTTCAACAAAATTACGCGAGCATTGAAGAGAATGAAGACGCAGGACTTTTATTAAGGGTGGTTGTTCCTATCAACCATTTAGAAGCAGAGATGCAAATTCTGCAAGTGACACAGTTAGTGCCAGAGAGGTTGGCGCGTGACGCAGCGATGGTTCAAGAGGCATACCGTGATTATCAGGAGCTTTCGTTATCGAGGTATGGCCTTCAACGACTCTATACCTTAGCACTTACCTTATCCTTGGGGCTGGCGTTGTTCTCCGTAGTTTTGTTGGCAGTTATGTTCAGCAATCGACTTTCAGCGCCGTTAGGATTTTTGGCTGCAGGAACTCGAGCGGTGGCAAAAGGGGACTACAGTCAGCAAGTTCCAATTAATAGAGGTGATGAACTTGGGTTCTTGACCGAATCGTTTAGTGTGATGACGGGGCAACTTTCAGATGCAAAGGATGCTGCGGAGAAGCATGAAACAGCACTCACTCAGGCGAACGCTTATTTGTCGAGCATCCTTGAAACTCTATCCGCGGGGGTGTTAACTTTCGATGAACGACTTAACTTGCGCGCCTACAATCCAAGTGCAGAGGAGATACTAGGCCACACACTAGAAGATGCATCACCTTTAGGCGATTCTATTACCCCAGGTTTAGACTCCATGAGAAGATTAATTAAAGATGGATTATCAGAATCCACGGAAATACAATCGGAACGTCAAATAGAAATTATTGTTAACGATTTAAAAAAAGTGCTTTTGGTTCGTATCTCGACCCTCGGTGGCGGTGAGTTGCCCGGGTTTATTGTAATTTTTGATGACGTGACCAATTTGCTGCAAGCACAAAGATCCGCGTTATGGGGGGAGGTTGCGCAGCGGCTTGCTCACGAAATAAAAAATCCACTAACGCCGATACAGTTGTCCGCTGAGAGATTAACGCACCGTCTGGGACCTAAATTGGATAACGCGGATGCTGCAATGTTGGAACGATCAATAAAAACGATTGTTGATCAGGTCGCAGCCCTTAAAGGGATGGTCAATGCTTTTAATCAATACTCCAGAAACCCTGATCGAAAGTCAGAATTGGTAGATGTTAATGAACTAGTTTTGGATGTTATTGAGTTATATCGAGCTACCACGGTGGCAATTGAAACAAGATTGGATAGTTCAGAGATATTTCTTTGGGGCGACACAGGAAAACTTCGCCAAGTGCTGCATAATTTGATCCAGAATTCTGAGCAAGCATTAACCGGACATCATAGCCCGCAAATTTTAATCGAGACGGTCGCGACATCAGATTCCACTCACATTAGGATCCAGGATAATGGCCCAGGGCTCTCAGATGAGGTGGTAGGCCGAGCTTTTGACCCTTATTACACGACTAAAGCTAAAGGAACGGGTCTTGGTCTGGCGATAGTTAGAAAAATTGTTGAGGAACATGACGGGAGCGTCTCGATACGTAATGGCGACGTAGGGGCCGAGATTGAAATAAGGTTGCCGCTGTCGCACACCATTAAAAACTCTAAAATTTTGAAAAAAATAGAAAAAAAATGAGCAAAATTCTCGTAGTAGATGATGAAATAGGGATACGTGAGTTACTTTCGGAAATCCTTAAAGAGGAAGGACATCAGGTGTCAGTTGCAGAAAATGCGATAGAGGCCAGAGAGCTATTTATGAAAGATAGGCCAGAACTTGTTTTGTTAGATATTTGGATGCCTGATATTGATGGCGTCAGCTTATTAAAAGAATGGGCCTCCTCTGGTCTAATGACGATGCCTGTCATCATGATGTCGGGCCATGGCACCATTGATACGGCCGTGGAGGCAACGCGAATAGGGGCATATTCATTCCTAGAAAAACCAGTCGCATTGCAGAAGCTTCTCTCAACGGTATCTGCAGCTATCCGAGACCAATCGAGGGATATCACTCGTGAGCCCGTTTACGTTACCCTAGGAAAAACGGAGACAGCGCTAAACTTAAAACGAAAATGTGAAGCACTTACGAAAACTTCTGTACCTGTGCTTTTCTTAGAGGCGCCTGGATCCGGAGCAGATCAGTGCGCAAGGTTGTTGAAAAATGTGAATAAACCTTGGATCGTTATTTCAGGACCTCGGGAGTATGAACTTAAGGGTGAGCAATTAGCTGAGGTAAGCAGAGATGGTGTGCTGTATTTTCGAGAGATCGGAACACTAGAAAAAGGCCAACAATTCGACCTGGTCGCAAAGTGGGAAAGTCTTAAAAAGGCCGGTGTACGTGTAATAGGCTCTTCGACCACTCGCTTAAGTGGATTAGTTTCGCAAGATCAATTCGATATAAGGCTTTATGAATTAATGTCCGAAACGATAGTGAATGTACCACCGTTGAAGGACAGGATAGATGATGTTATTGAAATTTCTAAATCTGTTCTTTTTCATAAATATCCAGCTAAGTCTTTCTCTGTGGCAGCGCTCAATACGTTACGATCTAATGACTGGCCGGCTAATTTAAGCCAACTAAGCGCTGTTGTTCTATCAAGTGCTCAATTTTCAGTCGGAGAAGAAATTGGAGTCGGTGATCTGATGCAAGTCTTAGAAAACGCCGCTCAGGAGATAACCCTGGAAGCTTCTTCTTGGGATTTTGAGAAAGATTATCGATCTGCGCGTGAGATGTTTGATAAACAATATCTAGAATATCACTTAGCAAAAGAGGGGGGAAATATGTCTCGTGTTGCAAATCAGGCTGGCATAGAACGAACTCATCTTTACCGCAAGTTAAAGCAGTTAGGTATTAAAACGTCCCGTAAAAATGAGGACTCAAATTAAGTCTGAAATTACTGTTAATTCCTATTCAACAAGACGCTATGCGGCCGTTAAGATAAAATAACGTCCTCGCTTCATAGCAGCAAAGAGCCTCTGCTATATGCTGCCTAGATCTTCTTTAATCGACAAGTATAAAGTTATTAAAACGATGACAAAAAATATGAACTATGCAGATGCGATTCGCGCGTTGGCAATGGACGCAGTGCAACAAGCGAACTCAGGTCATCCAGGAATGCCTATGGGTATGGCAGATATTGCTGCTGTTCTTTGGCAAAAACATATAAGGCACAACCCAGCCAATCCGAAGTGGGTTAATCGAGATCGGTTTGTTATTTCTAATGGCCACGGATCAATGCTTTTGTATGCCGTGTTGCATTTGTCAGGATACGATTTGAGTATCGCAGAGCTTAAAAACTTTAGGCAGTTACATTCAAAAACCCCAGGCCATCCTGAATATGGCGTTACGCCAGGCGTAGAAACCACAACAGGCCCACTTGGTCAAGGCTTAGCTAACGCAGTGGGAATGGCGATTGCGGAAAAAGTTTTAGCTAGTGATTTTAATCGTCCAGATCATGAAATCATCAATCATTTTACTTATGTGTTTCTCGGAGATGGCTGCTTGATGGAGGGTGTGTCACATGAGGTATGTTCTTTGGCAGGGACTTTGGGTTTAAATAAATTAGTGCTTTTTTACGATGATAATGGCATCTCAATTGATTCAGAAAAAGGCGAAATGAGCAGCTGGTTCTCTGACGACACGCCGAAGAGATTTGAGTCCTACGGATGGAACGTCATACCAGATGTTGACGGGCATGATCCAGAAAAAATAGATGCCGCTATTGTTCAGGCGAAAGCAAGCAAACATAAACCTACGATAATTTGTTGTAAGACTATCATTGGTAAAGGATCGCCAAAAAAACAAAATACTGGTTCGTCACATGGAGCCCCTCTGGGAGAGGATGAGGTCGTGGCTACTAGGGACGCAATGGGCTGGCCTCACCCGCCTTTTGAAATACCGGATGAAGTTTATGCCGTTTGGAACGCTCAAGCTAAAGGGCAAGCAATGGAGAATGATTGGGCGGCGCTTCAGGGCAAGCACCAAAGTAAATATCCGGATCTAAATAAAGAGCTACACAGACGCTTGTCCGGAGCTACCCCTAATGATTGGGCAGAAAAACTAAATACTGAAACTCAGACTTGGAATGTTAACGCAGAAAAATTGGCAACACGAAAAGCATCACAGAATGCGTTGGAGTATTTGGGGTCAAATTTACCAGAATTGATCGGCGGGTCTGCAGACCTTGCAGCCTCCAATCTGACGATGTGGTCAGGATCAAAACCAATTACTGCATCAAGTTCGGGTAATTATCTATTTTATGGGGTGCGAGAGTTTGGCATGGCTGCCATCATGAACGGACTTGCTCTGCACGGAGGGTTGATTCCCTATGGCGCAACATTCTTGGTTTTTTCAGATTATTGTCGCAATGCGTTACGAATGGCCGCATTGATGAATCTGAGATCAATCTTTGTGTTTACGCACGATTCAATTGGTTTGGGCGAAGACGGCCCCACTCACCAACCCGTCGAGCATACGACGAGCTTAAGAATAATACCTAATTTGGACGTGTGGAGACCATGCGATGCGGTCGAGACCCTCGTGGCGTGGGGCGCAATGATCAAACGAGTCGATGGCCCAAGTTGCTTGCTAGCTACTCGTCAAGGGGTGCCTCATCAGGAGAAAACAAGCGATCAAATTAATGATATTTCCAAGGGCGGCTATGTGTTGAGTGGCTCTAATAATCCTCAAGCGATCATTTTGGCAACAGGGTCCGAGGTATCGCTTGCAATAGAGGCGCAGAAAGTACTTGAGTCAGAGGGGGTCTTTACTCGGGTTGTATCAATGCCCGCTACAAATGTATTTGATCGTCAGGATCTTGATTATCGTGAAGCTGTTTTACCTAAGGGGCTTCCTAAAGTTGCGGTTGAGGCAGGCGTTACAGATTTTTGGCGCAAATATGTAGGAACTGAGGGAGCTGTAGTAGGGGTGGACACTTTTGGTGAGTCTGCTCCCGCCGCTACTTTGTATGAGCATTTTGGTGTCACTGTTCAAGCAGTTGTGGGCGCCGTTAAGGCAGTTAAAAGTTAGTCGCCAATTTAAGGGCTAGCGTACTAAGTGAGATATAAATAATGATAGAAGGAGCTAACGTATGACGATTCGCGTCGCAATTAACGGTTATGGTCGCATTGGAAGAAATATTCTCAGGGCGCACTACGAAGGAAATAAAGGTCACGATATCGAGATTGTTGCTATTAATGATCTTGGTGATGCGGCAACTAATGCACATTTGACCCAATATGATACGGCCCATGGCCGGTTTCCTGGTGATGTCTCTATTGAGGGCGATAACCTTATTGTGAATGGAGATAAAATTAAAGTAGTGGCTGAACGAAACCCTGCGGCCTTGCCTTGGGCTGAGTTAAAAGTCGATGTGGTTCTCGAGTGCACAGGTTTTTTTGCATCCAAAGAAAAGGCCAGTGCGCATATCAAGGCTGGAGCAAAAAAAGTGGTTATATCTGCTCCCGGAGGTAAAGATGTTGATGCAACCATTGTTTATGGAGTCAATCATGAATCACTCACATCAAGGGCAGAGGTGATATCAAACGCCTCATGCACAACCAATTGTTTGGCTCCTGTCGTTAAAGCGCTGAATGATGCTGTAGGGGTTGTTAATGGGCTGATGACAACGATTCACGCATACACTAACGATCAGGTTTTGACCGATGTTTATCACGAAGATTTGCGACGTGCCCGTTCTGCGACCATGTCTATGATCCCTACAAAAACTGGAGCTGCGGCGGCGGTGGGGTTGGTACTCCCAGAATTGAACGGTAAGTTAGATGGGTTTGCTATGCGTGTGCCAACAATCAATGTTTCAGTTGTTGATTTATCATTTGTAGCGAAACGGTCAACCTCAGTGGCGGAGATTAACCAAATAATAAAAACAGCTTCGGAGGGAAGGTTAAAAGGAATACTTGAGTACAGCGATGGGCCTTTGGTATCAGTAGATTTTAACCATAACCCAGCATCTTCAATTTTTGACGCCACGTTAACGAAAGTTTCAGAGGGTACTTTAGTCAAAGTGTGCTCTTGGTATGATAATGAGTGGGGCTTTTCTAATCGCATGTTGGACACAACTGTGGCCCTGATGTCTGCGGTTTAGTGCTTCTAAGTTTTCAATAATGGGGCTCGTAAGGAGCGTGCTCTATTGCATAATCGATAATCGAGAACGAAGATATGAAATTTAAAACATTAGATGAGATAGCTCTTTTCGGTAAGCGCGTTCTAATTCGTTCCGATTTAAATGTTCCATTTAACGAAACTCGTGAGATATCTGATGACACGAGAATAGTTGCCTCTTTGCCTGCAATTCAGCAAGCGATGGCGTCTGGTGCTGCGGTTATGATAATGGCCCATCTCGGAAGGCCCAAAGCGGGCACATTTCAAGAGGAATTTTCCTTGGCACCCGTTGCGAAACATTTATCCAAACTACTGGGAACAAATGTTCCACTTATTAAGGATTGGACGTCGGGTGTTGATGTTGGGCCTGGGCATGTCGTATTGCTTGAAAATTGTCGAATGAATTTAGGCGAAACCGACAATGATGAGGTTTTATCAAAAAAATTAGCTCTACTGTGTGACGTTTTCGTAAATGATGCTTTTGGTGCCGCCCATAGGGCCCATGCATCTACGTTCGGCGTAGCTCAATACGCTGACGAATGTTGCGCGGGGCCTTTAGTAGTAGAAGAGGTTAGAGCACTAACCAAGGCGCTAGCCTCGCCCAAGAAGCCTCTTGTGGCGATTGTTGGGGGCGCTAAGGTGTCTACAAAGCTTACTATCCTTTTAGAGTTGGCAAAAAAAGTCGATCACTTAATCGTTGGTGGTGGTATTGCTAATACCTTTTTGTTAGCTAAAGGAAAAAATATAGGTAGCTCTTTAGCGGAAAAGGATCTAGTTGAGGAGGCGAGTACTGTTATTGATCAGATTGAGTCGCGAGGAGGCAAAATACCTTTGCCCGTTGATATTGTTTGTGCCAAGACATTCAATCAAAACGCCGAAGCTACAAGAATGCTCATAGACGAGGTTAACAACAATGATTTGATCCTTGATTTTGGATCTGAGACTATGAACGAAATAGCGAAAATTATTAAGAATGCTGGGACAATTGTTTGGAACGGACCCTTAGGTGTGTTTGAGTTTGATCAGTTCTCCAGTGGCACCCGAGTGTTATCGGAGGCCATCGCTGAGTCAGCAGGCTTTTCTATAGCGGGCGGAGGGGATACGATAGCTGCAGTCACTAAATTTGGGGTGACTGATAAAGTTAATTATATTTCTACAGCCGGCGGAGCTTTTTTAGAGTTTTTAGAGGGGAAAGCACTGCCAGCGTTAGACATGCTTGAAAAGCGAGCTGTCGAGACCAAATAAAGTTTAGTGGCCCTGGACGGCCGATTAATTCTAATTTTGATATAAAGGATTTTGACATATGGCTTTAGTTTCTATGAGGCAGTTGCTTGATCATGCTGCTGAGAATAATTACGGAGTGCCAGCGTTTAATGTAAATAATCTTGAACAGGTACAAGCAATCATGGAGGCGGCCTCTGAGACTTCAAGTCCAGTGATAATGCAAGCGTCAGCTGGCGCGCGAAAATATGCTGGTGAACCATTCCTCAGACACCTGATACTGGCCGCTATTGAACAATATCCCGATATCCCTATCGTTATGCATCAAGATCATGGTGCGTCGCCAGCTGTCTGTCAGCGCTCTATTCGCTCTGGGTTTTCTAGTGTGATGATGGACGGCTCATTAGAAGAGGATGCCAAAACACCAGCATCTTATGAATATAACGTGGATGTTACAAAACACGTAGTAGATATGGCTCATTCTGTGGGTGTTTCCGTGGAGGGAGAGCTTGGCTGCTTGGGGTCGCTGGAGACGATGGAGGCAGGCAAAGAAGATGGATCTGGTGCAGAGGGAACACTAACAATGGACATGTTGTTAACTGATCCGGAGCAGGCTGCTGACTTTGTGGCAAAGACCGGTGTTGACGCATTAGCTATCGCTATCGGAACGTCGCATGGCGCATATAAATTTACGCGAAAACCAACGGGAGACATTTTAGCGATAGATCGTATTCGCGCAATTCATAATAAAATTCCCAATACTCATCTTGTGATGCATGGTTCGTCGAGCGTTCCACAGGAGTGGCTAACAATAATCCGTGAGCATGGCGGGGATATGAAGGAGACTTATGGTGTCCCGGTGGAAGAAATTCAGGAGGGCATTAAGCACGGTGTTCGCAAAATTAATATCGATACCGATATTCGTTTAGCTATGACGGGCGCCATTCGACGAGCGTTCGATAATGATAAGGGTGAATTTGATCCAAGAAAGTATCTCAAGCCAGCGAAAGAAGCAGCAAAGTCTATTTGTAAAGATCGATTTGAGGCGTTTGGAACAGCAGGGAATTCTGGAAAAATAAAGCCTATGCCGCTTGACGATATTGCGTTTATTTATGAAAACGCGTAACGCCTAAAGATTTTTAAATAATAAGAAAATATCCAAAGCAAAGTGATGAGCAAAATTCGTAAACCTAGCAAACCAATTGTAGGAATTATTATGGGTAGCGAGAGCGATTGGGATATTATGAAATACTCATCCGATTGCTTAGAGTCATTTGGTGTCATCCATGAAACGCGTGTTGTTTCCGCGCATCGCACGCCAGATGAGATGTTCCAATATGCGGAGGAGGCTCAAAGTAGGGGGATAAAAATTATAATTGCGGGCGCCGGGGGCTCGGCACACCTACCAGGAATGATTGCATCTAAAACGACGATACCGGTCCTGGGCGTTCCAGTTACCACAAAGTCCATGAATGGTCTTGACTCCCTCCTCTCCATAGTGCAAATGCCTAAAGGAATACCGGTAGCAACTTTTGCTGTTGGTGAAGCTGGCGCTGCCAATGCGGCGCTTTTCGCGGTGGCATTTTTGGCGCTAGATGATGAAAGATTGAGCAGAAAGCTTATTACGTTTCGTAAGCGCCAGCGAACGAAAGTCAGGGCAATGAAATTGCCTGTAAAACGTCTGAAGTAATGATTCGACCAGGATCTTGGCTAGGAATCCTCGGAGGGGGACAGCTTGGGAGAATGTTTACGCAAGCAGCTCAAAGTATGGGCTACAGAGTGGTCGTTCTCGACCCTGACCCCTCGAGTCCTGGTGGACGGATTTCGGATAGCCATTTGATGACTGAGTATGATGACCTGGACGGATTAAAAGAGCTCGCGCGAGTCTCATCTGCAGTGACCACTGAATTTGAAAATATTCCAGCGGATAGTCTTCGTTTCCTCAGTGATTTGCTGTCAGTAAGTCCTCAGGCGGAGGCCGTTGAAGTGGCGCAGGACAGAATTCGTGAAAAGGCATTTTTAGATAAACATGGATTTAGGGTGGTGCCTTACACAATTTTTAATGATGCTAATGACCTTGCTAATCTTTCACAAAGGTTAGTTTACCCGGGGCTTTTAAAGGTCAGTCGTTTTGGTTATGACGGAAAAGGGCAGCTCCTGATTGAGGATTTGACTGAACTTAAAGCTGGGTTTGAAAAGCTCGGTGGCGTACCTTGTGTGTTTGAACAGTTTTTGCCGCTCGAAGCTGAGGTGTCAGTCATTGTTGCCCGAGATGAAATGGGAGTTGCTACTGTTTTCCCGGTTGCAGAGAATCAACATCGCAATGGGATACTAGATGTAACGATTGCTCCAGCACGTGTTGATAATACGATTGTGTCCGAAGCTAAACAAATTGCTTTATCTCTTGGTGAGGTACTCCAATACAAAGGGGTATTGTGCGTGGAGTTTTTTGTTTTGAGTGATGGCGTATTAGTGATTAACGAGATAGCTCCCAGGCCCCATAATAGTGGGCACTTTTCAATGGATGCTTGTAGTGTTTCTCAGTTTGAGCAACAAGTCCGCGTTACCGGTGGTTTGCCTTTGATCAAACCAATTCAGCACACTCCTGCTGTAATGATTAATCTTTTGGGAGATTTATGGGAAAACGGAGAGCCCCCTTGGGGTCAAATCTTAAATGATGACCGTGTCCGGGTTCACCTTTATGGTAAGGATGAAGCGCGCTCAGGACGTAAGATGGGACACTTAACTATTATCGATAAGAACTTGGATGAGGCTCTAATCTTATCTCAGCGAATTAAGACAATATTGGGAAAGAAGTGAATATAGGCCAATCAAACGCAATTTTCGAAACAAAGATCACTTCGTTAGAACTTTTATATCGAGGTAAAGTTCGAGACATATATAGTATCGATGCTGACCGTTTGCTTGTAGTTCAAACGGATCGATTGTCGGCGTTCGATGTCGTTTTGCCAGACCCAATCCCTGGTAAAGGCTGCTTACTTACAGAGCTTTCGGTGTTTTGGTTTAAAAAATTAGCTCATGTAATTTCTAATCACTGGTTAGATCAGTCGCCGCAGGATTTTGTAACCGATGAAGAATTAGATCAAATTAAGGGTCGTGCCATGGTGGTGCGTAGGCTCACGCCGCTACCAGTCGAAGCGATTGTTCGAGGGTATTTAGCAGGGTCAGGATGGAAGGAGTATCAGCAAACGGAGAAAATATGTGGTATTTCGCTGCCTCCAAATCTTCGAGAAGCACAAAAACTACCTCAAACTATCTTTACTCCATCAACGAAGGCCGAAATTGGAGACCATGATGAAAATATACCTTTTGCGGTAGTGGAAGAAAAAATAGGGAAAGAATATGCCAGCATGATTCGAGATGTTTCTTGTAACCTTTATGAAGAGGCATCCGCTTATGCTCTTGAACGAGGCATTATTATTGCTGACACTAAGTTTGAGTTTGGAACCGATTCCAGCGGTGAGCTTTATCTTATTGATGAAGCATTAACTTCAGATTCCTCTAGATTTTGGCCTCAAAATCAATATTTCGTCGGATCGAGCCCTCCCTCCTTTGACAAACAATTTGTTCGTGATTGGCTTGAATCAATTTCGTGGGATAAAAGACCACCAGCGCCTGATGTTCCCAAAGACATTGTTCAGAGAACCTTAGATAAATATCGAGAAGCCCTCACTTTGCTTACTAGATGAATCTCCAGGGGTGATTTTGAGCAAACGAATTACTACGGATATATCGGCAGCTGCGCGTTTATTAACCGAGGGACAATTGGTCGCCTTTCCAACGGAAACAGTGTATGGATTAGGAGCTGATGCGTTGAATCCAGACGCGGTCAGGCGTGTGTATGAGGCGAAATCCAGACCTCTTGGTCATCCGTTGATTATTCATGTTGGTAGTACTCATTTAATTGACGAGTTAGCTCAGGACATACCAGATAACGCAAGGGCCTTGATTAGGTATTTTTGGCCTGGGCCTTTAACATTGGTATTGAAAGCGTCAGATAACGTACCTCGCATTGTTACGGGTGGTCAGGACACAGTTGCGATTAGATTTCCTGCGCATCCTATGGCGATTGCTTTGCTAAAAGAATTTGGTGGTGGAGTGGTTGGTCCATCAGCTAATAAGTTTGGTCATTTATCCCCAACGAAAGCAGCTGACGTAGATAGAGACTTTGGGCCAGAGGTTGGTCTCATTCTTAATGGGGCGTCTTGTGCCGTAGGTATAGAGTCGACTATTATTGGGTTTGATGGCGAGTTTCCTGTTATGTTGCGGCCCGGAATGATAACCAAGAGAGCGATTTCGGCAGAAATCTCAAAAGAGTTTTTTGAAGTGGGAGCCAAGTCCCCAAGAGTTCCCGGATCTTTATCGGCGCATTATGCGCCAACTACGAGGCTAGTCGTTCTGCACACGGACGATATTCGGCGATATTTAAAAGAAAATTCTGAATTGCACGGCGTTGCCTTACTAACTATTACTTCGTTTTTTAAAACACATCCGATTAATAAAATGATCGTAGCATCGACAGATCCTGACGATTACGCTAAAAATTTGTATGAGTCGTTAAGAGTGCTTGATCGCGTTGGGGCTAAGGTAATAATTGTTGAGGCAGTACCTTTAACAGATGCTTGGGATGGAATTCGAGACCGGTTGGAAAGAGCCGCAGGTTCTTTTTAGTCAGTAAGCACTAAATAATCGAGGGCTTTGGAAACCCCACCCGCATTAAAGGAAAAAGAACATATCTTCAACCCCATCTCTATACCTGATAGGGCGCCGGCTAAAGATAAATCATTTAGGTCTCCTAGATGACCAATTCGAAATACTCGATCGTTAAATTTACCCAGTCCTGTTCCGAGTGACATATCGAATTTACTGAGAATTATTTGTCGTAATTGATTGGCACTCGCGTTAGCTGGTGTCATAACTGCGGTAACAGTGCTACTGAACGCAGTTGGGTCTTGACACACCATTTGCAGCCCCCAGTGTTGAACCGCTGCCCTTGTAGCCGCCGCGTGGCGAGTGTGCCTATTAAAAACGTTTTGGAGACCTATTTCATCCAAAATGAGTTTGAGTGATTCTTGTAGCCCAAAAATAAGATTTGTTGCTGGCGTATAAGGGAAATATCCCTTTTTGTTATGACTTAGCATTTCACTCCAATTCCAATAACTCTTAGGGAATTGAGAATTTGCATGACATTTCAACGCCCGGTCGCTAACCGCATTGAAGGATAACCCTGGAGGCAGCATCAAGCCCTTTTGAGATCCACCAATGGATACGTCAACTTGCCATTTGTCATGCTGATAGTCAATTGAGGCTAATGAAGATACGGTATCGACTAATAGCAGTGCCGGATGTTGTACCTCGTCGATTGCTTTTCTCACTTTGGTTATATCGGATGTTACGCCTGTTGACGTTTCGTTATGTACGATACAAACAGCTTTAATATGTTGGTTACGATCGTTTTTAAGATGTTTAGATAACCGTGAAGGATCGACAGGTGAATGCCAATCAGATTCGAGTACGTCAACGTTAAAGCCAAGGTTGGTCGCGAGATGTTTCCATTGGGATGCAAAGTATCCAGTGTCATATATGAGAATGGTATCGCCAGGATTAAGTACGTTAGTGAGCGCGGCTTCCCAGGCTCCCGTACCCGATGAAGGAAACATAAAGACGGGCTTATTCGTTTTGAATATTCTTTGGAGATTAGATAATACCTCCAAGCCGAGCCGACCAAACTCGTCGCTTCGATGATCAATAGTGGGTTTAGCGAGCGCTGCGAGCACCACCTCAGGAATATTTGTAGGACCCGGAATTTGTAGAAAGTGTCGACCAGGCCGATGACTGCTCATGTGATTGTACCTGTTGGTGATTTTGTTGGTGGGGTAAATAGTATGTTTAAACTAGTGTCCATGAGGTTATTTTGCTTGCGTTGTAATTAATGTATTTCTGGTTCGTCTATCTCGGCATTACCACTCAAAAAATCGAAGTCACATCCTTCATGAGCTTGCTGAACATGCCGAGAAAATAATTGGCCGTACCCTCTCGGAAACTTTCTAATTTGGGGGCGCCAAGATCTCTTGCGTGTTTTTAGTTCTGATTCGCTGACTAGGACGTTTATTTCACGTTTTTCGATGTCCAACTCGATTGTGTCTCCGGTTTTAATCAGGGCGAGCGGACCCCCTATCCAGGACTCAGGTGATACGTGAAGGACACACGTACCGTAACTTGTACCGCTCATCCGTGCGTCAGATATTCGAACCATATCGCGAACGCCTTGCTTTAAAAGTTTCTTGGGGATAGGTAACATGCCCCACTCCGGCATACCAGGACCGCCTTGGGGCCCAGAGTTTCTTAGTACCAGGATAGAGCTCGGCTCAACATTTAGCGCAGGGTCATCTATTCGTCTTTCCATATCGTTGTAGTCATCAAAAACGATAGCATTGCCCTCATGTTTTAATAAACTAGGTGTTGCTGCTGAGGTTTTGATAACAGCGCCGTTTGGGGCCAAATTTCCTCTTAAAATAACTAAGCCGCCTTCGGTGAGAAGCGGACTTTCCAGCGGCTTAATAACGTCACTATTAAAGACTTTGAAACGTTTAATGTTTTCCCCTAAGGACTTACCGGTACACGTCATTGTATTTATGTGAAGTAATGGTCGCATGACTTGCAACAGAGCTGCTAAACCACCGGCATAATGGAAATCTTCCATGAGATATTTCCCGGATGGGCGCATATTTACTAAGTATGGAGTTGTTTTTCCAATCTCTTCAAATAGTTCAAGTGGTAAGTTAAACCCAGCTCTTTTCGCAATCGCTATTAGATGAATTAAGGCATTGGTTGAACCGCCCAGCGCCATTAATACGCGAACAGCATTTTCAATAGACGCCCAAGTTAAAACATCAGTAGGAGTTAAGTCTTCCCAAACCATTTCAACAACACGTCTACCAGAATCCGAGGCCATGCGAGGGTGATTTGAGTCGGGGGCGGGAATTGTTGATGCATTAGGCAAAGTAAAGCCTAGCGCTTCTAAGATGCCCGACATGGTTGATGCGGTACCCATTGTCATGCATGTACCAGCAGACCTCGCTATACCTTCTTCAATATCATGCCAATCTTGCTCAGTGATATTGCCTGCTCTGAGCTCATCCCAGTATTTCCAAACATCAGATCCAGACCCTAGGGTCTTCCCTTGCCAGTTTCCCCGAAGCATTGGTCCAGCTGGGACGAAGATGCTTGGCAGCCCCATACTTAGAGCGCCCATGAGTAATGCTGGCGGAGTTTTGTCGCAGCCACCCATCAAAACGCAGCCATCAACCGGGTAAGAACGCAAGATCTCTTCAACCTCCATCGACAACAGGTTACGGTACATCATCGTTGAAGGCTTTTGGTAAACCTCTGCCAATGACATCACAGGTATCTCAACGGGGAATCCTCCAGCTTGCCAGATACCCCGTTTTACATCTTGAGCCCTCTCTCGAAGGTGCGAGTGACAATGGCTAAGGTCACTCCATGTATTCAAAATAGCAATAACTGGCTTTCCCTCATAGTCTTGGCGACTAAACCCCATTTGTAAGGTTCTAGACCGGTGCCCGAAAGCACGAAGACTTTCCGGTCCAAACCATCTATGTGAGCGTAATTCAGAGCTAATTTTTCTTTTTTTATCAGGCATTTCCTTGCGCGCTAAATAAAATTAATTTCAAAGTCACCGTGGCATACTATAAACGTACAGTCAAAATAAACTAATTCGAGAAACAGGAACATATGTAATTACTGACAGTTTGATTTAAAAATCTCGGAAGACTGAGATAAAATAAGAATTACTGATGTGCTTGAAGATCCTAGAGTACGATGATCAAAAGAGGAGTGGCGAAATGATTAACGACCGAATAGATGTAAATATTGCGGGAGGCTTAGACCTTCCTTTGCCGCGCATGGTGCACGTGAGACAAAGGTTTGAGTTATTTAAAATCAGTAGCATTACCGAAACTGTCAGGCAAGAGTTTGCTAAGCCCAACATCCATTTGAAGATTAAGCCTGGAATGTCAATAGCGTTAGGGGTCGGCTCAAGGGGCGTAAATAATATTGCTGAGTGTGTAAAAGCTGTGGTGGATGAAATTAAAGCCCTGGGAGGGAAGCCGTTTGTTTTTCCAGCTATGGGCAGCCATGGTGGAGCCACAGCGGAGGGTCAGAAAGAGGTGCTAGATGGGTACGGCGTTACTGAATCATTTATCGGTTGCCCAGTTCATTCAAGTATGGAAGTGATCGAGATCGGCAAGGCTGACGATGGTATGCCGGTTTATATGGATAAATTAGCTTCTGAAGCTGACGCCATTGCGCTCGTATGTCGAATTAAGCCCCATACTAACTTCAGGGCACCAATTGAATCAGGCATCGTTAAAATGCTGACTATTGGTATGGGAAAGATCATCGGCGCATCAACACTACACACCTACGGCATGGATATGTTCGGTGTGTTGTTGCCTAAGGTGGCTAAAATCATCATGGAAAAAAAGAACTTTTTATTTGGTGTAGCTATGGTTGAAAACGCCGCCGATGAGACTGCGCTTGTTGAGGTTGTGCCAAGCGAAGAGGTGCTGGAAAGAGAGCCCTTATTGTTGGCTCGGGCGAAAGAGTTGATGCCCAAATTACAATTTGAAGAAATTGATGTTTTGGTTGTTGAGAAAATCGGGAAAAATATATCTGGTGCCGGAATGGATCCGAATATAACGGGCCGTAATTGCCGAGATGTTGAGTGGGAAATGAGCCCCCATGTTAAGAAAATAGCCGTGTTGGGACTCACTCCTGAAACGCATGGTAATGCAACCGGGCTGGGCGCGGCAGATGTTATAACGATGGATGTTTATCGAGATCTTGATATTGCTAAGACATATGCAAATGTAATTACATCTATGTATTTGGATGGCGCCGCAATCCCGATCATCATGAATGATGACAAGGCTGCGATTCAGCTTGCCGTGAAAACAGTGGTTAGAGTAAAGCCTGAAGATGCGAAGATCGTAAGAATCTCCACAACGCTTGAAGTAATGGATTTGCATATTTCAGAAAATTTATTGCCTTATATTGAGAGCAATCCAGAAAAATTTGAAGTTGTGAGTGATCCTGAGCCGATGAAATTTGATGCTAAAGGAAAGATTTATCCTATGATGGCTGCGCGCTCGCACGTTAAGGCTTAAAGGTTTCTTGTTAAGAATTTCATGAAGCTCTCAGTATGCGTATTCATTTAGATCCCATTGGAGGTGTCGCGGGAGATATGTTTATTTCAGCTATTTTGGACGCCAAACCAGAATGGTATGAAGAAATGCGCTCAAACATTCGAACTGCAGGGCTACCAGAAGAGATTGAATTATCATTACAGCCTCATGCGGACTTCGCGCTTACAGGGATGCGGTTCAAAGTTGACGAACTAGGAACTAACGAACATCACCATACACCGTTTATAAAAATTAGAGATATGCTGGCGGGGTCAACGCTCGAGTCGGGTGTTCGACAAACCGCAATAGACATTTTTTCTCTTTTGGCTGAAGCAGAGGCTTCAGTTCACGGCAAGTCTATTGAGACGATCAGCTTTCATGAGGTCGGCGAATGGGATTCTATCGCGGATATTGTTGGCGCTGCTTTTTTGATCAATAAAGTATCTGCGACTTGGACTATAGGCGCTTTACCACTGGGCCGAGGAACCGTCGATACCAGTCACGGGAAATTACCTGTCCCAACTCCGGCTACGGTTAGCTTGCTCGAGGGGTTTTTTTTTGATGATGACGGTCTTGATGGAGAACGCATTACGCCAACCGGAGCTGCGATATTGGCTTATTTGAAGCCGCAACAAATGGGTGAGGCTCAAGGTGGAAAATTAGTCGCGTCAGGGACAGGTTTTGGAACTAAAGTTCTTCCAAATAAGAGTAACGTCTTGCGAGCCTTGATGTTGTCTTTGGATGGGCCTGAGGGTCAATCACACGAGTTGATTTATCAGGTTGATTTTGATATCGACGATCAAAGTGCGGAAGACTTAACAATAGGGTTAGATCATATTCGTGCTCTTCCGACGGTACTTGATGTTGCTCAAACGGCACTTTTTGGTAAGAAAGGTCGAGTGGCAACAGGAATCCGTGTTCTTGCAATGATTAAAGGTATCGATAAAGTTTTCGAGTCATGTTTTTTTGAAACGTCAACGATCGGATTGCGTTATCAAAAGGTAAAACGCATGACCTTAGATCGATGGGGAGAAAAAGTAGCCTCAAATGCCTTAGAAGTGGACTGTAAATTTGTAGCCCGACCAGAAATAACAACTGTAAAAGTTGAGTCCGACGATCTTGTCTCCATTAAGGGATTTGCGAATAGAGAGCGTTTACGGCGAGACATTTCAGCTAAATACGAGACCCCCAGTGACTGAAGGCGTTTCTGAATACATGAAACAAATACGTACGCTACTCGCTGAGATGAAAGAAGTCTCAATTGCGGTTAGCGGCGGGATAGATAGTTTGACGCTTGCAATGTTGGCCAGCCAGACACCGAATATCACTGTTCGAATGTATCATGCTGTTTCGCCGGCGGTGCCATCACAAGCTACTGAGCGAGTGAAGAGGCTATCCCGAGACAACGCTTGGAATCTGCAAATTTTAGATGCTCACGAATTTGCGGATGAGGATTATTTGTCCAATCCTGTTAACCGTTGTTTTCATTGTAAAACGAATTTGTATGAAGCCATATGCGCCGTAACGGAAAGCGTCATATTGTCGGGTGCGAATACCGATGATTTAACGGATTATCGACCGGGGCTAGATGCAGCGCAAAACGCTAGCGTTCGGCATCCTTATGTGGAAACGCGAACGAATAAAAGTATGGTTAGAGCTATAGCGAAACAACTAGGCCTAGGGCAGCTATCTGAGCTGGCGGCGTCACCGTGTTTATCGAGCAGAGTTGAGACGGGCATTCGCATAGATCCGGAACTTTTGCCGCTTATTAACGAGATTGAGCGCCTGATTACACAATCGATCGTTCCGGAGCCAAAAACAGTCAGGTGCCGAATTCGATCTGCCGGTGCTGTGGTTGAACTAGACGACAGATCTATGGCTGATTTAACAACGAAAGAACAGCAAGTATTAAAAAAGAGAATCAATACTATTTTTGAACGTCAAGGCTATCAATATTCAGTGAGTTTTGAGACGTATAGATTGGGCAGTGCGTTTATTCACATACAACCTATTCACGCTTTCGACTCACGATGAGCTACGCTAAAGATGTTAAATTAGATTTTAGTCGGGAGGACCGGATTGGTCTCGATGAGGCTATTTTTTGTGAAGGAAAAACGGCGGAGCAAATAGCAGAAATTCTTCGGCAAGCAAAGCTGAGGCAATACCGATTTCTTCTCACGCGTCTATCTCAAGAAAAGTATAAACACGTGCTTAGGTTAGGCGAGTTTGAAATGGATTACGATCCGATTTCAAGAACGGCATTTTTTTCAGAGCCTAACGAACTTATTAGTCAAAACCAGGTGTCGGTCATTTGCGCAGGCACCTCGGATATTCCTGTGGCAAAGGAGGCTGCGAGGACATTGCAATATTACGGGCATCTTCCGACTGAGATTTCAGATGTGGGCGTAGCGGGCTTGTGGCGCTTACTTGATCGACTAGAGGACTTAAAGATAGCTAAAGTAATTGTGGTGGTCGCAGGTATGGATGCCGCGTTACCAACAGTTTTGGGTGGTTTGGTGGCACAGCCTCTAATTGGTGTACCCACATCGGTTGGTTATGGTGTGGCTCAAGGTGGGAGCGCTGCGCTCCATGCCATGTTGGTTAGTTGTGCTCCGGGAATAACTGTTACGAATATAGATAATGGCTATGGTGGTGCATGTGCTGCTCTTAGAATACTCAGAGCAGCACTAGTGTAATCGCAGAATTACTGGAGCTCGGCAGCTACGGCATCAATACCGGCTTGTGCGCAAATACCATCGTCACTAGCTGGCGCACCAGACACTCCGATGGAGCCGATATGGTCGCCTCCAGCAGTCATTATAGGAAGGCCGCCCTCAAAAGAAACGATACCCGGAAAATGAGCAATACCAGGAAGGCTGGTTGTGATTCCTTCTATCGTTTTTGTAGAGAAGGGCAATCCAGCTGAAGTTGCCGCCTTTGCTATCGCGATTTCAATACTCTTTAGGTAAGCTTTATCCATTCTTTCAAAATAAATTAAGTTACCACCCGCATCCATAATAGCAATATTCATGAGCCAACCCTCTTGTATTGCTCTTTCTTCACAGGCTTGTGCCATCTTCTTGGCCATTTCTAGTGTCAATACAGGTCTCATTTCGACCGCGTTCGCGTTAGCGAACATAAGGCTAGAAACGGATAAGACGATGAGACTAATAATTTTTTTCATGTTGCTGCTCCTTATTTAGAGTTTATAAAAATCTCCCTACTTAAATTGTACTATTAAACAAAATCGTACTATAAAATAACATACAGTGTTTTACAATACGTATCGGGCTAGGTCCTCGCTCTCTGATAGATCTTTGAGCCGATCATTAACATATTCAATATCAATAGAAACTGATTGACCATGTTTTTTAGATGCATCGAATGATAGATCTTCTAATAGCTTTTCCATTACTGTGTAGAGCCTACGCGCTCCAATATTTTCGGTAGTCTCGTTGACGTGCCAAGCTATTTCCGCAATTCGACGTATCCCCTCAGTCGTGAACTTGAGGTAGACCTCTTCGGTTTCCAGAAGAGCCTCATATTGTTTGCATAGGCAGGCATCTGTTGATGTGAGAATGCATTCGAAATCTTCAACAGTTAAGCTTGAGAGCTCGACTCGTATGGGAAATCTTCCTTGAAGTTCCGGGATCAGGTCCGAAGGTTTAGTTAGATGAAAAGCGCCACTACCGACAAATAAAATATGGTCTGTTTTTACCATGCCATATTTAGTGGATACCGTTGTACCCTCGACTAGCGGTAAGAGATCGCGTTGAACGCCTTGTCGCGATACTTCGCCACCGCTAGTTTCTTGTCGACCGGAAATTTTATCGATTTCGTCTAAAAAAACAATCCCATTTTCCTCGGCATTTGCTACTGCCGCAGTTTTTATCTCTTCATCGTTAATTAGTTTTCCCGCTTCTTCGTCAACAAGAACTTTCAAAGCATCTTTTATTTTAAGCTTCCGCTTTTTTGTTTTATTTGTCCCCATATTTTGAAACATCCCTTGTATTTGGGATGTAAGATCTTCCATTCCCGGCGGGGCGAGGATTTCCATTTGAGCGTTGAGTTGTGTGATATCTATTTCTATTTCCCTATCGTCCAATTCTCCCTCCCGCAGTCTTTTCCTAAACTTTTGGCGAGTGGCTGATTCTGCCGAATTGTCTGGTTCATTTGAATCAACTGTGCGGGCAGGAGGAAGTAAGGTGTCCAAAATGCGCTCCTCAGCAAGGTCTTCCGCGAGGTGTTTGACCCGCAGCGTCTCTTTCTCGCGCATTTGTTTGATACCAATTTCGATTAGATCACGAACAATCGACTCGACATCTTTGCCGACGTATCCAACTTCTGTAAATTTAGTTGCCTCTACTTTGATGAAGGGAGCATCTGAGAGGCGGGCCAAACGCCTAGCAATCTCTGTTTTACCTACACCAGTGGGCCCTATCATAAGTATATTTTTAGGTGTAATTTCTTGTTTTAATGGTTCAGCAACTTGTTTACGACGCCATCTATTTCGAAGCGCTATAGCAACAGCTTTTTTTGCGGGATGCTGTCCCACGATGTGTTTATCAAGTTCATGGACAATTTCTTGAGGATTCATTTGTGACATAGGAATAAAGGCGTCTTTTTGTTCATTTATTTAGGGTTTCGATCGTATGATTCTGGTTGGTATAGATACAAATATCTCCGGCAATCGTAAGTGACGTTTTGACAATTTGTTCCGCAGTTTGATCCGTATTACTTAATAATGCTTTTGCTGCCGCTTGAGCGTAGCCGCCGCCACTTCCGATCGCAATTAGCCCATCTTCGGGCTCTATTACATCTCCATTCCCTGTGATGATGAGGGACGTGGTTAAGTCAGAGACCGCAAGCATTGCTTCTAATTTTCTCAACATACGGTCAGTTCGCCAATCTTTTGCAAGTTCTACTGCCGATCTAAGTAGTTGACCCTGATGTTTTTCTAGTTTGGCCTCGAATCGCTCAAATAGCGTAAACGCGTCGGCGGTACCTCCCGCAAAGCCGGCCAGGATATTACCTTGGTAGAGCGTACGAACTTTTCTAGCCGAGCCTTTCATGACGCAATTACCCAGTGTTACTTGACCATCTCCGCCAATTGCCACCTGATTGTCTTTTCTGACAGAGATTATTGTCGTTCCATGCATGTCGTATTTCATCAGGCCGTTGTGTCCTTTATTTTTAAAGTCGCTATGAATTTGGTATTGATAGAAATGAGCTTATTAATCTTCAGAAGCCTGTTCTATATGTCGTTCAGAGTCTTTAATTGCTTGAGATGTTCAATCTGATTAAAGCTTTCGATATCAACGTTCCCAGTTCCGAGATTATAAATGCACTAATGTATTGAGCCATTTTCAATTATTGGTCTCTCTTTGTTCTCAGGTTCAATCTAACTCGCTAGTCTCCACAGTACATCAATGACACCAACAAGGTTTACTAAAATGAAGGTGCTTTGGCTATTTTGTTTCCCCGTGACGGACAGCGGTTGGGTTGATTTTTTGATTAATCACGATTTGTTTTTTCTTTTGGCCCTCGGATGTGTTTTATCATAAATTTTTGCTAAATGCTGCCAATCCAAGTGTGTGTATACCTGTGTCGTTGAGATACTCGCATGCCCCAACATCTCTTGCACCGCGCGTAGGTCACCACTCGACTGAAGGAGGTGAGACGCAAAAGAGTGCCGAAGCATATGCGGATGAACATTTTGTCCTAACCCTCGTTTTTTTGTCCATAGCGAGAGTCGGTGCTGAATTGTTCTGGAACTCATTGGCTGATTGTTTTTATTCGGAAATAACAGGTGAGTGATTGGTTTGTTTAGATTTTTCTGAAACTTAATCCATTGGCGAATAGCTACATTTGCTTTTTGTCCAACAGGTACGATCCTCGTCTTGTTCCCTTTTCCAGTCACGCGAATAGTGCCATCATTCAAATCAAGCTCTCTCATCGTGACAGATGCCAGTTCGGATAATCGAAGTCCAGATGAGTAACACAATTCGAACATTGCTTGATCTCTAATTCCTTTTCCATCTGTTTCTTGAGCTTCAAGTAATTGGAAGACCTCGTCTGGACTTAGCGCTTTTGGTAGTCGTTTGTCGTTTTTGGGCGGCCGAATTCCAAGACACGGGTTATGTTTATGACCCTTACGTTCGATTAGAAAACTGAAATAGCCGCGCCATGCTGATAACGATCTAGATAAAGTCTTACCGCCGCGCCCGTTCGCATGCAGTGTAGCAACAAGTCTTCGAATATCGTGCGTAGTTAAGTCAGCAAGACAGCTGGAGAATTCGCGAATAAGCACTTCGAGATCTCGGCTGTAGCCTTTTACAGTGTGTGGCGAAAGGCGTCGTTCTTTTTCGAGATACGTTAGGTATTCATATACTTGTTTTGACTCCGACTTTTTCATCGTTTTGATCAGGCCACTAAGTCACGATGGGATAGTTGTTCAAGAATTGCGCCCACTACACTCCCTATTCTTGCAAGAAATTCAGTATTCATATTTGGCTCATAAGCGTTTTTATCGGAGGATCTAAAAATCAATACGCCCCTGAGAACGTTAGTTGATATTGGCACATACGCAGAAGAAGATGCGAGACCACCACCAATCGTTAGTTGCTCGATTTCTTTGGGCGGCTCATGAAAGCATTTGGGTTCGTCGATAGAGTCTAAGAATCTCAGTATGGCGCTTTCTTCCTGGCTTGGTTGCCAAGCATGTTTTGAAACCGTAAAAATACGACAGTCTTCGATATCCAACTGCTCTCGCAGCTTTGACTCAATTAACTGTACTGATACATCTTCATGTTTTATTTCAAATAATGCCAAACTAGTTTTTAATAGTGAATCCCAGAGCTTTTCGTTACGACGTCCATTTTCTAAAAAATCATTAATTTGATTCTCTAGTAATCGTATTTTTTGTTGTAATTGGGGAACTTGTCTGTCGGATAAGGAGATAATTTTTTTATCTCGATTGGTTGCGTCATCCATGCCTGATGGTTTTTCGAAAGCATCGAAGTGTTTTACTAAGAAATCTGGGTGTCTTTGAAGGTACGCGATAACATCTTTCTCTGTCACTAAATCTCTCCCCCTATATCTATTTCCCCTTCAAATACAGACTGGGCCGGGCCACACAGATGCACGTCGGCTTTGTCACCATCCCACGATATGGTGAGTTCACCGCCTTTTGTTGTAACTTTACATGGGCTGTCTAACAAGCCAATTTTGATGCCGTGCACTACGGATGCACAAGCGCCTGTTCCGCAAGATAGCGTTTCCCCGGCACCCCTTTCCCAAACTCGAAGACTCACTTTTTGTCTTGAGGTGATTTTCAGGAAGTTCACGTTAACGCGCTCCGGGAACATCTCATTATTTTCTATCAATTGGCCGATCGTTGTCACAGGCGCATTATCAATATCTTCCGTTATGATCACCGCATGCGGGTTCCCAAGAGAGATTGCTCCAAACTTGATGTGGTTGTTATCAATGCATACCGTGTATGTATCGTTATTACTTATTCCTAAAATTGGAATTTCTAGAGGATCAAATTTTGGAGAGCCCATGTTAACCGACACCGACCCATCGACCTGCAGTTTAGGCTTAATAATTCTCGAGCGAGTTTCAACAATTATTTCGTCTTTAGTAGTCAATTTTTTTTCGTGTGCAAATGCCACGAAACACCGTGCGCCGTTTCCGCATTGATTCACCTCTCCGCCGTCCGCGTTAAAAATCCTGTAGGAAAAATCGACATCATGTTTATCACTAAGACCCACGACAAGCAGTTGGTCAAAGCCAATGCCAGTCTGGCGGTTACTTAGCATTGAGATTTCTGGTTTGGTGAGGGTAAACGCTTGCTTTGTCGCATCTATGACGACAAAGTCATTGCCCGCTCCGTGCATTTTGGTAAATTTAATCTTCATCGATTTAGTTAGTTTATTTTTTTAGACATTATAAAGTCATCCATAATAAAGCCTTGTCCGATGTCAACAATGATCTCTTTTTCTTTTTTGTAACCGGCTTTTTGATAGAACTTGATGGAGGCTTGGTTGCGCTTATTGACTTGAAGCCACATTCTACCGAAGCCTAATTTACCGTAATGTGCCTCTGCAAATCTCATCAGCGTGGTGCCGCATCCTTGTCCTTGGTTTTTCGGGTGGATGTAGAGCTTATCCACTTTCACAGAGCGCATTGAAGCATCTTCCTCAAAATGTCCAAAACCGAGCATTGTCTGCTCCATCTCGATCTTAAACCATGTGCAAGAAGGGGAGGCTATCAGTCGATCAATTTCTTGTAAGGCGTACCTTTGATCCAGCATGTACTCAATTTGTTTGATGGTGATTATCCCGGGGTAGTGCAGATACCAAGTTTTTATCGCAAGTTGGCGAATCGCATAGCTATCTCGTTTGTCCGCTGGATGAACTGTTGCAGATATCTGAGTGCTATTCATGAGTTAACGCCATTTATTAATAATTTTTCGGATTAGTCGTATATTTTTGCTTCACCTGGGGGCCGAGTTTTAAAGCGCTTGTGTACCCAATAATACTGTTCGGGCATCGTCCGGGCTTGATCCTCGATAAATTTATTCATGGTTTTCGTATCAGCCAACAAATCACCTGATGGATAATTATTCCACGTTGGAAAAAATTTAATCTTGTATGGCTCATTTGGTCCAAATTGGCGAATAATCACAGGAACTACTTTGGCTTTCGTCAACGCGGCTAATCGAGGAACGGCGTCTATAGTGGCTGCGCTGGTGCCAAAAAAAGGAACAAAAACTGCATCTTTCGGGCCAAAGTCCATATCGGGGAGAAAAAAGAGCGGTAGCCTTGCTTTGAGAGCCCGAATCACGCTTTTAATCCCATCTTGTCTTGAGATAAGTTTAGTTTCTCTAAAACGAGTGCGTCGAGATTGTAAAAACCTGTCCAAAACTGGGTCTTTTTGCTTGCTGTACATTGTTTGTGCGTGTTTTTCTATCGAAAGTCTGATCCCCAGAATCTCAAGACCAACAAAGTGTGGCGCGAGCACAATGACTGGGCCTTCGCTGAGTGCTTGGTCAAGAATTTCTTGACCTTCGATTATTGCTAGTTTTTTTATTGAGGACGGTTGCGACCACCAAGCAATCGAGCAGTCAGAAAGTGCCCTGCCGAGCGATAAAAAATGCTTTAGACGGAGACTTGTTCTTTCAGCGGAGGATAAATGTGGGAAACATAGATCAAGATTCTTAGTGACCACATATCTTCTATCGCTTGATAATAACAAGAACAAGAGTCCCATCGCTTGACCAAATACGCTCAAAATGCGACGGGGTAAGAAGTGCAAGATCCAAAGTATCGTCAAGCCGATGCGAGTCATTTATGTTTGGCGCCTAATAATTTTTTTCTCATTGAAATTATTTTGTACATGCTGATTTTTGCTTATGTGAACCCGCTGGGGTTTTATAACGGTTATAGGACCAAAGGAATTGGTTGGGGTTTTTTTCAATCAGAGATTCTAACCCCCGATTTAGACGTCTTGATTGGGTTTCTGCATCTAGTCGCTCTGGTATGTCGTAAAATGACAGTTCAAAGCCTGCTCCTTTGGCCAGCCTTTTGGTGGCCATCAGTAAAACCGTAGCGTTACTCTTCTCGGCTAAACGAGACCACATTGTCATGGTATAGGCAGGCCGCTTGAAGAACTCAGCCCATTCGCCGTCGCCCGTGCTCGGCACCTGATCGGGAAGAACACCAATTGATTCCCCTCTTTTTAGCGCCTTCAGTAACGTTCTTACCCCAGACACATCTGTTGTGGCGAGCTGAATTCTTTTTCCTTGCCGACCACATTTCATGAGGGGCTCTAAAAATCGGAGCTTTGGAGGACGATACATCGCCGTGAAAGGAAATTGAGTGGATAGATAGTGAGGGATGATTTCAAAGCATCCAATGTGTGGCGTCAAAAGGATTAATCCGTTACCCCTAGCTAAACCTTTTTCGACTAGGCCCCATCCGTGAACTTTTTTCATTAGGAACGCGGGACTATTACCAGGTGGAAACCAAATACGAGGAAGTTCCGCTAGCGCTTTTCCACCCTCTATAGCATTGCTTTTTATAGCATTGCTTTTTATAGCTTTTTTTGATTGCTCAGTATCCGTGATCAGACCACTATTAGAATAATTATCCCTCAATCGTTTGGCATAAGTAGTGGATGTGAGAAACATCAACTGACCGAGGATCCAGCCCAATTGATGTAAAAATCTCAGGGGTAACATTCCTAATAATTTGAATATCATGATAAGCATGACTATAAAATTTGGATTTCTGGGCTGATTTTGGTACTCTTTGCCCCCATTTCAAAAGAGTTTCGAGGCACACGCTATGCGAGAGTACTTATTTACATCTGAATCCGTTTCAGAAGGCCACCCAGATAAGGTCGCGGACCAAATTTCGGATGCAGTCCTTGACGCTATTCTAGCTCAAGATCCTGCCGCCAGGGTCGCCGCTGAGACTTTAGTAAACACCGGGCTGGTGGTTATGGCCGGAGAAATTACTACTACTGCAAATGTTGATTTCCAGCAAGTTGCAAGAGACACGCTACAGCGTATCGGATATAACAATACTGATTTTGGGATCGATCATCGAGGTTGCTCCGTGCTTGTGGCGTATGACAAACAAAGCCCAGACATTAAACAGGGCGTTGATGCAGCTCATGATGATCCTTTGAATCAGGGAGCTGGCGATCAGGGTTTGATGTTTGGCTACGCCTGCGATGAAACCGACGTATATATGCCTCTTGCGATTCATCTCTCTCATCGTTTGGTTGAGCGCCAGTCTGAATTGCGTCGTGATGGCCGATTGCCTTGGTTGAGGCCGGATGCTAAGTCACAGGTAACCTTACGTTATGTTGATGGTAAGCCGCAATCAATAGACACTGTGGTTGTGTCAACACAACATGCTCCTGAAATGGAGTTACACCAAATTAGAGAGGCAGTGATTGAAGAAATTATTAAGCCTGTTATTCCAAACCATCTGATCCAAGGGGAAATTAATTACTTGGTGAATCCGACGGGACGTTTCGTTGTGGGCGGGCCACAGGGCGATTGCGGGCTAACCGGACGCAAAATCATTGTCGACACCTACGGCGGAGCTGCACACCATGGCGGTGGAGCATTTTCTGGCAAGGACCCATCAAAAGTAGATCGTTCAGCCGCTTACGCTGCTCGGTATGTCGCCAAGAATGTGGTCGCTGCAGGGCTAGCCTCTAAGTGTGAGGTACAAATTTCTTATGCGATTGGTGTAGCAGAGCCAACAAGCGTTTCAGTGACCACGTTTGGCACAGGTCAAATTGATGATGAGCAGATAGCTAAGCTAGTAGCGACGAATTTTGATTTACGTCCCAAGGGGATCGTACACATGTTGAATTTATTGCGTCCAATATATGAAAAGACAGCCGCTTATGGACATTTCGGACGAGATGAGCCGGAATTTTCTTGGGAAGGTCTCGATAAAGTTGAAACTTTGAAGGGCGCCCTATAGTCGTAGTATACTTATAATATTGCTGAGGAGCGTTGCGACCCTTCCGAGTTGACGGAGGGCTAGGCTCAGCACAGGAAACGACGCTCACAAACTAGTAAGTCATTGGTTTGTGGGCTTTTTTATTGCCCCAAGCTTTATTTTTTGATTAAGGAGGGCAGTAAATGTCAGCAGTATTGCAACAAAATTCATCCGCGGGAGACTACCTGGTGGCAGATCTATCTCTATCGGCTTGGGGTAGAAAAGAAATGTCAATTGCCGAAATTGAAATGCCTGGGTTAATGGCTATACGAGAGGAATTCAGTGGCAGTAAGCCGTTGAAGGGTGCCCGTATTGCCGGTTCGCTTCACATGACAATCCAAACAGCAGTATTAATCGAGACGCTAACAGCACTTGGTGCAGAGGTTCGTTGGGCTTCATGTAATATTTATTCTACTCAAGATCATGCGGCGGCGGCGATTGCTGAATCAGGCGTGCCAGTTTTTGCGTTCAAAGGCGAGACGCTTGAGCAATATTGGGACTATTGTCATTCAATCTTTGATTGGCCCTCAGATCAAGCGAATATGATTCTTGATGACGGCGGAGATGCTACTTTATTGCTCCACTTGGGCACAAAGGCCGAGAGTGATCTTGCGGTGCTGAATAAGCCCTCTAGCGAAGAGGAGCGCGTCCTTTATGCCGCGATCAAGAAGAAATTGGCCACAGATCCAAAATGGTATTCGGCTCGATTGGCGGCGGTTAAAGGCGTGACAGAGGAGACAACTACAGGTGTGAAACGCCTCATCGAGATGGCTGCAGACAAGTCATTAGCGTTTCCAGCAATTAACGTAAACGACTCTGTAACAAAGTCCAAATTTGATAATCTTTATGGCTGCCGCGAATCACTTGTGGACGCAATCAAGCGTGCCACCGATGTGATGATCGCTGGGAAAGTTGCGGTTGTTGCTGGTTTTGGTGATGTCGGTAAGGGTTCTGCTCAAGCGTTACGTGCGTTGTCAGCTCAAGTCTGGGTTACGGAAGTCGATCCTATTTGTGCGTTGCAAGCCGCTATGGAAGGTTTTCGTGTTGTAACTATGGAATACGCAGCAGATAAAGCTGATATTTTTGTTACAGCCACAGGAAACTATAATGTTATTCATCATGATCACATGGCAGCGATGAAGAATGAGGCCATTGTTTGTAACATCGGTCACTTTGACAATGAAATCGATGTCGCTTCTATCGAGAAATATACTTGGGAGAATATTAAGCCTCAAGTGGATCATATCGTTTTCCCTGATGGTAAGAAGATTATTCTCTTGGCTCAGGGTCGCTTGGTTAATTTAGGGTGTGCAACTGGGCATCCTAGTTATGTGATGAGTTCCTCTTTTGCTAATCAAGTAATCGCGCAAATTGAGCTATTTAATGATTCTGAAAAGTATCCACTTGGTGTTCATGTGTTGCCGAAGCATCTTGATGAAAAGGTGGCCAGACTGCAGTTGGCTACTTTGAATGTGCAATTAAGTGAATTGAC
The DNA here is from genome assembly GCA_028379895.1 of Burkholderiales bacterium. Lineage (GTDB taxonomy): Bacteria > Pseudomonadota > Gammaproteobacteria > Burkholderiales > Eutrophovitaceae > Eutrophovita. The sequence goes on from JAOEKQ010000002.1 coordinate 36,656, forward strand.
CGATGATCAAGCAAAGTATATTGGCGTTGCGAAGACAGGCCCTTACAAGCCCGACATGTATCGTTATTAATTAGTTGAGAGCTTCAGGCTAAAGCGATTTTTTTAAGATTTTAAATTCGCTTTGGACGTCTTTCGCCCCGGAGACCATAGGTCTTCGGGGCGAAGTCGTTTTATTGCTTGATTCGCTTAGTAAATGTAAGCGCACACTTAAGCTGTCCGGTTGGCAAACAGCAGTATTGTAGAATTAAGCGGCAGTCTTGAGCGGTTTGTTGTTTAACGGACGTGCTGCATATGCGTGATAGGCTGCTGCTTCTGCAGCACCAATTTCAATTTTCGCACCCATATTGTCAAATACGCTCTCTAACGCACAAAGACACAGCATTACATTTTCCATTTTGCAGCTGTAGCCCATGATGCCGAATCGCCAAATTTTTCCCGCAAGCGGACCGAGTCCTGCTCCGATCTCAATATTCATCTCTTCTAGAAGCCGATGACGAACTTCTTTTTCATCGATCCCCGGCATGACGTAAACCGCATTCATTTGTGGTAAACGATATTCTTCGTCAACCAAATAAGAAAGCCCTAACGTTTCCAATCCTGCTTTTAGCGCCAGGTGATTTCTTCTGTGTCTAGCCCAGGAGGCCTCCAGGCCCTCGTCCCTAAGCATAACAAGTGCTTCATGAAGAGAATAAAGTGAATTAGTTGGTGCTGTATGGTGATAGGTCCGGTTACTCTCGCCCCAGTAACCAAGCAATAAATTTAGGTCCATGAACCAACTTTGAACTTTATGTTTTCTGTTTTTTACGAGCTCTATTACGCGATCGCTAAATGTTATGGGTGAAAGCCCCGGCGTACATGATAAACATTTTTGGCTTCCAGAATAAACCGCGTCTAGGCCCCATTCATCGACTAGAACTGGAACTCCAATTAGTGAAGTAACTGTATCCACGATAGTGAGTGCACCGTATTCTTGAGCGATTGCCGCGAGCGTCTTTGCATCGGATCGAACGCCAGTAGAGGTTTCTGCATGAACAAATGCTAAAATTTTCGTATCTGGATGTTTTTTGAACGCTTCGCGGACTTTTTCGGGATCTACGGGCTTTCCCATCGGATCTTCGACTACGATAGCGGTGCCTCCGCATCGTTCCACATTCTCTATCATGCGACCACCAAATACCCCGTTACGGCAAACAATAACTTTGTCGCCAGGACTCACCATATTTACGAAGCACATTTCCATTCCTACGGAGCCTGGTCCAGAAACCGGAAAGGTCATCGCATTTTTGGTTTGAAATGCATAACGCAAGAGTTCTTTAAGCTCCTCCATCATATCTACGAAAACTGGGTCTAAATACCCAATCGTAGGTCGCCCCATTGCAGAAAAGACTCTAGGGTGTATTTCGGATGGCCCTGGTCCCATCAACGTTCTTTGAGGTGGATAAAAGGAACTAATGTCGGAATATGATTGGATACTCATTTAGGGATTTCCTTAGATGAAAAAAGTGACTTCCTGTTTTATAGGACAGCGGCAGACATGATTATATCTAAATTCAGCGAACTATATGATCACTGCAAGACCTTATTATGTAATCTTTACGACATTAGATACTGTAGATTGGTTCAGAGACGGATCCGGGTCAAAAGCGATATCTCCCTCTGCCTCGTCGGCACCCTCGTGAGAAAGGCCCTCAAAATCGTAGAGGATTGGGTCAAGGAGGTGCGACGTGGAAACTTTTTTAAGCGCACTAAACATAGTATCTAAGCGCCCAGGGTGTTTTTTTTCCCATTCAAGGAGCATTTGTTTTGTAACTTGTCTTTGAAGATTATCTTGAGAGCCACACAAATCACAAGGGATAATTGGGAATGCTTTAATTAAAGCATGGGCTGTAATGTCTTTCTCCTTGCAGTATGCAAGAGGCCTAATTACGATGTGTTCTCCATTATCTGACTTAAGCTTGGGTGGCATTGCTTTCAACCTGCCTCCATGAAACAAATTCAGAAAAAATGTTTCTAGAATATCCTCGCGGTGGTGCCCTAACGCTATTTTCGTAGCACCTAACCTCTTAGCGGTTTTGTATAAGATTCCTCGGCGCATCCGAGAGCATAGTCCACACATTGTCTTTCCTTCGGGGATGACCCGTTTAACGATGCTGTAAGTGTCTTGCTCGACGATATGAAAAGGCACATCCAGCGATTTAAGATAGTTAGGCAAAATCTCTTTCGGGAAGCCGGGATGTTTCTGATCTAGGTTCACCGCGATGATGTCAAAGTGGATTGGCGCGTGGCTACGCAGAGATAGCAGAATGTCCAACATTGTGTAGCTATCTTTTCCGCCAGACAGGCAAACCATCACATTATCGCCTTCAACAATCATGTTGTAGTCAGCTATCGCTTCTCCGACTTGTCGACGCAGTCGTTTGGCTAATTTATTCGTTTCGTAGTTCGATTTTTGAACGACTGACGGCATTTTTACTCTTTCGTTTGATAAATTTCAAATCCCACTGATGCGCAGTCGGGGTACACGTCAGTTTTTTCACTTGAGACTTTTGCCGCAATTACGCCATCCTTTCCCAGGCAGAGTTCAAGGATTTTTTCGCAAAAAGTCTCCTGTAGGTGGAAGTGTCCGCTGTCTGATAAATTCATCACTGAACTTCTTAAGAAATCGTAATCCACTGTCTCTGCGATAGTATCCTCAAGCACGCGTATATTGGGATCGACATCTAGTTCAACGTTAATAAGAACATTTTGTTTTTTAATTTTTTCAAAGTCATGTATGCCGATAGAGAGAGACACGGCCATATCTTTTAGAAAAATTTTTCGATGAGGTTTGGATTCTGGTTTCATATGTTTTGGTTAGAGTTAATTATCGTTATTTTTTGATTTCAAACTGAACATCTCGTTTTGTCGGCCAAAGGTGTTGACCGCCGTCAACAATGAGCGTCGAGCCTGTTACTGCATCTGCGCTTAAAAGGTATTTAATGGCGTTTACAATATCGTTTGGTAGAGAGCTTTGTCCAAGGGGCGCTAATTTATGTGCTTTTTCAAACCCTAAATCAGTTTGATCTCCGCTTGGAAGGGTAATGCCAGGAGCCAAACCACACACTCGCAACTTGGGACCTAGCGTTGATGCAAGCAGTTTCGTGGCGGTTTCTAGTGCAACTTTACTTAATGTGTAGGAGAAAAAATCTGAATTCAGGTTATGTGTTTTCTGGTCTAAGAGGTTGATGACACATCCCAGCTTGTTTTCAGGGATTTGTTTCGCAAATTCAGAGGTTAAGCGCAATGGAGCGTATAAGTTTACGGCCATATGCTTTTCTAAACTAGATCGTTCAAATTGCTCTGGTGTGTCGAAGCTAAACATCGACGCGTTATTGATTAGGCTGTGAATGTCACCCAATTCTTGTCTGACTGATTTTACCAATCTTTTAGTGCTGTCTTCGTGCGCTAAGTTTGCTTTAAAGGCCGTACTTTTAACGCCCATTTCTTTGAGATTTTTTACAAGATCGGCCGCTTTAGATTCGGACTCGTTGTAGTGAACTCCAACATTCCAGCCATCTTTAGCTAGACCGAGGGCAATATGCTTCCCGAGTCGCGTCGCGCAACCAGTGATTAAAACGGTCCTACTTTCTGTTTGTGTCATCATTTATTAAAATTACAGTCTAAAATATCGCTTATGTCGTTACGAGGAGATGCGCTCGTTAATTGCAATAATCTTTCGTTGGCTGTCTTTCGCATGCATCCGTCGAGATCTAAGGAATAATGGATAAATGACAGAAGACTTATCAGATCAAGCTGCAATCCTCGTTATGTTTAAAACGTACCTAGCCGAAAAGAATAATTGGCTGGATTTCGCCTCGTTCATGCACCACGCCTTGTTCGACCCGCAATACGGCTATTACATGCGGGACACCTATAAATTTGGATCACGAGGAGATTTTATCACTGCTCCGGAGGTAAGTGATCTTTTTGGGCGGACGATTGCTAGGCAATGCGCACAAATTTTACAAATGAGTGGTGGGAGTATTTTAGAGCTTGGCGGTGGTAGCGGTGTTCTTGGGTCCGACATTTTGCTTGAGTTAGATAGGATGGATTGTTCTTTAGACGAGTATTTATTGTTTGAGCCTAGCGCAGCGCTTACTGAACGACAAAAAGAGCGCATCGGCCGCTTAACACCCAACATCAAGAGTAAGGTCCGTTGGGTTAGTGAATTCCCAAAAAACTTCAACGGAATCATTTTGGCGAATGAGGTATTTGATGCGCTTCCCGTTCACCTTTTGTCGTTAAACGCTGATGGTTGGCAAGAGCGCGGAGTAGCTTTAGATAATGAATCTTTGACTTGGCAAGACCGCCCGATTCAAGACGAGCGCTTACATCATGTGATTGATGGCCTCGATGTCAATACCCCTTACGTTACAGAAGTTTGCTTGGCGGCGGATAGTCTTATTAATGAGTTATCACAAAGTCTGAATAGTGGGGCGATTCTTGCCTTTGATTATGGCTATGAACATTGCAATTATTATCATCCGGACCGGAGAGATGGAACGCTGAGCTGTCATTATCAACATAAAGTAGATTCTGACCCGTTGGAGCGCCCAGGGCATAAAGATATCACTGCTCATGTTGACTTCTCCAGGCTCGCCCATGCTGCGCATGATGTCGGCCTCGAGGTCGCTGGATATGTGGGCCAAGCAGATTTTTTGGTGAATTGTGGCATAACAGATTTATTGGCATCCTTCGATCCTGATCAGTTGGATACTTATTTGCCTGTTGCTTCAGCCGCGCAAAAATTATTATCTCCAACCACCATGGGGGAGATGTTCAAGGTAATATCTTTTACCCGCGGGATTAACGAGCCGCTATTTGGTTTTAGCCACAGGGACAGGCTACACATGCTATGACAACAAGAGGCGAAACACATATCCATATCCTAGGAATCTGTGGCAGCTTTATGGGTGGTTTGGCAGCTATCGCAAAGCAAGCCGGATTTAAGGTAACTGGGTGTGATGAGGCGGTTTATCCCCCCATGAGTCTGCAGCTTGAGTCAATGGGTGTTGATCTAATCGAGGGTTGGAATATCGATCAACTCGCTTTGAAGCCCGACCTCTACGTCGTTGGTAACGTAGTATCTCGAGGTAATCCTTTAATGGAGGAAATTCTCAATCGTAATTTACCCTATATATCAGGGCCTCAGTGGTTGTATGAGTCGGTTCTAAGGTCAAAATGGGTATTGGCTGTCGCAGGGACGCATGGAAAGACTACCACCACCGCTATGGTAGCAACAATTCTTGATTATGCAGGATTGAATCCAGGTTTTTTAGTGGGCGGTATCCCAGCTGATTTTGATTTGTCGTCGAGACTTACTGATTCCAACTTTTTCGTAATTGAAGCCGACGAGTACGACACAGCTTTTTTCGATAAGCGATCTAAATTTTTACATTATCGTCCGCGAACATTAGTTTTAAACAATCTCGAGTATGATCATGCGGACATTTTTCCGAATCTTGAAGCTATAGAAACACAGTTTCATTACTTGATGCGAACGGTCCCCAAGACGGGAGCTGTAATTACCAATCAAAGCAGTCTAGCTCTGCGCCGTGTGATCGAGCGCGGATGTTGGTCAGAAATTATTCCGTTTGGAACGTCCGAAAACTGGACATACCAAAGTTTAGATTATGGTGCCCGCATAAAGCTATTGAACAATAACCGGCTTCAGGGGACCTATAAACCAGACTTTTTTGGTGCTCACAATTTGGATAATGCTTTGGCTGCTTTATTAGCTGCCCAGCATTGCGGCGTTCCAATTGAGATTGGACTGATGGCTTTAGAAAAATTCCAAGGTGTAAGGCGACGGCTGGAGCTTCGTGGTGAGGTTAAAAATATTAAGGTTTATGACGATTTTGCCCATCATCCAACGGCGATAAGGTCGACTATCACGGCGGTCAAGCAGCGATACCCAGGAGTAAGGGTTTTAGCCGTCTTTGAGCCGCGCTCAAACAGCATGAAAATGGGGCATCATAATGATTCGTTACCAGATAGTCTGGATGCTGCAGATCTTGTTTATTGCTATACGCAGGGGCTCGATTGGAATCCGGCTATATTGTTAAGATCTATGAATAATAAGGTGAGTCTGTTTGACGACATTTCAACGATGGCCCGAGCCATTGTGAACAGTGCTGTGCCTGGAGACTTCATATTGATTATGAGTAACGGTGGGTTTTACAATATTCATGAGAAGGTATTAGATCTTCTGGGATCGAAAGTAGATTAATGAAGTTAATTATTTACGCGCACGGTTTCAATAGCTCCTCGTCTTCCTACAAAGCATGTCTTCTTGCAAAGTTGATTCAGGAGCAAGATTCTAAGGTTGATTTTTGGTGCCCAAACTTGCCTCACTGGCCCAAGGAAGCATTGGCAGTTTTGAGTAGTAAAATTAAGACATGCCCTATTAACGATGTAGTTTTAGTTGGCAGCTCTTTGGGCGGGTTTTATGCAACGCACTTGTCTGAACAGTTGGGGTGCAGATCCATCCTAATAAATCCTGCAATCACCCCTCATACTGGATTAACCAATTATGTTGGCTCTCAAAAAAATCTTTATACGCAGGAGCAATATGAATTTACGAGCCAGCATTTGGAGCAGCTTGAAGCTATGTACACACCTCACCTTAGAAACCCTAAGAAATTATTCCTTATGCACGCCACTGACGATGAGCTTTTAGATTGGAGAGTAGCCGTAAAACACTATGAAGGATCAAAGCGTTTAATAGTTTCGGGCGGTGATCATGGATTTAGTAACTTCGAAGATTACGCTGATATCGTCCTATCACACGTAATTGGTTTCCCATTAGGCATACGAGGCCAAGTAAATAATTTCAATAATAGTTAAGGGGAAGCTTTCTGTGAATGTATTGTATCTGGAGTCTGGCGTTCTAAAGGTTGGCCGAGTTTTGAAGGAGGCTGGGGCTTCGCTACAGGTTCAAAGTCAATTTGGGAAGAAAATTAAAGTTAAAGCAAATCATGTATTTTTCTTGTTTGATCATGCGCAACCTGATGAGTTTTTCAATTCTTCACAAGAGCTCGCAAAGAGTATTGACCCTGACTTACTTTGGGAAGCTTTTGAGGGTGACGAACAGGTTTATTCATCAGTCGCAAAAGCATTTTACGGCGAATCTATTACAAAAGAGCAAGAAGCCAGTGTGTTGAGGGTCTTGTTTGACCATCCAACTCATTTTTATAAAAAGGGTCACGGAAACTTTAAGCCCGCCAACCCTGATTCATTGAAGGCCGCTAAAGTATCTTTAGAGCTCAAGAAACAGCGTGAGATGTTACTCGCAAGCTACGTAGAACAATTATCTAGTTTCGTAGTGCCGAGAGAGTTTAATGAGAAATTACCCCGCTTATTGTATGGCCCAGATAAAAATGAATTAGAGGAAAAAGCGATTGAGCAGGCTTGTGCCAATTTAAAAATATCAAAGCTCGGTCTTTTTTCTCGACTATCGATCATGCCTGAACCCGTAGAATTCCATATGGGCCAGTTTATATATGATCACTTTAACGATAGTTTGAAACATTGGAATGATGTACGCGTTCCAGAAATAAAGGATTTATCCGAAGGTCCGACCACTGCGTTCAGTATCGATGATGCGTCCACCACGGAAATTGATGACGCGTTTTCAGTGACTAAGCATGAAAATGGAGGCTGGAGGCTTGGCATACACATTGCCGCGCCTGGACTTGGTATCCAGGCAGACTCTTTGCTGGATAAAGAGCTGCGATCAAGAATGTCGACGGTTTATCACCCAGCGGGCAAACTTACAATGTCGCCTCCGAAGATCGTAGAGCAATTTAGCCTATTGCAAGGACATCGGGCACCTGTCGTATCATATTACGCAGACCTAGATTCTGAATATTGCGTTATTAAAACTGAATCGAAGATTGAAACTCTTAAGGTCAAAGATAACTTGGATTTGGTAATTATCGATGAATGTTTTGATCCAGATTTAGGCGTCAACCAAGTTGCGGAATGTCCGAGAGGTCAAGAATTACATTTACTTTATCAATTCGCAACTCGGTTACGGAACCTTAGAGGAGAAAATCATACTCACACCCATCGGAAGGAATACAGTTTTGTTGTCCTAGATGGGGTTGTTCAAATTATGCCTCGCAAGCGTGGTTCACCTGTTGATGTCATCGTGTCAGAGTTGATGATATTTGCCAATAGCTCCTGGGGCGCTGAGCTCAAGACGGCAGAAATAGCTGCGCTATATCGCGTAAAAACCAAGTCCAAAACAGGCTTGTCTACGCTACCTTTGCCTCATGAAACGATGGGGTTGGAAGCGTATGTTTGGGTGAGTAGTCCTTTGAGACGTTACGTAGATTTGGTTAATCAGCGTCAGTTAATATCACACATCTTATCTCACGAGCCGGTATACAGCGTGTCTAGTGAAGAGTTGAAAAGCATTGTTTATGATTTTGAAACTAAGTATGGACAATATGCTGATTTTCAAAGGTCAATGGAGCGTTTTTGGTGCTTAAAATGGTTGCAACAGACGGACCAAAGAGAATTTGAAGCGGAAGTGTTGCGCGAAAATTTAGTTCGCTTGGATTCTATTCCATTGGTGTGCAAGGTTAATGATGTGACTCAAAGCAATACCGGAGATAGGGTTTTAATTAGGATATTGGATATAAATTTATTTGATAATTTCGCCACTTCCGAGTGGATTAAGAACCTCTGACTTGTAAGTAGTAAACCAACCACGTAATCTTCTACACTAAATAATTCTGATAAATAGCGACTAACTTAAGTATGCGATTTAATCGAGGAGCTGGTAAACAAGTTATTTTTAGAGCCTCCAAGAAGATGGCATTCGCGCTGGTCTTTTCTTTTTTCGTTCATATGATGTTATTGACCATCCACAGTGCCGAAACAACGTCGAGGCCTCGTTTGGTGTCAGCTGACTTGGACGTGATTCTCGTTAATAGTCAGTCACAGAGACAGGTCAATGTGGCGGATGCGTTAGCCCAAGTCAGTTTAGAGGGCGGCGGCAATACGGAGGCAAACGTTATGGTTACGAGTAATGTTGCAGTTGAGGTGTTGACTACAATGGAGCGAAGTATGGCGTTAGCCGTACGTCGCGTTGACGACCTAGAACGCTCCGTGCGAGAGCTTCTAGCAATGGATCGGGAGCGCGCAATGCTGCAGTCCATTCCCGATGCCAGTGAAAAAAAAATAGATAACACTGAAATTTCCGATAGCACTATTAGCCCGTCTAATCAGATAGCCACGAGTGTTTTGCAAGCCAAAATTGACAAAAAGTGGATGAATTATCAAAAGAGGCCAAAACGAAAATTTATTGGTGCGAACGTTCGGGAGGCGGAGTTCGCGACTTATGTAGAACGTTGGAGACAGAGAATAGAAGACTTTGGTAGCCGACATTATTCACAAGGTCTAAATGACCAAAGGCTCGAGGGAGCAATGGTTGTAACGGTGTCGATTCGTTCTGACGGTACAGTGGAAAATGTCTCTATAGACCGATCCTCTGGATCAGACATGTTGGACCGAGCGGCGACAGATATTGTGCAAAGATCTGCACCATTCGATTCTTTTGATTCTAGATTAAGCGCTAAATTTGATGTGCTCTCCATTACTCGACAATGGTCATTCAAGAGGAATGATCTTGTTCTAGAGCAAGGGAAATAGATGGTAAAACCTGAGCAATATGTCGTTATTGGCAATCCGATTGAGCATAGCAAATCACCTCAAATTCATTCTCTGTTTGCTCAACAAACAGGGATTTCTATTGAGTATAAAAAGCTCCTTTGTCCTGTTGGTGATTTCTCAAAGGTTGTGAGTGAATTTTTCGCTTCGGGTGGTCGAGGAGCTAACGTCACTGTCCCATTTAAGCTTGAGGCTTACGAATTTTCGACGCTTCGATCGACTCGTGTAGAGCATGCGAAGGCTGCGAACACACTGCTATGTAAAAACGGAGTGATTTCGGCTGAAAATACAGACGGAATTGGTCTAGTGAGGGATATTGTTGATAATCTAGAGTTTTCGATCGCCGGGAAATCGGTGTTAATTGTAGGCTCTGGAGGAGCAACGCGTGGTGTCTTATTGCCTATCCTTGAAGAGCTTCCTAAATCAATTAGGGTAATTAACCGAACGCCAGAAAAAGCTCATCAATTGATTAAAACGATCGAAGTTGAGGCTAGAGGGCTGGCTGTTGATGTCGTCGCCGGAGGATTACATGATCTTCATGACGGTGAATTCGATCTGGTTGTGAACGCTACGTCGAGCAGCTTGAGTAATGACTTATTTCCGCTTAGAACGAACCTCTTAGGCAGTAAAGCTCTGGCTTATGACATGATGTACGGTAAGCATGAAACGTCTTTCACTAAATGGGCACAAAAATCTAAAGCGCACAGAGCTGTAGATGGTTTAGGTATGCTGGTTGAACAGGCAGCGGAATCTTTTTTTCTCTGGTGCGACAAGCGTCCCGACACTCAAACAGTAATGAAGATATTACGCTCGGAATGAGGCGACGAGCACGTTGGAGCCGGAGATTTTTTGGTTTTTTAATTTCATTATGTTTGCTCTACGAGCTATGGTTCGCGGGCCGTATTTTGATTTTAAAATGGATCGAGCCAACTAGCACCTCCTTCATGAGTGCTTACGCTGAAGAAACCAATACGACGCCAAGTTACATTTGGGTTGAGTATGAAGATATTTCTCTAAAAGTAAAAAAGGCAGTCATTGCCTCTGAAGATGCTAAATTCCTGAGTCATGGTGGATTCGATTGGGCATCTTTGCGTTACGCGGCCTCACAGAATTTAAGGCAGGGGAAAACCGTGTCTGGAGGCTCTACTATTACTCAACAGCTAGCGAAGAATTTATTTTTATCGCCGAGTCGGTCTGTTTGGAGAAAGGCACAAGAGGTGATTTTGACCTTGATGTTAGAGTTTATGTTATCTAAACAAAGGATTTTAGAAATTTATTTAAATGTCATAGAGTGGGGTCGAGGTGTCTATGGCATCGAGGCGGCGGCGAACCACTATTTTGGCCAGAGGGCAAATGATTTGAGTGAATACGAGGCAGTAAAATTAGCCTCTTATATTCCGGCGCCGAGGAAACATGATTTAATCGGCGACACTGAGCGATCTCTCAGAAAAGGAAAGATTATTCGTAGCAGAATGAACCACAGCAGGATCCCCAACGAGTGAGTCATGATTAATGTTTTATCATCCTGAATTTGATCCAGTAGCAATCCAGATTGGTGCCGTTGCGGTGCGTTGGTATGGGTTGATGTACCTTGTCGGATTTGGCTTGGGTTTTATTCTCGGGCGATCGAGAATACGAGCAAACCAAGATTCCTCGATTTCATTACGCGAGTTTGATGACCTGCTCTTCTATATTGTGTTGGGCGTCATCATTGGTGGTCGTTTAGGTTATTCGATCATTTATGATTTAGGCAGCATCATTCGAACGCCGTTGTCGGTGCTCTATGTTTGGGAAGGTGGGATGTCATTCCATGGGGGATTAATCGGGGTGTGCGTTGCCATAGTAATTTATGCGCAGTTAAAATATAAAAACTGGCTAGCTCTAGGCGACTTTATAGCGCCGTTAGTTCCGTTAGGCTTGGCAGCAGGGCGGATTGGAAATTTTATAAATGGGGAGCTTTGGGGTCGTCCAACTGATATGCCTTGGGCAATTGTGTTTCCACAATCAGGTGTGTTCGTGGGCAGACACCCATCACAGCTGTATGAGTTCTTTCTCGAAGGAATAGTCCTGTTTCTGATTCTTTGGATTGTCTCAAAAAAAAGACGTGCGGTAGGTGTAGTGTCAGGATTATTTTTACTATGTTACGGTCTATTTCGGTTTCTTATTGAATTTATGAGGGAGCCTGACCTGCACTTAGGTCTATTATCATTCGGGTTTTCGATGGGGCAGTGGTTATGCGTCCCGATGGTGGTTGTCGGCTTAATCTTTGTTGTTCGCGCAAAACCGATAAAAGAAACGATGTAAATCATTTACGACCACAGCTTTGAATTCGGATCTGATATCTAAATAATCAACTTTAATAGTAATGAAAAGAGGGTGTAGCAATGAAGGCTGATACAGTCATCGGCATTATCGGCGGCAGCGGTGTCTACGATATAGAAGGCTTAGAAAATATTAATTGGATTAAAGTGGAGAGTCCTTTTGGGGAGCCCTCAGATGAATATTTGGTTGGTGAGTTTGAGGGATTAAAAATTGTATTTCTTCCGCGGCACGGACGAGGGCATGGCGTTTCGCCGAGTCACGTTAACTATCGTGCGAATATTGACGGTATGAAGAGGTTGGGTGTTACGGATTTAGTTTCTGTGAGTGCCGTCGGTTCTTTACGTGAGGACCTCGCGCCTGGCATGTTCGTCGTTGTAGATCAGTTTATTGATAGGACCTTCGCTCGAGAGAAATCATTCTTTGGAAAGGGCTTAGTAGCTCATGTTTCAGTGGCGCATCCAGTTTGCTCACGCCTAGGTGATCATATTCAATCTGCATTAAGGGTTTCAGATATTGGGTATGTTCGAGGTGGTACTTATCTTGTAATGGAGGGGCCGCAATTTTCTACATTAGCGGAATCAAAGCTTTATCGTGAATGGGGTTGTGATGTAATCGGTATGACTAATATGCCAGAGGCTAAGTTAGCGCGCGAAGCAGAAATTTGCTATGCAAGCGTAGCGATGGTCACGGATTTTGATTGCTGGCATCCTGATCATGAAGACGTTTCTGTTGAGCAGGTAATAAGAGTTTTGGTTGGAAATGCGGAAAAAGCGAAGACATTAATCAGTGAGGTTACGCCTATGATCCATGCTGATGTGAGCGGCCCGGCGTGTAGTTGTAAGCAAGCGCTTGAGTTTGCCTTAATTACGGCACCTGATGCTCGAGATCCAAACTTAGTTAAAAAGCTTGACGCGATCGCTGGACGCGTGATGAAGGCTTAATTAGGTTTTCGAGATTTTTTGAGACGAAATTTCTTAATTGTAATGTGCTTTGAAAGGATTAATCGTGAATATAAAGGAGCTAATAAGAACAATCCCGGACTATCCTAAACCCGGCATTATGTTCCGTGATATCACTACGTTATTAAGTGACCCTGAGGGCTTTAAATATGTTATTAAGATTTTAGCTGACCGGTACTCAAAGTATGATTTTGATTTTATTGCAGGTATTGAGGCACGAGGATTTATCGTAGGAGCTCCTCTCGCAGCTACTTTAACTAAAGGATTTATCCCTGTTAGAAAGACTGGGAAACTTCCTGGCCAGACGGTTTCCCAAAGTTATGAGTTGGAATATGCAACCGATAAAATTGAAATTCACGCCGATGCGTTTCCTAAAGGGTCAAGGATATTATTAGTGGATGATTTGATTGCTACCGGAGGTACTGCAATCGCGACGACTCAACTAATTGAGCGTTGTGGTGGCGAAATTGTAGAGTGTTGCTTTGTTATCGATTTGCCTGATCTAGGTGGCGCAAAGAAACTTGAAGCAATGGGGAGGTGTGTATTTTCCCTTGTTGGGTTCGAAGGCGACTAACGTAAAGGGTACTACATGACCGTTGAAACATTACGTTGGCGAAATAATCAGCTTGAAATGATTGATCAACGATGCTTGCCGTCTGTCATTCAGTTCTTGCCTTGTTCAGACGCGCAAACAGTCGCGGAAGGCATTAAACAGATGGTCGTGAGGGGTGCGCCGGCCATTGGGGTGGCGGCAGCTTACGGCGTTGCTTTAGAGGCCCAAAAACTAGCTTCGCTACCTAGAGAAGATTTCGTTGAACGAATGGCTCGGGCTTTTGATGTTTTGGCGGCGAGTCGACCAACTGCTGTAAATTTATTTTGGGCCTTGAAGCGTATGCGCATTCGATTCTATGAGCATTCTAAAAATGAAAATTTGTTCGTTGCGCGTTTATTGCTTGATGAGGCGCACGCAATTTATCACGAAGATATTGAAACCAATAAAAGAATGGGCGTTTTTGGCGCATCGATTCTTGATGATGGTATGTGTATTTTGACTCACTGTAATGCTGGAGCGTTAGCGACTGCGGGTCATGGGACTGCTCTGGGAGTTATTCGCTCTGCTGTAGCAGAGGGAAAAAAAATAACGGTTTTCGCTGATGAGACTCGACCATTCTTGCAAGGCGCTCGTTTGACAGCTTGGGAGCTCTCGGAAGACGGGATAGATACGACACTAATCACAGACAACATGGCCGGCCACTTTATGAAAAGCGGCGAGATTGATGCGGTTATAGTAGGCACAGATCGAATCGCGGCCAACGGTGATGTGGCGAATAAGATCGGCACATATATGGTCGCTGTTCTCGCAAAAGAACACAACATTCCTGTTTACGTTGCTTGCCCGTTATCGACGATAGATTTATCTATACCCAGCGGTGATGACATTCCTATCGAAGAACGATCTTCAAGTGAGGTTACGGGATACGGAGATATTCAATGGGCACCTGAAAATATTAAAGTCAGAAACCCTTCTTTTGATATAACTCCAGCAAGCTTAATTACCGCGCTGATCACAGAACAAGGCATTGTTTATGCTCCAAACAAAAAGAAGCTAGAAGCCTTATTTTAGAGAATTTTAGTTATAGATATTAAATAAAAAGGAATAAGCATAATGACGGGTCGGTTTGAAAATAAAGTGGTATTGATTACTGGCGCAGGGCAAGGGATAGGATTGGCCACTGCAAAAAGAATGGCGAGTGAGGGTGCAACAATTATCGCGGGAATATTCGATGATGCTCAGGCCGAGGCAGTAAAGAATTATGAGACGATAAAATTAGATGTTAGACATGAGGAATCGTGGATAGCAACGATCGATTTACTAATGAAGTCCCATGGTGGGTTAGACGTATTGATAAATAATGCTGGTATTTCTCCTCAAGCTACGGCAGAGGAGACAACGTCAGAACTTTGGGACGAGGTCATGGCAATAAATCTTAGAGGTAGTTTTTTGGGTTGTCAAAAGGCGATTCCACTTTTGAGAAATAGGGGCGGTGGGGCGATCGTTAATGTGGCATCTATAAACGGCATTCGTGGTAACCGGCGGCTAGTTGCTTATGCCGCGACTAAAGGCGCGATAGTTTCGATGACTATGTCTCTAGCGTTGGATCATAGTGAAGACAATATTCGTGTAAATTGTGTTTGTCCTGCTACTATCGATACCGCTATGCCAAGAGGTATGATGGCTGAATCCCCTGACCCCGCATTACTTAAGACGCAGATGATTGAAAAGCATCCGATTGGTCGCATCGGACAGTCAGACGAGGTCGCTTCTACTATCGCTTTTTTGGCGAGTGAAGACGCCTCGTTTATGACAGGTCTGGCAATTCCGGTAGATGGTGGCCGAAGTATTCGTTAAGTACTTTAAGTGATAGGAAATCTTATTAGCCCCCTCCGATAGGTGGAATAATATGGATTTCACTGCTTTCGCTTATCGGAGCAAACAGGATGTCTTGATGGATTTCGCCGTCAATTGCGACAGCGAAACCGTCAGATTCAATTAGTGGTGCAAGAGCGGGACAAATTTGTTTAAGTTCTCTTACCAACTGGTGGACATTTCTTGCCTGGATATTAAACTCACTAATACCGTTTGTAAGGTTCTTTAGAGAGCCTGTGATAATAAGTTGCGCCAAGGATGTTTTAATCTTTATCCGTGCATGAGTTTCGCCAAAACTTTAGGCGGAGAGAGTGGCAATTCATCGAATCGTTTATTGGTTGCTCTAGATACTGCGTTCGAGATAGCCGCAAGTGGTGGAATGATCGGCGTCTCTCCTACGCCCCTAACTCCATACGGATGATTCGGATTTGGTACTTCAACGATGACAGTGTCTATCATTGGTACGTCGGAACAGACAGGTATGCGATAGTCCAAGAACCCTGTATTTTCCAATTCGCCCTTATCGTTATATATATATTCTTCGTTAAGTGCCCAACCTATTCCTTGAACTGCACCTCCTTGCAATTGCCCCTCAACATAGGCAGGGTGAATAGCCTTACCTGCATCCTGGATTGCGGTGTAACGAATGATGGAGACCCGTCCAGTCTCTTTATCCACTTCAACGTCAACAATGTGCGTTCCCAGACTTGGCCCAGCACCAGTAACATTCATGGAGCAATTAGCCATAATAGGTCCACCAGTTTTTCCTGCTTGTTTTGCGATTTGAGCGAGACTCATTGTTTTGGGCTCATCTCCTGAAATCAGACGAGCATGACCATCAACCCATTCAACTTGATCAAGAGACACTTCCCAAAGTAATGCTGCTCGCTTTTTAAGCTCTCCTATTGCTTCTCTAGTGGATTCAACCACTGTTGTTCCAGTAGAAAATGTAGCTCGACTACCGCCAGTTAGAAAATTGAAACCAAGAGAGTTAGTATCGCCGATGATGGGCTTGATAAGCTCCATCGGAACGCCTAGTTCTTCGGATGCCATCATCGCCATGGATGCTCGTGAACCGCCAATGTCTGGCGTGCCAAGGGTAAGCCCTACCGTGCCGTCTTCATTAATCGTAATTGATGAACTGGTTTCGCCGCCAATATTGAACCAGAAACCTGAGGCTACTCCTCGAGCTTGGTTGGGGCCAAGTGGAGCCGAGTAATGTGGATGGTCTTTAGCTGCCTCAAGCGTTTCAATCATTCCTATCGGCCCGAGCTTAGGACCATACGGGGCAATAGTACCCTCTTTTGCCGCATTTTTAAGTCGTAAATCAATGGGATCCATACCGATTTTTAGAGCGATTTCGTCAATGACGCTCTCGACTCCGTACTCAGAAATAGGACCTCCAGGAGCACGATATGCCGCAACTTTGGGCCGATTTACCACGATATCGTATCCAACCGCGCGGACATTTGTTAGATCATAGGGTGCGAACGCGCACATAGCACCTGGACCAACGGGGGCGCCCTGAAATGCTCCTGCTTGATATTTTAAGATGCAGTCTCCAGCCGTTATTTGTCCGTTATTCTTAACCCCAATCTTGACCCATATTTTCGCTCCGGATGTTGGTCCGCTAGCGGTAAACACTTCCGCCCGGTTCATTTCCATTTTTACAGGACGACAAGACTTTCTTGAAAGCGCAAGCGCCAAAGGCTCAAGGTAAACAACTGTTTTCCCACCAAACCCGCCACCAATTTCCGAGGCTGTTACGCGAATTTGTGCTGCGTTGAAACCAAGAAGTTTAGAGCAGAAATTCCGCACCACGAAGGGCCCTTGAGTTGTACACCATAACTCAGCCTGACCATCTTCCGAGACGCTAGCTAAGCAGGCATGCGGCTCGATATACCCTTGGTGTACTTGTTGTGTTGTAAATTCTCTCTCAACTACTAGGTCCGCCTCGGAGAATCCTTTTTCAACGTCTCCAAAGCCGAATTCGACGCGTTTTGCCACGTTTGACGCTGACGTCGGTGCAGGCTCGACTCCAATCGTCATCATATCGTCGTGCAGTAATGGCGCATCGGATTTTTCTGCGTCCTCGACTTCCAAGACGTGAGGTAATACTTCATATTTCACATCAATTAAAGCGAGAGCTTGTTCCGCAATGTCTTCGTCTGTTGCTGCTATAGCCGCGACGGTGTGTCCAACATATAGGACTTTTTCTCGAGCCATAACATTTCGAGTAATATCCTTCATGTTTACGACCATTTCCCCGTTGGGTACAAATTCCGATGGAAAGTCTTCAAAGTCGACCGAAGTGATGATAGCCTTTACCCCTTTTAGCTTCTCTGCTTTGCTGGTATCGATAGAGAGGATTTTCGCGTGAGCATAAGGGCTTCTAAGCACTCGTCCTACCAGCATATTAGGGAGGGATTTATCAGCCCCAAATAACGCTCTACCGGTAACTTTATCTACTCCATCAGGCCTTGCAGGTCGCGAGCCGACAATTTTTAAAGCCCGTTCAAAGTTAGTTTGAGTCATGTCATTCATGTTGAATTCCTTTTTCTCTAAAGTCTAAATCTTCAGGTGTTTCTGGCCTCAGCTGCAATTTCGAGGACGGCACGCACGATCTTATCGTACCCAGTGCACCGACATAAGTTACCGGCTAACCAAAACCGTACTTCCTCCTCACTGGGGTTTTTATTTTTTGCTAAAAGCGCCTTCGCAGCTACTAAAACGCCTGGTGTGCAGATGCCACACTGAAGCGCGGCAAGGTCGATAAATTTTTGTTGTAGAGGATCAAGGGACGACCCTGAGGATAATCCCTCAATTGTTTCAATTTCTTTGCCGTTGGCCTCTACTCCTAGAACGAGACAAGCGCACACCAATCGATCCTCCATCATCACGCTACAGGCTCCACAATCTCCTGTGGAGCATCCTTCTTTGCTTCCCGTCAAGTCTAGTTCGTGCCTTAAAATATCGAGAAGGGTTTGTTGTGTGTTGCAAAGGAATTCGTAACTATCCCCATTTATTTGTGTTGAAACATGTGTTTTCGACATTTGTTTATCTTCGAGTCCGTTTTTAATGGTTGGTCGCGCGTTCGTATGCGATGTTAAGGGTCCGCTTTGCAAGCACACCAGCAATTTTTGTTCGATATTCGATGGTGCCTCTTTTATCTTTGATCGGTCTGCAAGCGGATTCAGCTAATGAAACCAATTTATTTATTGAATCTTCATCTGGCTCTTTACCAATAAAGATATCTTCCAGCCCGTCAAGAATAACCTGCGTAGGTGCTATTGCACCTAACGATATCCGAATAGATGTAATTTTTTTATTCTTATCCACACTGACCGAGGTGCCTACACCAACTACCGCGATATCCATTTCGCTGCGTGGAATTAAGCGCAGGTAGGCGTCACCTGAGCCGCTTGGGGGCTTTGGAAGTTTAAATCCAAGAATGAATTCTCCTTTTGCGAGAACAGTAGCCCCAGGAGATATAACAATATTCTCTATCGGCTCTTCTCTTTCTCCTGTTTGTCCGGAAATGACACAAGTGCCATTCGCGGCGATCAGCGCAGGTACGCTATCGGCCGCTGGGGAAGCGTTGCATAAATTGCCTCCCAGAGTCGCGCGCCCTTGAATTTGAGTTGATCCGATCAGCGATAATGCCTCCACTACTCCCGGCCAGTCTTGACATAGGGATTCATGTTCGACGATTTCCGCACATGGCGTTGCCGCACCGATCCACCACCCATCCATGGATTCCTCGATGCTCGTTATTTTAGGGACCTGCTTTATGTCAACAACAATATTCGGTGATATGAATTTAGTTTTGAGTTTGACAAGTAAATCGGTCCCCCCCGCAAGGGCGAATGCGCCATCTTGAACCAGCGCTTCACTTGCTTCCATAGCAGTTTTTGGTGCAACATAGTCCATAACTTTTCCTTTGAGCCCAACGAAACACCATATTATTAGCATAAAAACACAACATTATGTTTTTTTTAAGGTGCTTTGATTAAGAGGTAGTTGTCTTGGTTGGGCATCTTAGTTGTTATTTGTACTCTTATATCGAAGATTCATTTCGCAATTTTTTCTGAGCGCACATAGTTATCGGGGCTTAAAGTTCAATTCGCGTGCCGAGTTCGACAACTCGGTTAGCTGGTAGTTTGAAAAAGCTAATAGTGCTTGCAGAATTTCTTGACATCAGTGCGAACAATTTTTCGCGCCAAAGAGCCATATCTTTTCCTAATTTCGGAACTAGAGTTTGTCTGGAGAGGAAATATGACGTATCCATTGTGTTAAAGTTAAGTCCAGAGGAGGCACACAGCTCAAGTGCTGCCGGGATATCTGGTTGGTCTTTGAAGCCATATCTAACGAGAATTTTATGGAATTCTTTTGTGATTGACTCAACTACGACGCGCTCATTATCCAAGACGTGCGGTATTTCTTCAGTACTTACCGTTAAAAGAACAACGCGCTCATGTAGTACTTTATTGTGGTTCAGATTGTGCAGCAGTGCGTGGGGTACAGTGCTTGAGGACGTAGTCATAAAAACTGCTGTGCCTGACACTCTTTGGGGAGGGTATGCCGCTAAACTAGTCAGGAAGGGTTCTAGTTCCAGTGCATCAGGGGCCAACTCTTTTGCGAGCCCTTGGCGTCCTTTGTACCAAGTCGTGAATAGTGTGAACAGTATTAATCCGATCGTGAATGGAAACCAGCCACCATGAAGAATTTTGACAGAATTTGCTGAGAATAAAATTAAATCGAATGTCAGAAAAATCACCGCTATTGGTAAGGCATACCACCGACGCCAGCCCCACAGGTGAGTGACCACAAAGTAGGCCATTACAGTATCGATAGCCATCATCCCCGTAACAGCTACGCCGTATGCTCCTGCCAGATTGCTAGATGATCCGAAGGAAAGAATCAGCAATAAAACAGCGGCTAAAAGCATCCAGTTTATCCATGGCATATAAATTTGCCCAATTTCGCTCTCAGATGTATGAAATACGTCGAGTCTCGGGCAATACCCCAACTGAATTGCTTGTCTTGTCAATGAATAGGTACCTGAAATAACCGCTTGTGAGGCAACTACCGTCGCGATAGTCGTCAAGCCTATTAGCGGATAAAGTCCCCATGTAGGAACCATGTTGTAAAAGGGATGAGATATTGTCTCTGGTTGCGCTAGGATGAGTGCTCCTTGGCCAAAATAATTAAGTAATAAATTAGGCCAAACCCATAACGTCCATGCAATTCTAATTGGTTTTCGACCAAAGTGACCCATATCGGTATAGATACCCTCAGTTCCGGTGACGGCTAATGCGATAGCCCCGATGGCCAAAAATCCAAAGATTTTATTCGTAATGAAAAACTGGACTGCATAGGTTGGGTTTAGCGCCTTGAAGATCGAGAGATCTAACCCAAGATTAATTAAGCCTAAAAACCCAAGGACGCCAAACCAAATGACGGTTACTGGACCAAAGAGGGCGCCAACTCCGCCGCTCCCACGTTGTTGCAACATAAAAAGTAAAATCACTATTACGATTGTGATTGGTATAACGTAGGGCTGAAGAGTGGGGGTTGCGACTCCTAGACCTTCGACCGCAGATAACACCGATATTGCAGGAGTTATAATCCCGTCGCCATAGAAAAGTGCCGCACCAAATAGCCCGAGCGCGATCAAAAAAAAGCGTTTTTTGGGTTTCTTTTCTGTTGCCTTCAGCACAAGCGCTAGTAGCGCCATCATGCCGCCTTCGCCACGATTGTCAGCTCTAAGCATGAAGAATACGTACTTGATCGAGACAACCAAGGCGAGAGCCCAAAATATAAGGGATAAACATCCCAAAATATTATCTGCGCTGGGAGTTATACCGTATCTTGGACTAAACACCTCCCGAATTGTATATATCGGACTAGTGCCAATATCTCCAAAAACGACGCCAATCGCTGCGATTGTGAGGGCGGCTATATTTTGTTTATGAGTATCTTGGGAGTTAATATGCATATAGGATCTTAGGACTTATTCGCACGTCTCTATAAATCTGCTATTTTTAAAACAAAAACCATATTTGACGCGTTGCTCATTCGAATTTGAAGGGTTTTGGTCCTGCATCCATTTTTTGTGCTGCACAATACTATACCTAGGAGGACTTTATGGCGAATCGAACAATTCAAACGGATAGCGCGCCGGCTGCTATGGGCGCTTATTCGCAAGGGGTGCAGTCGGGCTCAACACTCTATATCTCAGGCCAGTTGGGCCTAGATCCTAAGTCAGGACTGTTGCTACCTACTTTTTCAGCACAAGCAGATCAGACCTTTACTAATATTCGGTTTATTTTGGAAGAGGCGGAGTTTAATTTAAATGATGTTGTCAAAGTTACAATTTTCATGACTGACTTAGCTGATTTCGGCGTACTCAATAAACTTATGGGTAACTTATTTGCATCAGATTACTATCCCGCTCGCTCAACGGTTCAAGTATTGGGTTTGCCAAAAGGCGGCTTGATTGAAGTAGATGCAATCGCCATTCGTTAGATTTTTCTCGAAATAATCTTTGGAAATATATGAAAAATCGTGCCATTAATTCCCCTGATCAATTTAGTAATCTTGAGAAAGTTGCTACGCCAGCCGTTCGCGCAAAGCTGATTAAGCTGGGAATATCACGCGCAGAAGACCTACTAACTTTTTTCCCCATTCGATATGAAGATGAGACCCACGTATTTAAAATTAATGAGGCACCAGAGCGTGAGTCTATCCAAATCGAGGTCACTGTAATTCAGGCCAAAGTTGAATTTCGTCCGAGACGACAATTAGTGGTTTCAGTCGAAGATACAACTGGTATCGCTTCGCTTCGCTTCTTAAATTTTTATCCTAGCCAACAAAGAATGTTAGAGGCTGGAGTTCGTATAAGAGTGGTCGGTGAGTTTAGATTGAATCGCCAACACGTAAAAGAAATGGTGCACCCGCGTTACAAAAAAATAATTGCTGACGATGAGCTACCAACAACCTTGACTCCGGTTTATGCGACCACTAAGGGACTAGGCCAAGCATCGATTCGCAAAACGGTCACACGTGCATTTGCTGTTGCAGACCAAAGTGATACGCTTTTACCCTTTCATTTGCGTGACCTTGGATTGCCGAGTTTTTGTGACACCGTCAATACCCTCCATCGGCCTCGTGCTGATGTGGATCCAGCCTTGCTCAAAGATCGTAGTAGCAGGTTTTGGGCACGACTGAGTTTCGACGAACTATTAGCTCAGCAGCTGATCATGCGAAAGAATTACGATAAGCGTGAGCTGTATTCGGCACCAATAATGTCTGTGGTTAACTCGCGAATAGAGTTATTTTTATCTCGATTGGGTTTTAAGCTTACTAATGCTCAAGAGAGAGCTCTTTCTGAAATTCAGTCAGATATATCTGAAAAATTCCCAATGCGGCGCTTACTACAAGGTGATGTTGGAAGCGGTAAGACGGTAATTGCCGCTTTGGCGGCATTACAGACTATTGACGCAGGATATCAGGTGGCCCTAATGGTTCCTACCGAGATTTTATCTGAGCAACATTTTAAGAAAATAGAAGGTTGGTTAACGATTCTGGGTATAAGCGTTGAGCGCTTAACAGGAAGCCTTACGAAATCGGAGCGAAACCAAACGATCGAAAAGATCAAATCTGGAGTTGCCCATATTGTTGTTGGAACACACGCTCTTTTTCAGAGTGATGTTGCATTTAAAAAATTAGGGTTAGTTATTGTTGATGAACAACATCGGTTTGGCGTCAAACAAAGGTTAGCGTTAGTCGATAAAGGGGCTGACAAATTAAACCAAACTCACCAGCTGATGATGAGTGCAACGCCTATCCCTAGGTCGTTAGCTATGAGTTTTTTCGGGGACTTAGATGTTTCGGTGATTGATGAGTTACCACCAGGCCGCATTCCTATCACGACTAAGCTTGTTAGTAACAGCCGGCGAGGAGAGGTGTTTCAGCGGATTCAAGATACGTGCCAATCGGGACAACAAGTGTATTGGGTCTGTCCCCTTATTGAAGAGTCTGAGGCGTTACAATTGGAAACGGCTATTCAAACTCACGAGTTAATTCAAGCTCAATTTCCAAGTCTTAATATTGGCATTGTGCATGGTCGACTGAAGAGCCAAGAAAAAACTAGAATCATGGGTGAGTTTACTCACGGCGATATCCACTTATTAGTTGCGACTTCAGTGATCGAGGTCGGAGTTGATGTACCGAATGCCACGGTGATGGTTATTGAAAATGCAGAGAGGATGGGCCTATCTCAATTACACCAATTGAGGGGACGTATTGGCCGTGGGTCTGGTGCCAGTACATGTATTCTTTTATATAGCTCAAAGTTGACAGATGCTGCGCGATCTCGATTAAAGATTATTTATGAAAACATAGATGGCTTTGAGGTTGCTAGGGCGGACCTGCAGCTTAGGGGGCCTGGAGAAATATTAGGTGCTCGACAGTCTGGGTTGCCGATGCTCCGCTATGCTGATCCAGAAAGAGATGTGCTGCTTTTAGAAAAAGCCAAGCATTTTGCGCCGGATTTTTTAACGAACCACACTGAGTTGGCGGAACGACATATTGATCGGTGGTATGGTTCCCGGGAAAAATTCTCCGAGGTGTAGTGATATGTGGAACATGTTATCCAAGCGTTTATCTGCTTACGGGAGGTTAATCCGTATTGATAAACCAGTAGGTATTTTTTTACTTCTCTGGCCGACTTTATGGGCGCTGTGGATGGCATCAGAAGGCGTGCCAGATACCAAGATTTTTTTTACTTATGTACTCGGGACTATTTTCATGCGATCTGCGGGATGCGCTATCAACGATTATGCCGATCGAAATTTTGACTCGAAAGTAAAACGAACGGCCAGTCGACCGCTAGCCTGCGGGGAAATAACGCCGTGGGAGGCTTTATTTATTGCTTCCTTATTTTCGATAATGGCTTTTTGCTTAGTGCTGACGCTTAATATACTGACAATTAAGTTGTCATTTTTAGCATTATTTCTAGTTATCAGTTATCCGTATGCGAAGAGATTTATCTCAACGCCGCAGGCTCACTTAGGCGTGGCATTTGGCTTTGGAATCCCAATGGCTTATGCGTCTACTGTAAACCATGTTCCGTTAGTGGCTTTAGTTACTATGTTAGGTACTGTTTTTTGGGTACTTGCTTACGATACGCAATATGCCATGGTAGATCGTGATGATGATTTGAAAATAGGAATAAAAACGACAGCAATACTCTTTGGGAAGTTGGATACTCTATGGATTGTCTTTTTTCAATTTGCCTTCGCTTCTGTTATGTGTGTCGTCGGAATTATGAGCGGCTTTGGTTTACTTTATTTTATGGGTTTACTCTTTGCGGTAATCGCGATGGCGTTGCAATATCCTTTGATAAAGTCGCGATCTCGAAAGGGGTGTTTTAGAGCATTTCGGCAAAATAATTCCGTAGGCGGCATTATTTTTTTAGGTTTACTACTGGATCTTTTATTTACCGTCGATTAGAAGCCTATTGTGTTGGTATTTAACGATAATTGGGTGGTACAATTGAGCTAGGTTAATTTAATATTTTGAGCAATAAGAAATTTATTGTGTGTTGGTTAATTTAGAGAATGGTTATGGTGTTTTTGCGGCAAAACCGGATGATTAATTAGCTTGCAGCGAACGGAAGGGAGAGGATCAAAATGAAGAAAGTTGTTGTAACTTGCCTTGTTGCTTTTGGCTTGAGTTTCATTTCGAGCGTGCAGGCGAATGAAGCTGAGGCGCTAGCAAAAAGTAAAAATTGTTTAAGTTGTCACGCGATAGACAGAAAATTGGTAGGTCCTGCTTATAAGGAAGTTGCCAAAGGAAAAGATCCAAAAGGCGGGGAGATAACCGTAGAGAGACTTGTTAAGTCTATAAAAAATGGAGGTATGGGTAAGTGGGGTCCGATCCCGATGCCGCCTATGCCTGTTACTGATGATGAAGCCAAGCTACTTGCTGAGTGGATCATGTCCATGTGAGAGATAGGAACTCCAAAAAACCGGCTGATAGCCGGTTTTTTTTCGGTTACTTGGTTTGTTTTTAAAATCAAAAATTGACACGGTGCTTCCCACTGTTAGTATTAACTTGGGTCTGTAAGGCAATAGGGTTCTCGATTGAGATAAAAATTAGGAGACGAGAAAATGATAAGGAAACGTTCATTTGCGATATTTATCGCCGCATTAATCGTTGCAGGTTGTGGTGCAGAGACAGAGACCAGAGACGGAAAAAAAATTGTGAATATTGGACATGTTGGGCCGCTTACTGGTTCTATTTCTCATCTGGGAAAGGATAATGAGCGAGGAGCTGAAATAGCCGTTGATGAGGCTAATGAGTTGAATCTGGTCATTGCTGGGGTGCCAGTTCAATTTAGGTTGCTATCGGAGGATGATGAAGCTAATCCTCAAAAGGCGACCGTTGTCGCTCAGAAGTTGGTCGACTCAAATATAGTAGGCGTTGTTGGGCATCTAAACTCTGGAACAACTATTCCCGCTTCAACTATATATTTTGACTCCGGGATACCACAAATTTCCCCTTCTGCAACAGCCATTACTTATACCCACCAAGACTACGAAACAGCCCACCGAGTTATGGCGAACGATGAGCAGCAGGGTAAAGTTTTAGGTGATTATGCAGTCAAGACGCTTGGCGCTGAGGGTATAGCAATTATTGATGATCGAAGCGCTTATGGAAAAGGTTTGGCTGATGAGTTTGAGTCAGCTATTAAAAGTGCTGGCGGTCAGATTTTGACTAGGGAATTTACTGATATTACAAAAACCGACTTCACAGCAATTTTGACGAAAATAAAAGGGTTAAATCCAGACTTGATTTTTTATGGTGGAATGGACTCGCAAGCTGGCCCTATGATGAAGCAAATTAAAAATCTCGGCCTAACGAGTCTGTTCTTGGCCGGAGACGGAGTACAGACTAAACAATTCATGGTTTTGGCGGGTGCTGAAGGTGAAGGTGCATATGCGTCATCTCCTGGTTTACCTTTAGATCAAATGGCTGGGGGTAAAGAATTTCGGGAAAAATTTAAGCAAATTTATCGAGAAGATATTCAGCTTTACGCTCCGTATGCTTATGACGCGACGTTTGTCATGATTAACGCAATGATGCGTGCGAACTCAACAGATCCAGTAACTTACTTACCGTTTCTTCGAAATACCGATTTCCCAGGCGTTACGGGCCGAATACGTTTTGATGAACGCGGAGATCTTAAGGGTGGCAGCATAAGCCTTTATCAGGTTGTTAATGGAAAGTGGCAATATGTTGAGACAATTGGCGGCGCTGATTAATTCACTAATGCTTTTTTTTGTTTGAGTTGAATTTGCTCAAGGTAGCAAAGTAACGCGATGGATATATTCGCTCAACAAATTTTAAATGGATTAGTTCTAGGTAGCGTATATGCTTTGGTAGCCCTAGGCTACACAATGGTGTACGGCATACTTGGACTAATTAATTTTGCGCATGGCGAAGTAGTAATGATTGGTGCCATGATCGCACTCGCCGTTGTATCCATACTGCTATCAGCATTCCCCGAAATGCACCCACTATTGACGATCTTATTAGCGGGCGTTTCGGCAATACTTGTGTGTATGGCGCTGGCTTTTTTAATTGAGCGGTTAGCCTACAGACCGCTAAGAAATGCTCCTCGACTCGCACCTTTGATAACCGCAATCGGAATATCAATTCTGCTGCAAAATATTGCCATGATAATTTGGGGTCGTAAATACAAAACAGTACCTCAAATATTCCCTACTGAGACATTCGAATTGTTTGGTGCGAGCATTACCAGCGTTCAGATATTTATTATTACGATATCAGCGGTGCTTATGACTGGGCTACTCGTTATCGTGCATTTTACAAAGTTGGGACGCGCTATGCGTGCCACTTCTGAGAGTCAGCGCGTGGCAGGATTGATGGGGATTAATGTTAATAAAATAATTTCTGTAACGTTCATGATGGGGGCGGGATTAGCTGCAGTAGCTGGAATTTTGATCGCGGGTAACTACAGTGTGGTTCATTATTCGATGGGCTTCATGCTGGGACTTAAAGCCTTTACCGCAGCGGTGCTTGGCGGCATTGGTAATCTGGGAGGTGCAGTTCTTGGGGGACTGTTGTTGGGGTTAATTGAAAGTATTGGCGCTGGTTATATCGGCGATTTGACCGGCGGATTTTTAGGTAGTCACTATCAGGATGTTTTTGCATTTGTTGTTTTGATTGTTGTTTTGGTTTTTAGGCCTACGGGAATTATGGGTGAGCGAGTATCGGAGCGTGCATGAAGCATTTTGTACAAGATTTATGGCGTAAATTTACAGGTAATAAAAGAGCGTTATTTTTTGGGTATATTTTTCTATTCGTGGCGTTAGCAGTTTTGCCTTTTTTGCTGAGTAATACCGTGGGCCTAACGTGGGTACGTATCCTTGATTTTGCGCTGATTTACGCCATGTTGGCTCTGGGTTTAAATATAGTTGTAGGTTTCGCAGGCTTGTTGGATTTAGGGTATATCGCGTTTTATGCTGTAGGCGCATATACGTGGGCACTTCTGGCTTCTCCGCAGTTTGATTTGCACCTTCCTTTCTGGGCGATATTACCTATCGGCGCCGGCATGGCCGCTCTTTTCGGCGTGTTACTCGGCGCGCCGACACTGCGGTTAAGAGGAGACTATCTCGCTATCGTTACTTTGGGGTTTGGGGAAATCATTCGAATTTTTTTGAACAATCTCGACCATCCAATCAATGTAACTAATGGACCAATTGGCATTAATAAAATTGATCCGATAAGCATCGGAGGAGCTGACCTGACTAGAACTCATGAGCTATTGGGAGTTTCATTTTCAGGTGCTCATACTTATTATTACGTCTTACTTACTCTTTTGTTTATGACGGTTGTTATCTGTGTTCGGCTTGAGAAATCAAGAATTGGTCGCGCGTGGTTAGCAATAAGAGAAGATGAATTAGCAGCTCAGGCTATGGGTATTAATACGCGCAATGTGAAGCTTTTGGCATTCGCCTTAGGGGCAATGTTTGGCGGCATTGCAGGCGGTCTGTTTGCGAGTCTTCAAGGTTTTGTAAGTCCAGAAAGTTTTGGGTTGCTAGAGTCGATAATGGTCTTATGTATGGTTGTGCTGGGCGGTATGGGGCATGTTTATGGGGTATTACTTGGCGCAATTTTACTTACGGTACTACCAGAAATTTTGAGGTCAACGGCGTCGCCGATTCAAAGCACCCTATTTGGAGATGTTTATATTGATCCTGAGGCGCTTCGAATGTTGCTTTTCGGTTTAGCATTGATTCTGGTAATGCTGATACGTCCGACAGGCCTTTGGCCGTCGCCAAAACGTCGTACATCTGTAGATCCAGACATCGCTAAAGATTAGATTATTATTCATATGCCGCTATTAGAGCTAACAGGAATCAATAAAAATTTTGGCGGAATACAAGCGTTGAATGATGTCTCATTAACAATTAACAAAGGTGAAATATATGGTTTGATTGGGCCTAATGGTGCAGGAAAGACTACGTTATTTAATGTTATTACTGGTGTTTATTTACCGGATAACGGTGGGATTAAATTTGGCACACGATCTATTGTTGGACGGAAACCTCACCAAGTTGCCACGGCAGGTATAGCGCGAACATTTCAAAATATTCGACTGTTCCAAAATATGACTGTAATGGAGAATGTCATGGTTGGTATGCATGCCAAGACATCGACGGGATCATTCGGTGCGATCTTCAATACGAAATCGGCTAGGCTGGAAGAAAAAATGATTCAGATCCAATCAATGAAGTGGTTAGACTATGTTGGCATTTTGAAGGAAGCTGATAATCTTGCGTGTAATTTATCTTATGGCGATCAGCGGAGATTAGAGATTGCACGAGCTCTCGCTACTCGGCCAAAATTACTTGCTTTGGATGAGCCGGCGGCCGGGATGAATGCTACTGAGACGGGAGAATTGAAAGCTTTGATTCAGACAATAAGAACTGACGGGGTATCGGTACTATTGATTGAGCATGACGTCAAGCTCATCATGAATTTGTGTGATCGAGTTGCCGTTTTGGACTATGGTCAAAAGATAGCTGAAGATGTACCAAAACTTGTTCAGACAGACCCTAAGGTTATACAAGCTTATATTGGTGGAGAGTTGCCATGAGTTTCTTGGAAACTCATGCGCTGGGAGTAAGGTACGGCGGTATTCGTGCAGTGAGAGGTGTTGACATAAGTGTTGAAGAAGGTGAAACAGTCGCTTTAATTGGCGCGAATGGCGCAGGCAAGAGCTCTATGCTCAATGCCATAGCTGGTGTGCTCCCACATACAGGACGCGTGTCTTTTGACAATGAAGACCTCACTAACAGGCCGGTCTTTGATCGTGTAAGGCTTGGTATTTCAATGGTGCCAGAGGGTAGAGGTGTTTTTGGTCGTTTGACGGTCGAAGAAAATCTCCTTATGGGCGCCTACCTTGGTAACAGTCAGAAGGACCAAGATTTGGACTTGAAACAGATGTACGACTTTTTTCCGAGGCTAAAGGAGCGACGGCGTCAAACAGGTGGGACGTTATCGGGCGGTGAGCAGCAAATGTTGGCAATCGGCCGGGCTTTGATGTCGAGACCAAAATTACTATTGTTGGATGAGCCCTCGATGGGTTTGGCACCGATTATGGTTGAAAAGATTTTTGAAGTTATTCGAGGTGTATCCAAAACAGGAGTTACAATTTTATTAGTCGAGCAAAATGCTCGTTTAGCTCTACAGTCGAGTCAAAGAGCTTACGTGATGGAAAGTGGGGAGTTGTCGATAACTGGTGAATCCAACGAGTTACTCTACAGCCCGAAAATACGTTCCTCTTATCTGGGCGAGGGTGACTGACTTAAATTTCAGTAATATATGAATATATTGTGTCAACTCCTATATCTAGACCCAATCTTTACCAATCAAATATTTTTCATATAGCGCTCTTTCGGCGGTATTGCTATCTGGACGCCAGTTATAACGCCATTTCACCCGAGGTGGCATAGACATCAAGATTGATTCAGTTCGCCCACCGGATTGAAGTCCGAACAGGGTTCCGCGATCAAACACTAAATTAAATTCTACGTAACGACCTCGCCTATACGCTTGAAAATCTTTTTCTTTATCGCTAAATGGTATCCCTTGTCGCTTCCTAACAATTGGCATGTAGCCAGCTAAAAAATGTTGACCTACACTACGAGTCATTGCAAAGCACGTATCAAAATCAGGTGTTGATAGATCGTCAAAAAATATACCACCAACACCTCTGGGTTCCTGGCGATGTTTTAAATAAAAGTAGCTATCACACCATTTTTTAAATTTGGGGTGCAGTGCTTTATCAAAAGGGTCGAGTGCGGCCTTACAGGTCTTATGAAAGTGAACACAATCCTCGTCAAACCCGTAGTATGGGGTTAAGTCCATACCACCGCCAAACCACCAAACTGGCTCTTCAGATTCTTTCGCTGCAAAGAAAAAGCGAACATTCATGTGCACGGTTGGCACATAAGGATTATTGGGATGTAGTACGACTGAGACGCCCATAGCCTCGAAAGATCGACCTGTTAACTCAGGTCGCGCTGTGGTGGCAGATGGTGGTAACTGGTCCCCAAAGACATGAGAAAAGTTGACTCCAGCCCGTTCGAACAAGTTACCATCTTCCAAGACTTGGCTAGTACCTCCGCCGCCAGACTCTCGATCCCATGTATCGGTAATAAAGGACTTACCATCAAGTTCCTCTATTTCTTGAACAATATTATCTTGAAGTGCTGTGAGAAATTGTTTTACTGAGTCAACTTCTATCATAGCTATTAATTTTTGATTACTCTGTAACCAATATCGGTCCGATATTGTTTATCAGCGAAGGAGATTCGGTTTGAGGCCTCTAGGGCTAACTCACGGGCTTGAATTGCGTTATCTCCTATGGCTGTTACACACAAGACTCGGCCACCACTAGTGACGAGTTGATCGTCAATTAGAGCAGTGCCCGCATGAAATACATGCACGTCTGCGTTGTCCTTCGGTGGAATCGTGATGATATCGCCTTTTCGCGGTGACTGAGGATAGCCTTTAGCTGCAAGTACAACACCTAATGCAGTTCTTTGGTCCCAATTTGGTTCGACTTCGTTTAATGTGCCCGTTAGCGCATGCTCCACCAAAGTGACTAAATCGCTTTTTAGGCGCATCATGATTGGCTGGGTTTCCGGGTCACCAAGCCGACAATTAAATTCAAGGACTTTCATCGTTTGATCGGGGGCAATCATTAGTCCTGCATATAGAAATCCAATAAAAGGTGTTCCTGCCTCCTTCATGCCATTAAGGACAGGCTCAATTACATCCTTCATGGCTTTATCATGTAGCTCCGGGGTCACTATCGGAGCTGGTGAGTAAGCACCCATACCCCCGGTATTAGGTCCTTTGTCATTATTAAGTAATCTTTTGTGATCTTGGCTCGTCGCAAGTGGAAGAATATGTTCTCCGTCGATCATCACAATAAAGCTGGCTTCCTCACCTATTAAAAACTCCTCTATGACGACTTTCGCTCCCGCGACACCCATGCCGTTATCTACGAGCATCATATCTACTGCTTCGTGCGCCTCCTGTTCGGTCATAGCCACAACGACACCTTTGCCGGCTGCTAAGCCATCAGCCTTAACAACGATCGGTGCTCCTTTGGCAGAGATGTATTTGTGGGCTTCAGTCGGCGCGGTAAATGTGCTGTATTCAGCAGTTGGGATATCATGATCTGCCATGAATTGTTTAGCGAAATCTTTTGAGCTCTCAAGTTGTGCCGCCGCTGCTACCGGCCCAAAAATCATAAGTTCTCTGGCTTTGAACGCATCAACGATACCCTCGCTTAATGGCGCTTCAGGGCCGACTATAGTCATATCAATTTTTTCTGAGATCACGAAATCGATTAAATCGTCAATTTCGCTCAAGGGTACGTTTTCTATGCCGTCCTCAAGGGATGTCCCTGCGTTTCCCGGTGATACAAACACTTTGCTTGCTCGTGGAGATTGAATAAGGCGCCAGGCAAGTGCATGCTCCCTGCCGCCGCTTCCAATAACGAGGATCTTCATAACGACTTCTTCCCTGTATGGAATCGGCAAAGTATGTTTTGAGCGCGATCATTCATCTTAGTGTCTGAAGTGACGAGTACCAGTTAAAACCATAGCGATTCCTTGTTCGTTTGCCGCAGCAATAACTTCGTCATCTCTTACGCTGCCGCCAGGCTGGATAACCGCATTAGCTCCAGCGGTTTTCAGGACATCTAGACCGTCTCGAAATGGAAAAAATGCATCTGATGCAACGACTGAGTTCGAGAGATTTAGATTTGCATTCTCTGCTTTAATACAGGCTATTCTTGCAGAGTCTACGCGACTCATTTGACCAGCCCCTACCCCTAAGGTCATACCGTTCCCACAGAATACTATGGCATTAGATTTGACGAATTTCGCTACGCGCCAAGCGAATATTAAATCTGTCATTTGTTTTATAGAGGGTCTGATTTCTGTGACAATTTTTAGGTCTTCCTCTAATACGTTCTTCGTATCAGAATTTTGCACTAAGACGCCGCCGCCAACACGTTTATAGTCAAATTCATTTACGATACGATCTAAGTCTATTTGGAGTAATCGAACATTCTTCTTTTCGGAGAAATAAGTTTTAGCTTCATCAGAAAAGCTCGGCGCTATTACCACCTCAACGAACTGGTTGCCAATTGCACAGGCGGCATGTTCATCTACGGCAATATTGAAGGCAATAATGCCACCAAATGCAGAAGTAGGATCAGTGCTAAAAGCTTTTTGGTATGCCTTCAGTGCATTTTCTCCTATGGCTACTCCACATGGGTTCGCGTGTTTGACAATAACGCAAGCGGGATCGCTAAAACTTTTGACGCATTCCCAAGCGGCGTCAGAGTCCGCAATGTTGTTATATGAGAGTTCTTTACCTTGAATTTGATTGTAATTTGCTATTGCTCCGGGAAGGACAGTTAAGTCTTGATAAAAGGCCGCTTGTTGATGAGGGTTTTCGCCATAGCGAAGGTCTTCGCCTTTACGAAAATTGAGATTTATCTGTTGTGGAAACTTCGTTTGTTTTCCTCGTATATCTATCGCCGAAAGGTAGTTGCTTACGTTAGAATCGTAAGCCGCAGTGTGCGAGAATGCCTTCCGGCAAAGTGCGAAACGCGTTTCTCGAGAAAGGCTTCCTGTGGCTGAAGAAGTTAGCTCACTCAGTACCGTGTGGTAGTCCTCTGGGCTAGTAATTACTCCTACATGTTCCCAGTTTTTAGCGGCTCCTCTGACCATTGACGGTCCGCCTATATCAATATTTTCTATAGCATTTTCAAGAGTGCAGTTTGGCATGGCTACTGTTGAGGCAAAAGGGTACAGATTGACGACAACCAGTTCAATTGTCGGTATATCATGTTCTTTTAATGATGCAGCATGTTGCGAGAGGTTACGTCTTGCTAAGATGCCAGCATGGACTTTTGGATGGAGTGTCTTTACTCGGCCATCCAACATTTCGGGGAACCCAGTGTAGTCGCCTATTTCGGTTACTGCGATATCCGCTTCCGATAGTGCCTTAGCTGTTCCGCCGGTGGATAGAATCTTGTAACCAATCTTTTCCAGCGATCGAGCAAATTCGATCACCCCGGTTTTGTCGGAGACACTTATTAGGACTTGTTTTGATGATGACATTTATCGTTTAATAAAGTTGATTTCGTATTGTTCAAAGGAATTTAAATTTTTTCATTTTTGCTCTTAGCGTATTGCGGTTAATCCCAAGCATATGCGCTGCCTCACTCTGATTGCCTTCCGTGCGTTTCAGGATTTCCTCGATTAGCGTTTTTTCGACCGACTCAATCACCATGCCATAGACTCCCTGTGCACCTTCGCCCGCTAGGTCCTCAAAATAAGTTTCTATTGAATATTTTACAGCGTCCGTAATATCGGATGGTTTGCTCATGCTGCAATCTCGTCGCTAATCAGATCTTGGTTAAACGCCACACGATCTAGAAATTCAGTTACTGCACTCATTTGTGTTTTTCCACTTTCGAGTACATTAAATATTGCACGAAATTCTCTTGATTCTGGAAGATCACTGAGATACCAACTCACATGTTTACGAGCCAGTCGAACAGCTCTTTGTTCTCCGTAAAAGTTATATAGTTCGCCTAGGTGCCCTAGAAGAATATTTTTTTGCTCACTAATTGTTGGAGGTGGCAGCTCTTCATTAGATCTTAGGTAGTGGGCTATTTCTCGAAAAATCCAAGGACTTCCTTGCGCTGCTCGACCGATCATGACTGCATCAGCCTGTGTCCACTGAAGTACTTTAAATGCTTTTTTTGGTGAATCTATATCACCGTTAGCAATAATAGGAATTTCGACTGCAGATTTGACTTGAGCGATCGTTTCATACTCGGCGATTCCATTAAAAAAATCATTTCTGGTTCTCCCGTGAATTGTGAGAGCTTGTATTCCACAGTCTTGCGCGATCTTGGCGATTTGTAGTGCATTTTTTGACTCCTCACTCCATCCAGTTCGGATCTTTAAGGTGACTGGAATATCCACCGACGAAACCACAGCTTGGAGTATCGAAGCAACGAGCTTTTCGTCTTTCAGCAATGCCGACCCCGCCGCAGCCTTGCACACCTTCTTTGCAGGGCAACCCATATTGATGTCTATTATTTCCGCTCCTAGCTCCGAGTTAAGTTTAGCCGCTTCTGCCATTTGTGAGGGATTAGTCCCGGCGATTTGTACCGCTATTGGGGCATCTTCACCGCCGTGATTTAGTCGGAAACGTGTTTTTTTCGAACTCCATAGTTTGGTATTTGATGTAACCATTTCAGAAACAGCGAGTGCCGCACCTAATTTTCTGCAAAGATTTCTAAAAGGCTGATCGGTCACTCCTGCCATCGGGGCAGCAATTACGGGCGATTCTAATAAGTGAGGGCCGATTTTCATAAGGTGTTTTATCTTTTCAATCCTAGATTTTATAGGATCTAAAGAAATTTACGAAGTACTTATAACTTCGGCCCAAAAATTAATTGTCGAATAATTACTTTCTTTGCAATAGGTATCAAATCTAACCCTAATAGTCCTAGGCCTCGCACACCTAATATGCTAGATAATTTACTGGAAAAAAGTCGATTAAGCCCTGTGCTGAAGAGAGTTGTTTGAAGTCGATCCCATCGACGCTTTTTACGATAGTTATTGACCGTATCTTCATTGGCGAGGTTCTCACTTTTGGTGGTGTCGCACACTTCTGCAAGATCCCATGCATCTCGAAGGCCTAAATTTAGACCTTGAGCTGCTATCGGATGCAGTGCTTGCGAGGCATTTCCGATAATGACAATACCGCCGTCCGAGGGCTGCTCCGCGATACGAGTCGCCAAACTATATGATCTTTTTTCGCGAATAGAGGTGAATCGCCCACATCGGTCTCCAAAGGCAGTTTGGAAAGCATTTAAAAATCGAATCTCTGGTTGATTCAATAAGTCACCGCTCTCAGAACTCGGCACCGACCAAACAAATGCATACTCATTGCCTCGCGGCAAAAGTGCGATAGGTCCTGAATCGGTAAATCTTTCGTAGGCCATATCGCTAGGCTTGGAATCGCTGGTAATAATTCCCACAATTGCATCGTGACCGTGGTCGACTGTTTTTGTGAGTTTGAGCCCAGCCATATTTAAAGAGTGTCCGCCATCGGCCATCACGACTAAACGGGCGGCAATCTCCGAGCTAGCACCATTGATATCGAGTGTAATTTTAGAGTGATCATTATGTTTTTCTATAGATGTGGCTGAAGCTTGGAAAAGTGTTTTAACTTTTTGCTCGCTTAGCTGTTTTCTGAGCCGAATCAATAGATCTTTAAATCGAACTACAAACCCCAATTTAGGTAATTGGACATCTGATGCTGATACTACGCTCTGCCCGAAATGCCCGCGATCTGAGATCTGAATTCTATTAATTGGAAATTGTTCCTCCTTAGAAGACCAAATATTAAGTCGCTTAAGAATTAGGTAGCTATTCCAGGAGAGCGCCAATGTCCGGCCATCTGGTATTTCGGATTGTTCTGGCTGCACCTCTAAGACTGCTGTGGATAATCCAATTTGGTTCATAGCAAGCGCCGCAACACACCCTACAGGCCCCGCACCAATTACTACTACGTCGTAACAAGTCTCTGACATCATCCGATTCAAGCTGACATGAGCAACTCGATGTCTTTGATTGTTTTGGGTACCCCAGATGTAATGATTTCACATCCGGAATCATGATTCACGATTGCATCATCCTCGATACGGATTCCTATGTTCCAAAATTGCTCTGGTATATCGGGGGCGCTGCGAATGTAACATCCTGGTTCTATAGTCAAAACCATTCCTGGCTCGAGGTCCCTCCATTGTCCTTGATTTTTATAGTTACCTACATCGTGGACGTCTCTTCCAAGCCAATGTCCGGTTCTGTGCATATAATATTTAGCGTATTCGCGTTTTTCCAATACTTCGTCGAGAGAGCCATGGCAAAGCTTCAAGTCAATGAACCCTTGCGCGAGGACTTTAGTTGCTGCATGGTGAGGCGCTTGCCAACTATTACCGCGAGAGGTGGCTTCGATCGCTGCTCGCTGCGCATCCAACACGAGTTCGTATAGTGCTTTCTGTGGCCCAGAAAACTTACCGTTAACAGGAAAGGTACGGGTAATATCGGAAGCATAGCCATCAAGTTCGCACCCAGCGTCGATAAGCAGTAAATCACCATCATTCAGAACGGCATTATTTTCGATATAGTGCAAAACACAGGCATTACGTCCCCCTGCAACGATAGAGGTGTAGGCAGGAAACTGGGAACCATTTTTTTTGAAATGGTATAGCAGCTCAGCTTCAATTTCATATTCGTATTTTCCAGGCGCAGAGGACGTCATTGCGGATATATGAGCCTCAGCTGATATCTTTGCTGCTCGTCGCATAGTATTAAGTTCCTCTGAATCTTTAATGAGTCTCATTTCATCGAGTATTTCTCTGACGTCAACGAGACTTGCTGGCGCAACGATACCTTCTCGCGCTCGCGACCTTGTCTTGTTTAACCAACCCATCATTCTTTTATCCCAGTTTGGTGCAATTCCAATGGGTGTGAAGATCGTATTTTTATTTTCAATGAGCTGGGGAAGGATTGTATCTATTTCATCAATTTCAAAAGCATCATCAAAGTGAAAGTGGTTGCTTGCTACTTCGGGGCCATGACGAAAACCATCCCATATTTCTCGTTCTTCATTTTTCGCACGACAAAAGAGAATGGATCGAGAAGACTCGCCGCCGATTACGACGACAACGGAATCGGGTTCGTTGAATCCAGTCAGGTAGTGAAAGTAGCTGTCAAACCTATAAGGGAAGTGTGCATCTTTGTTTCTGATGACCTCAGCAGCGGTCGGAATTATAGCAACCCCAGATTTTATTGCCGTTCCAAGCTCGTGCCGTCTACGTGCAAATTGAGTTTTCATATCAGTTCGTTTAACCTATTTTTTGTTGATCATTTAGTTCTTGTTCCATTAAATCAGCCAATTTCTCGTCCGTACTGGTTCCACGTATCCGAAGAGTGGCGATTAGTTTCTCAACATCTGAGCTTTGCTTATTCTGGGATAACTTGAATTTAGCATTAACACTTTTAATTTTAGCTTGAAAACAAATTATTCCTTTAGCTGTGCGCTTGATTAATTCCAAGTATTGCTGTGACTTGTTAAACAGCGAAAAATTCCGATCAAAGTTTTTTGTAAATTTATTGAGCAGTTCAACCGTCAATTTTTGATCCTCCACCAAAATAACTTCAGCCTTGACTTCAACGACTGCATAATTCCATGTGGGCAAGTGTGGGCTGGTGACGTACCAAGCGGGCGAAATATATCCGTGTGGACCTTGGAAGAGAAAAGTTGCAACATTAGATTCTTGGAAATTTCGCCAAATATTGTTTTGCCGAGCAAAGTGGCCCTCCAATTGATGTTGCTCTTGATTTATTAGAACCGGGATTAGTGCAATCTCCGGGTCCACCGTAGACGCAGCAACCACCGTAGCCAATGGATTTTGTTCAATCACTTGTAATGATCGTTTGTAGCTTTTCGATCGAAAATATTTTGGTCGATAGATCATTGATTACGTGCCGACACAATTCGATCGATTTGCTCTAGCCGCTCCGGAGTACCCGCATCCGACCAAAATTCTGTTACGAGCTCTCCTAACATCCGGTTACGTTTAATTTCACAGTTGAGGATGGGCGCAAGCGCAATTGATGTGTTTTCGGATATCCCAGTAAAAATCGACGCTCGGTAGATGCCAATTCCGCTAAAGGTCAGTTTTTTTTCTCCACCAGATATTAGCGATTTATCGGCTAGATGAAAGTCACCATCTAAGTTGTGTTCTGGATTGGGAACCATAAAAAGATACCCTGTTCGTTCTGAGTTAATTTTTAATGTGTGTGTTGCTTCGGCCAAACGTTGAAACGGAAGCTCAGAGTATATGTCAGCATTAATGACTGGGAAGATATCGCGTTTGATGTACTTTAACGCATTAGCGATACCCCCGGCCGTCTCAAGCGGAGTCTTTTCCTCTGAGATCACAATGTCTAGTCCCAAGTTATGTTGATTAGCGATAAATTGTTTAATTTGAGTCGCTAGATGACTTACATTAATGACGATTCGACTAAACCCAGCTTCACGTAATTTATCGATGTGATACTGAATGAGTGGGGTGCCATTTACTTTCAGAAGGGCTTTTGGATATTTTTCTCCTAACTCACCCATTCGTGTTCCTCGTCCTGCTGCGAGGATCATTGCAGTGCGTTCGTGATTACCCACCATCAGCGTAAAAGGTATGCCCAACTTTTGGGGCTTTACCCTCTAGTTGGTCAATAATCTTCAATAGAGGTTTCAGAACGCCATATCGTTGAGCTACATTTCGAACATAAGTCAAAAATCGGGGCGCATCTTCAATGTAATGATGCTTACCATCTCTATATTTCAGCCTGGAAAATATCCCCAGCACTTTAAGATGTCGGTGCAAACCCATCCATTCGACATCTGTGTAAAAGTCTCCAAAATCGGCGGGGACGGGTAAGGATGCTTTACGTGCTTTTTCCCAATAACGAATAGTCCAATCAATTATTTGTTCTTCTTCCCAGCTAATAAAAGCATCTTTAAATAACGAGATCACATCGTAACTTATCGGACCTATTATGGCATCTTGAAAATCTAAAATACCAGGATTGTCATTACAGACCATCAGGTTTCTCGGCATAAAATCTCGATGTACTAGAACTTCGGATTGGCTTGCACATCGCGTTGTGATGAGCTTCAGGATGTCTTGCAAGGATTGTTGGGTTGCAGTGTCAAGTATTATATTTAAATGTTTTTGGATATACCAATCGCTAAACAATGTGAGTTCATGATTCATAAGGTCGGCGCTGTACCTATGCAATTCACTTACTTCCCCGATTGTTTGGATTTTTATGAGCGCGGTCGTAGCGTCATTAAATAACTGATCTGCATTTTCCTTTCTAAGTGCTTTCAGGTAGGTTTGGTCGCCTAGGTCGGATAAAAGCAGCAATCCGTCTTGAAAATTAGAATGCGCAATAGTCGGAACGTTGATTTTCTTTGAAGCCAATAAATCGGCTATTAAAGCGAATTGCTGATTATCGTTATGAGCGGTGGGAGCATCCATTAACACGAGAGGGCTCTCATTGGCCGAAGTGATTCTAAAGTATCGCCGCGCTCCCGCGTCTGCTGCTAGGTCGGTTAAGGTAAAATCATGTCCTTCGAGTACTAAATGCAACCAATTGTTAATAAGCTCAAGTCTGGATGATTCGAAAATTGTCTTATTTATTGTCATGATTTGAGCATTAAACTTATTTTTACGAATAATTTGATGAGTGTCCTAAAGCTTCATTATACGAAGTTACAGTTCATATTTATTTCTTGGGCTTCGGTTTTTGCGTGCGCTGGTGTTTCATGGGCTCAAGTTGAGGATTATCATTGGCCGACCGTAAATGGTGGCCAATTAACCCTAGAGTCACAACCTAGCGAATTCATTACAGGTTTGCCACCTACATCAGTAGAGGCCGACCGACTTACTGGGGTGCGCGATGAATATATGGAGGCAGAGGGCAATGCAGTCATCATTCGGGGTGATCAAGAAATAAGGGGTAACTACTTATATTATGATCAAGTCAATGATGAGGTGACAGCTAAAGAAGATGTGTCGGTTAAAATGCCGGGAGTCTTTATAAGCGGTGATGAGCTAAAGTATTCACCAAGCCGTGAGATAGGTGAAATATCAGCTGCCCGATATATTTTAAGCGAGACAGGCGCTCGTGGCGAAGCGACAAAATTAATTTTTCAAGGACCCCTCCGAAAAACAGCTATAAACGCTACTTACACCTCTTGTGATGTAAACCAAGAGGACGTTTATCTCAAAACAGATTTGCTTAATTTGTATCAAGATAAAGAGTATGGTGTTGCGAGAAATGCCACCGTATGGTTTAAAGGGGCACCTATTTTGTATACCCCTTACATATCGTTCCCCCTGACAGATAAAAGAAAGACTGGGTTATTGACTCCATCTTACGGTCAGAGCGTTCAAAATGGATTTGAAGTAACCGTGCCTATGTACTTGAATATCGCACCGAACTTTGACTCCACAGTAG
The DNA here is from genome assembly GCA_028379895.1 of Burkholderiales bacterium. Classification (GTDB taxonomy): domain Bacteria; phylum Pseudomonadota; class Gammaproteobacteria; order Burkholderiales; family Eutrophovitaceae; genus Eutrophovita. The sequence continues at coordinate 77,815 of JAOEKQ010000002.1, forward strand.
CTTTACGAACTATGTCCGAGAGGGGTGGACTCCTGGCTTCGCATTCGCGTTACTTAGGGAAGTCGTTTTCTGGAGAATTTACATATGACTATATAGGCGACGACAAGAAATTTGGAAAAGAGCTCATTCAAGGTGAATCGAGATCATATTATGCTCTATCGCATCGACAGCGATTTGGATCGCAGTTTAGCGGGCACCTTAATTTACAGGGTATTTCCGACGATACGTATTTTAAAGATTTGAGTAGTGACCTAGCTAAAACGTCATTGGTGCATTTGCCACGCGAAATTGGCGTTACTGCTGGCGGCACAGATTGGAATGGCTCTGCGCGTATGATTCATTACCAAACGTTAAACTTTGCAGCGCCGCCAGTACAGCTAAACCCTCAGATCAATCTAGGAATTACACCAAGTTTTGGATATGGTTTTGAATCGGAATCAACGCTGCAGATCAGCAATTTTGATAAACAAAATCAAGATGGTGCGTTCAGAACAATTCTATATCCTGGAGTGAGGTATGTTTATGAAAATGATTATTTGACATTGAGCCCCAAAGTCGGACTTCACTACACAAACTACGACTTAGATACAGGGGTCACTGAAGACCGCACCTTACCGGTTTATTCTCTTCGTGCTTCGCTCGCTTTCGAAAGAGATGTGAGTTTAGGAAATGCTGATTTAACTCAAACGCTGGTACCACAAATTTTCTATGTACATGTGCCATTTGAGGATCAAAGTAATTTGCCTCTATTTGATTCCGGATTGTCGAGCTTTAGCTTATTGCAGGTATTTTCGGAAAACATTTTTTCAGGAGGAGATCGAATCAACGATGCTGACCAGTTAACCGTGGGATTAACCAGTCAATTTTTAGACGCAGAAAGTGGCGTTGAGCGATTCAAAATTACTGCGGCCCAACGCTTTCATTTTGATGAGGAGCTTGTTGTTATTAAGTCCACTGATGCACCAAGAACGGGCAACCGGTCTGATATTCTTTTGGGTGGTGATGGCCGCATAAATCAATCATGGAGTGCTAATACGCTATTACAATATAGCGGCGTACTTGATGAGATCATCAGCCATGATCATCGAATTCAGTATAAACCGGAACAGGGAAAAGTGCTTAGTGTCGGGTATCGCTATACGCGCGACGTGAACGAACAGTTCGACTTGTCCGGGCAATGGCCGATCAAGGGAAACTGGAGTACTGCCGCACGTTGGAATTATGCGAAAGATTCTGGAAAATTAATCGAAGGGCTCTTAGGCCTGGAGTACAAAGTAGGTTGTTGGGCATTTAGGATGGTGGCTAATCGATTTATAACTGGCCAAGATTCTGCTAATCGAAATTTGTATTCAACGAGCTTCTTTGTCCAGCTGGAATTGCGGGATATTACTCGGATTGGTAGCGATGCAGTTGGTGTTTTGAAGCAAAATGTGAGCGGGTTTTCTGATAATTAATTTTTTACCGAGATATTGATATGAATGTTTTCTTGAAGTGTATTTTGTTTTGTCTCATTACTATGCCGGCATTCAGTGCGGAATTGCTACCAATTGATAAGGTGGTCGTGATTGTTGGGGAGGGTGTAATAACCGAATCAGAGCTGGATAACGAGATATCGCTAGCCCGAACTAATATTGAGAATTCAGGTTCGTCAGTGCCTGATTTAACTTATTTACGTCAGCAAGTTCTGGAGCGAATGATTACTCGTAAGGCGCTTGAGGATTTGGCAAATAGCACAGGAATTCGAGTGTCTGATAACGAAGTTCGCCGAGCTCTACAAAGACTTGCTCAACAACAAAATTTATCGGTTACAGATTACTTGAATGCAGTGGAGCAAAACGGTATGACGGTTAACGAGCTGAGGAATAGTATTCTCACTGAAACAAAGATTATGAAGTTACGACGCAGGGAAGTAGAAGCGAAATTGATTGTTAATGAATCAGAGATCGAGTCATACTTGAAGAAGTTAAGTGCGGAAGCTACTAATGATGAATCATTAGTAGCACACATCTTGATTGCCATTCCAGAGAATGCCACTTCTGAAGACTTGGAAACTGCTAAAGGCAGGGCAGCGGAGGCTATTTCCAGGATTGATGATGGGGTTGACTTTCGGCAAGTTGCAACAGAATTATCGGATGCTAGCGATGCGCTTGAGGGCGGGATTATGGGTTGGAGAGACGCCTCGAATCTTCCAGATTTGTTTTTAAACGAGTTGAAAGTCATGAGAATCGGTCAGAGAAGTGAAGTGCTGCGCAGCCCGAATGGTTTTCATATACTTTATTTGTTAGATAAAAGAGGTCTTGATGCGCAAATAATAGTGCAGCAAACCTTAGCACGACACATACTTTTTAGAGTTGATCGCGCAGTTTCTGAAAATGATGCGCTGGTTAAGGCGAGCGATATTCGCAAAAGAATATTGATTGGTGGGGAGAATTTTGAAACATTAGCTAAGGCCACTTCTGATGACACCAGTGCTGCAAAAGGTGGTGTGCTCGGTTGGTTGATGCCTGGCGAGACAGTGCCTGAGTTTGAGCGAGAGATGGATAGCTTGGCCCCTGGAGAGCTCAGTGAACCAGTGAGAACTCAATTCGGTTATCACTTGATTGAGGTCATCGATAGGCGGGATTCGGATGTTTCTAGTGAGCGTCAAAGATCAGTCGCGCGGCAAGCAATATTGCAACAGAAATTAGAATTTAGATTTGAGGAGTGGGTGCGTCAGGTTCGAGATACAACTTTCATTAAATACGTTAACTGATCATTTGGATGGCCTCTCCCGTAGCGAAGAGAAGGTTCAGTCAGAATTTTCTTCGTGACGCACGTGTCATTGAGGAAATTATTGAAGCGGGCGACTTCTCCTCACCTGATGCGGTGGTTGAAATTGGCCCAGGGTATGGGGCACTCACGCATGTGTTGCTAAAAAAAATCTCTGCATTAACTGCAATAGAGGTGGATCGCGATGCCGTACATTATTTGCGGTCCAACTTTACGGCGGACCGCTTGACGGTGATAGAGGCCGATTGTTTAGATGTCAGCTTGTCTCGATTCGGGGTTTCGATAAGACTATTAGGAAATTTACCGTATCACATATCTACGCCGATTTTGTTTCATTTTGATGCTCAAATTGAGTTTATTCAAGATGCAATATTTATGCTTCAGCGAGAAGTCGTTGACCGAATTGTGGCAACGCCTGGATCAGCTGAATATGGGAAGTTAAGTATCACATTGCAGTTAGGTTGGGAGCTTGAGAAGCTTTTTGATATTCCACCTGAGGCGTTTCAGCCGAGACCTAAAGTTTGGTCTTCAATTTTGTATTTAAAGCCAAGGTCGACGCCGTATCGAGTAGACCGAGCCACCTTCCGACGTATTGTGTTCGGAGCGTTTTCCAAAAGACGTAAAACCTTGCGAAACGCCTTAAAAGGGCTTGTTTCCATTGAGCAATTTACTGCGGCGAATGTTGACCCATCGCAAAGACCTGAAACACTATCTGTAGACGATTATGTTCGATTATCCAACATAATTTCTCATGATGAGAAATTTTAACTTTTCTCGATAAGTTCTATCTTATACCCATCAGGGTCTTCGACAAACGCTATTACGGTTGAGCCATGTTTCATAGGGCCAGCCTCACGGGTAACTCGACCTCCTCGTAGCTTCACTCGTTCGCAAGCTGCGCCAGCATCGCTTACGCCTATAGCCACATGACCATACCCGTTCCCTAAATCATATGTGGCTGTGTCCCAATTATGTGTGAGTTCCATAACTGTTGTATCAGACTCCAAGCCATAGCCTACAAAAGCATTGGTGAATCGACCGCCGGGGTAGTCAACCTTACGAATCAAGTTCATTTCTAGAACCTCCGTGTAGAAGGCTATTGATCGGTCTAAATCGCCAACCCTAATCATGGTGTGCAACATTCGCATTTTAAATATCCTTAAATTTCGACCAGCTCAAAATCTTCTTTTCTTGCGTCGCATTCTGGACAAACCCAATTAACGGGCACATCATCCCAACGAGTTCCTGGCTTCAATCCTTCATCTGGCCAGCCGGCTTCCTCGTCATAGATAAAGCCGCAAATTAAACACATGTAGGTCTTAAGGTCGTTGTTATTTTCTTCAGTCATTAGTTATTTTTTCACAAACAAGGTTAAAAACGGATCTACTTCAAGTAGCATTCTAAATCAAAGATAAGTAAACCATATATTTATGACTAAAAGTAAACCAGTGGTTTTGGTGTTTTCTGGCTCTGACCCAACAGGCGGTGCGGGGCTGCAGGCTGACGTCCTCACGTTGGCCAGCCTTAATTGTCATCCATTGACCGTTGTCACATCAATTACAAGTCAGGATACGAGCAGGGTCCATAGCGTGACGCCTTTGGCTTCCGAGTTAATTCGTGAACAAGTAAACGTTTTGATGGAGGATATTGAGATAGATATAATCAAGGTCGGAATGATTCCGAGTATTGATGTACTTCAAGAAATTATTTCGGTTTTACAAAGATTTCCAACTAAGCCGGTAGTGCTTGATCCGGTGCTGAGTTCGGGGGCGGGCTACACTTTTGGTTCGAAGCTGTTGATTGAAAAAATAGTCGAAGACTTACTTCCTCGATGTCTTATCATCACGCCAAATACGAATGAACTTATTGCCTTGTCAGGCGCGATCCAGGTAGTTTCGGCAAACTTGCCAGAGAACTCGGACCCGGACGTATCTACATTGATTAATCGTGGCTCAGAATTCGTCCTATTGACGGGGACGCATGCTGAACGAAAAGATGTCGAAAATATTCTGTTTGATCAGTCAGGCTTTGTGGAGTCATGGGTTTGGCCTCGTCTTTCAAACGAATATCATGGATCGGGATGCACTCTAGCCTCCGCCATCGCAGCTTTCATAGCGAATGGATCGTCGGTGCTTGAGGCGGCAGACAGAGCGCAGGAGTTTACTTGGAAAAGCCTCAAGGACGGCTTTGGTATAGGTGGCGGTCAACTGATACCTGACAGGATTAGTGGCCGACGATGAAAGCTAAACTCGCAAAGGTTTTCGAGTCAGGGATCTATGCTATTACCCCTGATACTGATAATTTGAGTTCGTTGATTTCTCACGTTGAGCGAGCTTTAAGAGGGGGTATACGGTTATTTCAATTTCGAAATAAAGTCAGTTCTCCGGATCAAAAAATAATCGCTGCTAAACTTATTAAAGACTTGGTTCATTCGTCAGACGGGTTGTTAATCATTAATGATGATCCATACTTGGCGAAAATGGTTGATGCATGTGGCGTACATATTGGTAAGCATGACCAAAAGCTTGATCACGTGCGTGCTATTTTGGGGCCTGAGAAGATAATCGGAGTGTCATGTTACGATGACATACCTTTAGCATTGAGAATGCAAGACCAAGGAGCTGATTACATTGCTTTTGGGGCGTTTTTCCCCTCATCCTCTAAATCATCCGCTACGCCTGCTCCACTGAATGTGCTCCGGCAGGCCAGTGCCAGTGGAATTACAATTCCTGTTGTCGCGATTGGTGGGATAACTCTCAATAATGCCGAAGATTTATTGAATTGTGGTCCGTGTGTATTAGCCGTTATAAACAGTTTATTTGGTTTAGACGATGTTGAGTCAAGAGCGCGCGAATGGGTGAACTTTTATGGTCAATTTAAATCAAGATTAAGTTAGGTAAAAAGGGTGGTCTATGTCGAGTAATACGCGTTCGTTTGAACGAGCAAAAAAGGTGATTCCAGGAGGAGTGAATTCACCGGTTAGGGCGTTTGGCTCGGTGGGTGGGGTGCCTAAAACGATCGCAAGAAGCGAGGGCAGCAGAATTTTCGATGTCGATGGCAACGCGTATATTGATTACGTTGGTTCATGGGGCCCGATGATTGCGGGTCACGCACATCCAAAAATTGTAAAGGCGGTAAAAGATGCCGCGGATGGCGGACTAAGTTTTGGCGCACCAACACCGGGTGAGGTGACATTGGCCGAGCGCCTGACAGCCACATTCCCGGCTATGGAACAAGTGCGGTTAGTCAGTTCGGGCACGGAGGCAACTATGAGCGCGATAAGGTTGGCCCGCGGTTATACCGAAAAACCTAAAATTATAAAATTTGAAGGCTGTTACCACGGTCACTCGGATTCTTTACTGGTTAAGGCCGGTTCTGGTGCTTTGACGTTCGGATCGCCTAGTTCGGCGGGCGTGCCGCCGGACTTGGTTGCACAGACTGTTGTATCAGATTACAACGTAGTTAGTAACCTTGAGGAAACTTTTGATTACTTAGGTAAAGATGTCGCTGCAGTTATTATTGAGCCAATCGCAGGTAACATGAATCTCGTAAAGGGGAATGCGCAATTTTTAGGACGGCTGCGAGAATTATGTACGCACTACGGCGCTTTATTGATTTTTGATGAAGTGATGACGGGCTTCAGGGTCGGGCCTCAGGGTGCGCAAGGGCTATATGGAATCGAGCCTGACATCACGACTTTAGGTAAGGTGATTGGCGGCGGCCTACCGATGGGTGCTTTTGGTGGTCGACGAGAAGTCATGCAAAAATTAGCTCCAACGGGTCCGGTTTATCAAGCGGGAACGTTATCTGGAAATCCAGTTTCAGTTGCTGCCGGACTAGCTACTTTAGATTTGATAAGTGAGGATGGTTTCTTCGAGTCTTTATCCAATACAACTAAAGAGTTAGTTGAAGGAATCGAGGAGCGCGCAAAACGAGCAGGTATTCCGTTTTGCGCCGCTCATGTGGGCGGTATGTTTGGTATGTATTTCACCGAGAAGGTACCAGATACTTATGAGGCCGTCATGAATTGTGACCGAGAAAGGTTTAATCGATTCTTTCATTCCATGTTAGATCAAGGAATAAATTTTGCTCCATCAGCATTTGAAGCGGGTTTTGTGTCATCTGCGCACAGCGAACAAGATATACAGGATACGCTTGATGCGGCAGGTGAGGCCTTTAAGGTTTGTTGACGGTAACAAGAGGGTTGTTTGAAAACATTGCACCGTATTTCATATCATTTTGGTGATTATCTGGCTATTCGGTTACCATTTCACGCTCTGAAATTGTTCTAGAAAATTGTTATGTCTTTAGTTGTTCAAAATGCTGAATACTGGAAGTCGTTCGAAAAATATCATCAAATTCCTGAGGATGATTGTGGAGAGGTAGTTTTTGCTGGACGTTCCAACGCTGGAAAATCCAGTGCGATCAACGTGATTACGAATCAAAAAAAACTAGCTCACACGAGTAAACTTCCCGGTCGCACTCGTCTACTTAATTTCTTTAAGGTAGCGGATGACCGTTTTATTGTTGACTTACCTGGTTATGGTTACGCGAAAGTTCCGGAAGGGATGAGAAATGCCTGGGCGAGGGAGTTGACTACCTACCTATCGAGCAGACATCAAATTCGAGGCTTATTCGCTGTCATGGATATTCGCCATGCCCCAACAATTCTTGATGAGCAGCTGGTTGAATGGTTTTCATCTACCGGAAAGCCGATTCATGTGTTGCTAACAAAATCGGATAAGCTTAAGCGGACGCAAGTTCAAAACCAGTTAAAATCAGTATCCGATATACTTTCTAGCCACTATGCTCAAGTTACTGTGCAGGTTTTTTCGAGTTTAAATAGAGCAGGTTTAGATGAGGCTCGAGCGAAACTTGTTAGTTGGTTAATGTAGGGTCGCGGAACGTATTGGTTTTACTCGTGAATTTTGGAGGATGGTTTTGGGCGTAAATATATTAGGTCGCTTCCCTCATCGTCGGATGAGACGTAACAGAAAAGATGATTTCTCCCGTAGGCTTATACGAGAAAATCAACTGAGCGTAGATGATCTTATATATCCTGTGTTCGTATTTGAGGGAGAAAACAAGACGCAGGCTATAGAATCAATGCCCGGAGTTTTGCGCTACACCCCTGATTTGTTGATGTCGGTTGCTGAGAAATGCGTAGCGCTAGGCATACCTGCTATTGCGTTATTTCCAGTCATCGAACAGCAGCTTAAAACACCGTTAGCAGAGGAGTCTTACTCCGACACAGGCTTGATACCTAGAGTAATAAGGAGGCTTAAAAGCAACTTTCCAGAATTGGGTGTTATCACTGACGTGGCGTTGGACCCCTATACTAGTCACGGTCAGGATGGCCTGTTAAACAATACGGGGTACGTATTGAATGACCAAACCATCGAAGTATTGATTCAACAGTCGTTAAGTCACGCTGCGGCTGGGGTAGATGTATTGGCACCCTCTGACATGATGGATGGACGAATAGGTGCGATTCGTGAGGCGCTTGATAACAACGGATATGACCAAGTCCGATTGCTTGCTTATGCTGCTAAATTCGCATCAAGTTTTTACGGTCCATTTAGGGATGCCGTCGGCTCATCCACAAATTTAGGGGTTAGTAATAAAGAGTCTTATCAGGTAGATCCAGCGAATTCTGATGAGGCTCTTTGGGAGGTTGGGCTTGACCTTCGGGAAGGTGCAGACATGGTGATGGTTAAACCAGGCATGCCGTATTTGGATGTTATTACGCGGGTTAAACAAGAGTTCGGAGTCCCAACCTTTGCGTATCAAGTAAGTGGTGAGTATGCCATGCTCAAAGCCGCATTTGCCAATGGTTGGCTCAATGAGGAGCGCTGCGTGTTGGAGTCATTGTTGTCGTTTAAGCGTGCCGGAGCTAACGGAGTTTTAACTTATTTTGCATTAGACGCAGCAAAATCAATCAAAGCTAAACTTTAGTGGCGTCGATCGCTCCTGGTTAAAACATTGCTCCAGAATCGGTACGCGGAGCATTTTCTTCGTAAAAATACTCGACAACCCCCTCTTCATTTGGCAGACCAGTCTTTGGATCAATTAATATTTGTTGTATTCCCTCTGGGCGGCCTGGGGGCTTTTCTTCTGGGATTCCCTTGAGAGCCGTTTTCATATAGTCGATCCAGATCGGCAGAGCTGCTCTGGATCCGGTTTCCTTGTCACCAAGCGGTCCGGGCTGATCTTTGCCGACCCAAGTAATGGCCACAACGCGTCTTTGGAAGCCAGCGAACCAAGCATCAATGTTGTCATTCGTTGTGCCAGTTTTCCCTGCTAAATCTTTTCGCCCTAGGGATTTGGCACGAATCCCGGTGCCAGTCTGTATTACATTTCGAAGTAAAGAACCCATAGTGAATACATTCCTAGTGTCAAGCATTTGGTCTGCTGTTGTTCTCTTCCGTTGCGATTTCGTTTTGAATATCAGATTACCCTCAATGTCCTCAATATGAGAAATAAAAAATGGTTCTACCAGGTAGCCGCCGTTAGCAAATACAGCATAGCCTCGAGCCATTTCCAGAGGGGTAGTTGAGCCAGCGCCAAGCGCCATGGTCAGGTATGGTGGGTGATGTTTTGGGTTGAACCCGAATCGAGTTAAATAGTTTCTTGCGTAATCTGGCGTTATAGCTTGAAGTATCCGAATGGCGACTAGGTTTTTTGATTTAGCTAATGCATATCGGAGGCTGATAGGCCCTGCGAATTCCTGATCATAATTTTGTGGGTTCCATACTTCGAAACCTGTTTGACTCTCATGTATTTCGAAGGGCGCATCGTCGATAATCGTTCCTGGAGTAAAGCCACGCTCTAACGCCGCGGAGTAAATGAAGGGCTTGAAACTGGACCCAGGCTGCCTTTTTGCTTGCGTTACGTGATTAAACTTGTTGCGATAAAAGTTATACCCACCTACTAAGGCGTTGATAGCACCAGTATCTGCATCAATGGAGATAACTGCGCCTTCGGCGATGGGCAGTTGACTCAAAACCCAATCCTTTTTGGATGTTTTTCGAACATAAATTAACGCACCATTTTTCAGCGGCGTAAGCAACTCAGACCCAATAGTCAGATCTGTACCCCCGTAAACAACCTGCTCATTCATCATCACAACAGGCCCTGTGCCCTTTACATAGGCCTCTATGGCGCCAGACTTTATACTTAAGACGACAGCTGGACTCAAGTCCTCGTATGGATCTAAGTCTTGTAGAGAATCTTCTAACCATTCGTCGTCAATTTTGGCAGGCAAATCAATAGTTCCTAAAGGCCCACGATAGCCTTGCCTTTCATCATGTAATTCCAGTCCTTTTTTAAGGGCTAGAAATCCCGCTTCTTGATTTGTGACCAACAAAGTGGTGTGGACATTGAGCCCTTTCGTGTAGGCCTCATCTCCATATCTTTCCGTTAAAGCCTGGCGAACCATTTCTACAAAAAATTCAGCGTGTCTACTTGGGTTTTTCCGCACAGAGGAAAGTTTGAGTATTACATTTTTTGTTTGTTCGAGCTCTTGTTCCGAGATGAACCCAAGGCTATACATACGATTTAGAACGTAACCTTGTCTTTGTTTAGCTCGCTTTAGATTAACAACAGGATTATATTTTGAGGGCGCTTTAGGTAATCCGGCCAACATTGATACTTCCGCTAGTGAAGCTTGCGCGAGGGGCTTACCAAAATAAATTTTGGATGCTGCTGCGAAACCGTAAGATCGTTGCCCAAGATAAATTTGGTTGATATAAAGTTCGAGGATTTGATTTTTCGTAAGGTTGCGTTCAATCTTTATCGCAAGGAGAGCTTCGTTAAATTTCCGCGTAAATGTCTTCTCTGATGAGAGAAAAAAGTTGCGTGCTACTTGCATCGTTATAGTACTTGCTCCTTGCCTGACGCCTCTCGCTGAAACATTGGCGATAGCTGCCCTGCCGATACCGATAAAATCAATACCATGATGCTCCCAAAAGTGTTCGTCCTCAGCGGCTACAATTGCGTTTTTGAGTGAATTAGGTACTGAGTCAATGCCAATGAATTCTCTATGCTCTCTACCGAACTCTCCGATAAGGGTACCGTCACGACTGTATATACGCAGTGGTAACTTAGGCTTGTAGTCAGTTAACGCGTTGACAGGCGGTAATTGTGGGTATGCTGTGACAAAGGCGAAGGTCCCTGCCAGTATGCCAATAATGCCAAGGCTTGTGCAAAGTAATAAAAATTTAGAAAAAAGGCTTCTTATGCGCATTTAAAGCGAGAATAATTAAGTTTATACAGATAAAGTTGATTATAGTACGCATGAATTGAGAACAATTCGTTTATCGCTTTTTGAGAGTAATTTTTATTCCTTAGAAAAGCTGCAGGAACTCGGACAGGATTGAGACTAATAGGTAAAATTTGGGTATGGAACACACAAATGAGCATAGAACTGAAAACCTAAACAATTTATCTTCTTTTAAAGGCAATATTTATCTTGTTGGGATGATGGGGGCGGGAAAGACATCTGTAGGGCGGCTGCTCGCAAAGCGAGCTCGCAAAAGCTTTTTCGACTCAGATCAGGTTATTGAAGAGCGAACAGGCGTGTCGATCCCTACAATTTTTCATCATGAGGGCGAGACTGGGTTTCGTGCTCGGGAGCAGGCTGCAATTTCCGATTTAACGAAACTCGATGATATTGTGCTCGCGACTGGCGGAGGCGCGGTTCTCTTAGAAGAAAACCGAAAATCTTTGGGAGCTACAGGGTTCGTTGTATACCTTAAAGCCCAAGTTGAACAGTTATGGAGGCGCACTCAGGCAGATAAAAATAGACCGCTGTTAGATACTGAAGATCCTATAGCGAAATTAGAAGATTTATTTCGTGTCAGAGATCCTATTTATACTGCTCTGGCAGATTTGGTAATCGAAACTGGGGATCCGAATTTACAGGTTTTTTTGGGTAGATTAGAGAGCGAACTTGTTGAAGCCCGGGTGCAATAGCTTAAATCTATGAATAACAGACAAATCATTGTGGGGCTCGAAGAGCGGTCTTATCCAATTATTATCGGACAAGATCTTTTTAAAACTAGGAATGCATTAGATGACATTGGGTTGCGAGGCCAGCGTTTTGTTTTTGTAACGAACGATGTCGTTGGCCCGATTTATCTTTCTGCAGTCGCTGAGTGTTTCTTAAGCTCGGGAAAAAGTATCGAGAGCATAATTATTCCGGATGGAGAACAATTTAAATCGCAAGATACATTAATTTCCATATACGATCAGTTAATAGCTAAACGAATTGATCGTTCAACAACTGTTGTGGCTCTGGGTGGAGGTGTGGTTGGGGATGTTGCTGGGTTCGCGGCGGCAACTTATCAGCGTGGAATACCGTTTATTCAAATCCCTACGACGTTACTCGCTCAGGTGGATTCCTCCGTCGGAGGTAAGACTGCGATTAACCATCCTGCTGGAAAAAATATGATTGGCGCTTTTTATCAGCCAAAAGCCGTGTTCATCAGTTTAGATATGTTGCGTACGCTCCCGGATCGTGAGTTTAAGGCTGGCTTGGCCGAGGTTGTGAAGTATGGCGCGATAATGGACTACACTTTTTTTATCTGGCTTGAGCATAATATGCGAGCACTTCTAAACCGTGAGTATGATGCTTTGGCTTATGCGGTTGAGCGGTGCTGTTTGAATAAGGCGAAGATTGTGGAGGATGACGAGACCGAGTCGGGGTCAAGAGCTTTATTGAATTTTGGACATACTTTTGGTCATGCTGTTGAGGCTGGCCTCGGCTACGGTAAGTGGTTGCATGGTGAGGCCGTTGCGGTTGGTATGCTTATGGCTGCAAGCTTATCTGTTCTAGCGGGAGAGTTGGAGCAATCAGATTGGGTTCGGATACAAAAACTCTTAATTCAAGTCGGACTGCCCGTTGAGGCGCCAGATTTAGGTTGTAATCGATATTTAGAGTTGATGGGATATGACAAGAAAGTGTTGGATGGAAAGTTGCGATTAGTGTTATTAAAAAATCTTGGTACGGCTTATGTCACACCTGATTTTTCAGAGGAATTATTGATTGAGGTGCTAATAGGAGTTAAACAATAGCGATGTCGAGTGGTTATCTTGCGGATTACGCGGTTCCGACGGATGCTACCCTCGGCCGTCAGCATGACGAAAAGAAAGCGGTTGGTCGTTCTGAATTTCAACGTGATCGAGATCGTATTATTCATTCAACCGCATTTCGTAGGCTAGAATATAAAACCCAGGTTTTTGTTAACCATGAAGGGGATCACTTTAGAACCCGTCTAACCCATAGCCTAGAAGTGGCGCAGATCGCGCGATCTGTGGCGTTTAGCCTCGGTTTAAATGTTGACTTGGTTGAGGCGGTCGCGTTAGCCCACGACCTAGGACACACTCCTTTTGGTCACAGCGGCCAAGATGCCCTAAATGAGAGCATGGAGGCATTTGGTGGCTTTGAGCATAATCTTCAATCCTTGCGTGTTATTGATCATCTCGAACTCAGATATGCTCAGTTTGATGGCCTAAATCTCTGTTTTGAGACGCGAGAGGGTATCTTAAAACATTGTTCATTGAAAAATGCGCGGGAGTTGGGAGAGGTTGGTAAACGATTTATTGAAAACCGCCGGCCCTCTTTGGAGGCTCAGTTGGCGAACGTTGCCGATGGACTGGCTTACAACAACCACGATATTGATGATGGATTACGGTCTGGCTTGTTGAATTTGACCCATATGAGTGATTTACCAGTTTTTGGGCAGCACCTGAAGGCGGTGGCTAACGAATATCCAAACATTGAAGAGCCACGACGTGTGAGCGAGGCGATACGACGGACTGTTAATAGCTTTGTTATTGATTTAACTGAAGAAAGTGCACGTTTGATTCGTGAGGCTAAACCTACCTCGCTTGATGATGTTCGCAAATTACCAGAGTTGATTTGCTTTAGCGAAAGGATGCATCGAAACCATGAGGAGCTAAAGCAGTATCTGCATCAATATTTGTACAGACACTTTAAAGTACAGCGTATGGCTGATAAAGCTAAACGCGTAGTCAGTAGTTTGTTTAAAGCCTTTAAAAAGGACGTAGGGTTACTTCCTCCTCGGTATCAAGTTCAAGCGAAGATTGATGCCCCCCGAGCAATATCGGACTATATTGCTGGAATGACAGATCGATACGCGATGAAGGAATATCGACAGATATTTTTAGTCGATTCAGTGTGAACAAATCTCGGCTATATTGATCAAACGGGTTCTAACGCGGTACCATAGTGGGTCGTACCTACATCCGGTAGACAGCTGGATTTAGCGTCCATAGAGAGACGATTAATTCCTAGAAATTTTTATTGAATTAATTTCAGAGTGAGAGGCAAGATTGTGACTAAGTTTGTAAAACCCGCCGCCCAAGGGCTGTATAACCCCGCAAATGAACATGACGCGTGCGGTGTAGGATTTATAGCGCACATCAAAGGCGAAAAAAGTCATCGTATAGTGGATCAAGGACTACAGATTCTAGACAACTTGACTCATCGTGGTGCAACTGGGTTCGATCCATTGCTTGGAGATGGTGCTGGTATTTTGGTGCAAATTCCAGATGATTTTTTTCGAAATTTGAAAGACTTAGTGTTTGATTTGCCTCTTCCCGGAGACTACGGGGTTGGGATGGTTTTTTTACCCCAAGATAAAAAAAGTAGATCGAAAATTCAAAAAACCCTAGAGGAGTTTACAACGGCCGAAGGCCAAGAGGTCCTTGGATGGCGAGACGTGCCAGTTGATAATTCAGGAATTAGTCAGACCGCGCGAGACGTTGAACCCGTTATTCGACAAGTGTTTATACGCCGCGGAACAAATTGCCAGACGGTACAAGAGTTTGAGCGGAAACTTTTCGTAATTCGTAAGCAGGCAGAGCATCGGGTTTCCAGTTTCACTGACATAGGAGCGGGGGGTTTTTATCTATCGTCGATGTCCGCAAGAACTATTGTCTATAAAGGAATGTTACTCGCAAGTCAGGTCGGTGATTATTACTTAGACCTATCTGAAAAAGCTTTCGCTTCTTCCTTGGCTCTTGTCCACCAACGCTTTTCTACGAACACGTTTCCCAGTTGGGAGCTTGCCCATCCATTCAGAATGATTGGACATAACGGTGAATTTAATACTTTGCGCGGAAATGTTAATTGGATGAGGGCTAGACAACAAGCGTTATCTTCGCCAGTTCTTGGAGAGGATCTCAGCAAATTGTGGCCCTTGATAGACGAAATACAGTCTGATTCGGCTTGTTTTGATAACGCGCTGGAGTTATTAGTGTTGTGCGGATATTCTGCTGCGCAAGCCATGATGTTGTTGATCCCTGAGGCGTGGTCGGGTAACGCATTAATGAGCCGTGATCGTAAGAATTTCTTCGAGTACCATGCTCCAGCAATGGAGCCATGGGACGGTCCTGCTGCGGTCGCATTCACGGATGGAATTCAAATTGGTGCGACGCTGGATCGAAATGGATTAAGGCCCGCGCGTTACGTTGTGACCAAAGACGATTTAGTCATTATGGCTTCCGAAGTCGGCGTGTTGCCCGTAGAAGAAAAAAACGTTGCTCACAAGTGGCGGTTAGAGCCCGGTAAGATGCTGCTGATCGATACGAAGCAGGGACGGATTATTGGGGACGAGGAAATAAAAGAAACCTTGATTGCTGAGCGTGATTATGGTGCGTTATTACCAGATTCTAAAATAGTTCTGTCTGATTTGCCGATAGCTGCTGAGCAGCGCCCGGTTAGAAATACTAAAGCCTTGCTCGACATGCAGCAGTCCTTTGGCTTTACTCAAGAGGATATTAAGTTTGTTTTGATGCCAATGGGTGAGTCCGGCCAAGAAGGCACCGGGTCAATGGGTAACGATTCACCGTTAGCTGTGCTATCAGACAAAAACAAGTCACTTTATAATTATTTCAAACAATTATTTGCCCAAGTTACAAATCCGCCAGTTGATCCAATACGAGAAGAGCTTGTGATGTCTTTAATCTCGTACGTGGGACCAAAGCCTAACCTGCTTGGGATTGACTATAAGACTGTAGTGAAATGTTTGGAGCTTTCACAACCGATTTTAAATTTCGATGAATACGACACGCTTGTTAATATTTCTAAGTCTACCCGCGGAACGTTCGATAGCGAGATCATTGATATTACGTTCCCTCAGGCTCATGGGCCTGAGGGTCTAGAAAAGCGGTTAGGCGCGATATGCGATCAAGCGGAAAGTGCGGTACAAAACGGTAAGACGATACTGATCCTCTCAGATAATACGGTCAATTCAGAGCGGGTCGCAATTCCAGCCTTGTTAGCCACCAGCGGTGTACATCATCATTTAGTCCGACTCGGTCTGAGAACAAAAACCGGGCTAGTTGTCAGTACCGGTTCGGCAAGGGAGACCCATCACTTCGCCTTGCTGGCGGGTTATGGTGCAGAGGCGATCCATCCATGGTTGGCCATGGAAACGCTATCCTCAGTATCAGACGAATTAAAACAAGATGGGGCGGCAGCCCACAAAAATTATGTGAAGGCGATTGGTAAAGGGCTAAACAAAGTTATGTCGAAAATGGGCATATCAACATACCAGTCGTACTGCGGTGCTCAGATTTTTGAGGCGATAGGTTTAAATACTGAGTTTATTGACCGCTTCTTTACGGGGACGTCAAGCAACGTCGAGGGCATAGGTATTCAAGAGGTTGCGATTGAATCTATTAATGAGCACACTCGAGCCTTCAGTGAAAAAGATCCCACCCTCATTGATTCCCTTGATGCCGGTGGCGAGTATGCTTTTAGAGTGCGCGGCGAAGCGCATATGTGGACTCCGGACTCAATTGCGACTTTGCAGCGGGCTACTCGGACAAATGAGTATTCAACCTATAAAGAATATGCCGAGATGATTAACCAGCAAAGCCGACGTCATATGACGTTACGAGGGTTATTCGAAATAAATCCACTGGGTGAGCCTGTCTCGATTGAAGAGGTAGAACCCTGGACAGAAATCGTTAAACGATTTGCTACTGGGGCTATGTCGTTAGGGTCTATCTCTACAGAAGCACACACTACCCTTGCAATCGCGATGAATCGTATCGGGGGCAAATCGAATACGGGTGAAGGTGGAGAGGACCCTGGACGATTCCAACCTGTAACAAAAAAAACAAGCACTAAAAATGTGCTGGGGTCTGTGGTTGTTACTGATGTTGACCTCGAAGAGGGCGATACGCTCAGGTCGAAAATCAAGCAAGTAGCTTCCGGCCGATTTGGCGTGACCGCTGAGTACTTAGCAAATGCTGATCAAATTCAAATCAAAGTAGCTCAAGGCGCTAAACCAGGTGAGGGCGGTCAATTGCCAGGCCATAAGGTGTCCCAATATATTGCTAAGTTGAGATTTTCTGTACCTGGAGTTGGTCTTATTTCGCCTCCACCGCATCATGATATTTATTCCATTGAGGATTTAGCGCAACTTATTCATGACCTTAAAAATGCGAATCCTAAGGCCACGATCAGCGTCAAATTGGTGTCTGAAATTGGTGTTGGTACCGTAGCCGCTGGCGTTTCGAAAGCGAAATCAGACCATGTTGTAATAGCAGGGTATGACGGGGGAACGGGCGCTTCGCCATTGTCGTCCATCAAGCATGCAGGCGCGCCTTGGGAGCTAGGCTTGTCTGAAACCCAGCAAACTCTGGTCCTCAATCAGCTTCGAGGCCGTATCATTGTTCAAGTCGATGGCCAAATGAAAACAGGTCGTGATGTTATTGTTGGGGCGTTGCTAGGTGCAGATGAATTTGGATTCGCTACGGCGCCTTTAGTGGTTGAGGGGTGCATAATGATGCGTAAATGCCATTTGAATACGTGTCCGGTGGGTATTGCGACTCAGGATCCTGTGCTTCGAGAGAAATTCTCAGGTAAGCCTGAACATGTGATTAATTATTTCCATTTCGTCGCGCAGGAAATTCGGGAGATTATGGCGAGTATGGGTGTTCGTAGCCTAAACGAAATTATCGGTCGGTCTGATTTGCTTGATACTCGAGGCGGAGTTAATCATTGGAAAGCTAAGGGACTAGATTTTTCCAAGATCTTTTATCGGCCAGATATGCCAGAAGAAGTTGCCAGGCGCCACCTCGAGCATCAAGACCATGGGCTTGAAAAAGGTTTAGATAATAGGCTGATCGATCAGGCAAAAGAGGCTCTGGCAGATCAGGTGCCCGTGCGAATCGAAAGTAAAGTAAAAAATGCTAATCGTAGCGTAGGGGCGATGCTATCCAATCAAGTGGCAACACGCTATGGACATGCTGGGCTTCCGGATGAAACTATCACAGTAGATTTCGAAGGTACTGCGGGACAAAGTTTCGGAGTTTTTCTTGCAAAAGGAATTACATTTAATCTTCGGGGTGATGCAAACGACTATGTAGGAAAGGGGCTGTCTGGCGGACGTATTGTCATTCATCCATCAGATGATTTTAGTGGTGCGTCCTCGAATAATATTGTGGTCGGTAATACCGTTTTGTATGGCGCTGTTGAGGGAGAAGTTTACTTCTCTGGGGTCGCTGGAGAGCGGTTTGCGGTTAGAAATAGCGGAGCTTCTGCGGTCGTTGAAGGAGTTGGAGATCACTGTTGCGAGTATATGACGGGCGGTACAGTTGTGGTACTCGGTGACACGGGTAGAAACTTTGCAGCTGGTATGAGCGGAGGTATCGCCTATGTTTACGACCCGAAAGGAAATTTCGAGCTTCGTTGTAATCCCTCTATGGTAGGTTTGGAGAAGCTGCTCCCGATGGATCAGCAGGCGCCTGTAAATCTGCATTGCGGTAAATTTGACGAGGAACTCTTGAGGCATTTAGTGTTAGAGCATCATAAACGTACTGGTAGTTCGGTCGCAGAAGAGGTTCTCGCCGACTGGAATTTGGCAAGGAGTAAGTTTGTTAAAGTGTTTCCGCACGAATATCGTCGTGCATTAACTGAACTTGCTCAAAGTAACAAAAGTGAACGGGAGGCAGCATAAGATGGGAAAACCAACCGGTTTTTTAGAGCATGAGCGGGTGAACGAATCAAGTGTACCTGTCGACAACAGACTTAAAAATTACAATGAATTTGTAATAACGCACTCAGATGATGAAGCCTCTCGCCAGGGCGCGCGTTGCATGGATTGCGGGATTCCATTTTGCCAAAGCGGTTGTCCAGTGAATAATATAATTCCCGATTGGAATGATCTGGTGTACCGCCAAAACTGGCAATCCGCGCTACAAACATTGCATTCTACAAATAATTTCCCTGAATTTACCGGTCGCATCTGTCCGGCACCGTGTGAATCCTCTTGTACATTGAACATAAATGATTCGGCCGTGGCGATTAAATCGATTGAGCATGCCATTGTTGATAAAGGTTGGAATCAGGGTTGGATCGTACCTCGAGTCTCTGCGCAAAAAACTGGTAAGCGGGTAGCTGTAGTTGGCTCAGGTCCAGCGGGGTTAGCGTGCGCTCAGCAGTTAGCGAGAGTTGGACACGACGTTGTTGTTTTTGAAAAGAACGACCGAATTGGAGGCCTGCTTCGTTACGGAATTCCAGATTTTAAGATGGAAAAAACCCATATCGACCGTCGCGTTTTACAAATGGAGCAAGAGGGCGTGGAATTTAGAACTAGTGTGTGCGTCGGGGCCCCTGGTGAACCCATTGTTGGCGTTAACAACTTATCACAAAAATTTGTTGCTCACGACGAGCTATTAAAAGAGTTCGACGCAATCGCATTGACGGGAGGCTCTGAGGTTCCAAGAGATCTTGCAGTAGATGGAAGGGATTTGAAAGGTGTGCACTATGCTATGGAATTCTTGCCTCAGCAAAATAGAGTGGTTGCTGGAGACAAATTGGATAGCCAGATTATGGCTACAGGTAAGCATGTTGTAGTTATAGGGGGCGGCGATACAGGATCTGATTGTGTGGGAACGTCTAACCGACAAGGAGCGGCTTCAGTCACCCAATTTGAATTGATGCCCATGCCCCCAGAGCAGGAGAATCGACCGCTTACTTGGCCCGATTGGCCTATTAAGTTAAGGACATCCTCTTCACATGAAGAGGGTTGCTCTCGTGACTGGTCGGTTACAACAAAGCGCTTCGAAGGCGAGGGAGGCAAAGTTACGAAATTGATAGCGGCTCGATTAGAGTGGCAAAAAGGCGACGATGGACGCATGCAAATGAGAGAAATGCCGAACAGTGAATTTGAAATGAAGGCCGACTTGGTACTTTTCGCTATGGGGTTCGTTAACCCTGTTCGCGAAGGCTTGTTAGCCTCATTAGGCGTCAAACTTGATGGCCGAGGTAATGTGGACGCAAGTACGGAGGATTATCAAACCTCTCACGATAAAGTCTTTGTTGCTGGCGACATGCGACGAGGTCAATCGTTAGTCGTTTGGGCCATTCGAGAAGGCCGACAATGTGCCCGTTCAATAGATGAGGTGCTTATGGGCCGATCGGAACTTCCACGATAAGTGCGGGGTTCGTGTAATTTCAATTAGTTTTTAGAAGGAGGCGCCAAGTGGCTCAGCTTCAAAATGATGTTTTTTTACGGGCGCTACTTCGACAACCAACTCCTTATACGCCTGTCTGGATTATGCGTCAGGCGGGACGCTATCTTCCGGAGTACAACAAGACTCGTACTCAAGCAGGATCGTTTCTTAGTCTTTGTAAAAATCCAGATCTAGCCACAGAGGTAACGCTTCAGCCGTTAGCTCGATTTAATCTTGACGCTGCAATTTTATTTTCGGATATATTAACTATCCCAGATGCCATGGGGTTAGGGCTTTATTTTGCCGATGGAGAAGGCCCGAAGTTTGAGCGCCCCTTAAGGGAAGAAAAACAGATTCAACTACTTTCAGCCATTGAGCCAGAGGAACAATTAAAGTACGTGATTGATGCCGTTCGGTCAATTAAGATAGCGTTGAGCGACCGTTTGCCACTTATCGGTTTTTCAGGTAGCCCATTTACTTTAGCGTGTTACATGATTGAAGGCAAAGGCGGAACAGATTTTCATCGTGTCAAAAAAATGGCATATGAACGCCCTGATTTATTCAATAAAATTTTAGAAGTCACATCTGCGTCTGTAATTGCTTATTTGAATGCTCAGATACTGGCCGGCGCCAATGCAGTCATGATATTTGATACTTGGGGTGGCAGCTTAACGTCTAAAGCTTTTAAACAGTTCTCACAAAAGAATCTAAATCAAATATGTTCTTCTTTGATAAGAGAGGTTGAAGGGAAGCTGATCCCGCGTGTCGTATTTACTAAGGGTGGTGGACAGTGGCTTGAAAGTCTTGTGGAAACCGGAGCAGATGCTTTGGGTTTAGATTGGTCTACCGATATAGCTGATGCTCGCAACAGAGTAGGGGATCGTGTAGGCCTACAAGGCAACATGGACCCGGCGATATTGCTCACAAATCCAGATGTAATTCAAAAAGAAGTTGGTGAAGTCCTCTCAGGATTTGGAGAGGGCTCTGGCCATGTGTTTAACTTGGGTCATGGTGTTTCCCAATTTACTCCACCTGAAAATGTCCTTGCGCTCGTTGAAGCCGTTCACGACCAAAGCCCTAGGTATCATCGCTGACCAAAATAGCGTTTCGCGTGTGCTGTATAGTCAATGCGGATTTTTCGTTTCTTAATGTCCTTAAACGCTTAAGTTATGCTTTTTGCTCAAGTTCAACTCGACGTTCCGTTAGACGGACCTTTTGATTACCGAATTGGTTTGCATGATGTAGCGAGAGGCGCGATAGTTGTCGTGCCATTCCGAAGAAAGAAAATAGTCGGGATTGTAGAGAACGTCTCAGATGAGACTGAAGTAGATGAGCATAAACTTAAGACAATCGAATCAGTATTTAATCTCGACCTGTTGCCTGCGTCGTATTTTGCTTTTTGCCAATTTGTCGCCCGATATTATTGCGCTCGTTTTGGGCAGATTCTTTTTTTAGGTTTGCCACTGGCGGTTCGTCGCGCCAATTTTTCAGAGCGATATAGCGAAACGGTGTTTTGTTTGAGCCATAAAGGCCGCCGGGAGATTTCTGACTCAATTAGTCCGCGTGCGTTTGGTAAGAAAAAATTATTCAACCTGTTTCAGGATGAAAAAAATATTACTTTATCGCAGGCGCAATTTGTTTATTCAACCGCGAGAGCGGAGTTGGCCAATTGGTTAGATAAGGGATGGGTTGCAACCAGTCAAAGAAACCAAAATTACAAATCTGCTCAAACTGCAAAGTTCACTGACTATCAGGAAGATACTATAGGTATTAAATTAACAGGACCTCAGGAGGCGGCGGTTGAGGCTGTTTCCGCTAATCTGGATGCGCATCAGACCTGGTTACTCCAGGGGGTGACTGGAAGCGGGAAGACAGAGGTATATTTCGAGGTCATGGCAAAAACTCTTGGTCTCGATCGACAGGTCTTGGTACTGGTGCCAGAAATAAATTTAACGCCTCAGTTTGAGTCACGACTACGCTCACGATTTCCTAGAGAACAAATTGTTACATTAAACAGCAGTATGAACGATAAGGAGCGGGTACAAGCTTGGATATTAGCGCGCTCGGGTTTCGCGACTATTGTGTTGGGTACTCGGCTTGCAATATTCGCATCGTTGCCTAAATTGGGTTTAATTATCGTGGATGAGGAGCACGATATGTCATATAAGCAAGTTGAGGGTGTGCGGTATAACGCGAGAGACTTAGCTATTTATATGGCTAGAGAAAATGACATACCTATCATCTTGGGGTCAGCAACCCCATCGTTAGAAACATACTTTAATTTTGTCCAGGCTAAATACCAGCGCCTAACGTTGAATGAGCGACCCCATGGCCCACTCCCTAATATTGAATTGATCCCTGTCGACCGAGCCCATGGACGAACAATTGCAACTGAAATAATTAACTCGATACAAGCGTGTTTGAGTCGGGGCGAGCAAGCGCTAGTATTCCTTAATCGACGCGGATATGCGTCAGCTTTATTTTGCTCCTCCTGCAATTGGGTGGCTATGTGTGGTCGTTGCTCAGCTCGTCTAACAATACATAAGCACGCTGCTCAATTGCGCTGTCATTATTGTGGCTATCAAAGTAACGTACCGGATCAATGCGCTGAGTGCGGGAACCATGATTTAATTGATTTAGGTCAGGGAACGCAGCGCATTGAAGACGATCTGAGAACCCAATTTCCAGGGGCGTCTATCTTACGTATCGACAGTGATACGACAAAGCGTAAAGGCGCGTTTAAGGCGATGAGAGGCATCATTGAAAACTCTGACGTCGACATTATCGTAGGTACTCAAATGCTAGCTAAAGGACATGACTTCCCTAACCTCTCGCTAGTTGTCGTTTTAGGGACCGATCAGTCATTATTTAGCGCGGATTTCAGAGCAACAGAGAGACTCTATCAACAGCTATTACAGGTCTCCGGTCGACCGGGGCGGGGCGAGAAAAAAGGTCGGGTCATGCTCCAAACGGAGTTTTCACAACACCCCGTTTATCAGTCGTTAATCCATCAGACATTTGACGAATTTGCGCAAAATCTTTTGTTAGAACGTGAAGAATCGACGTTCCCTCCCTTTTGTTATCAAGCCTTGTTAAGGGTGGCTGCCAAAAAAGAATCGCAAGTATGGAAGTTTTTATCACTGGCCCAGAGGGAAGCGATCAAAATTAAGGTACCGGGGATAGAGGTGTATGATGCGGTGCCCTCTCCACTTTTTAAAATGGCGGGTCTTTATCGTGGCCAGCTTTTAATCCAGGCAGCTTCGAGAAAGTCTATGAGGGGTTTTTTGCGAATTTGGAGTATGAATATAGACGTATTAAGAGATGGTGCTGTGCGGCATGTGCTTGACGTTGACCCTTTGGACGTGTGAAATTTTAATTTATAGACAAAAGATAACGATGTTTTGTGTTGATAGAGTGCTATGTTAATGGATTATACGAACGACCTAATTAATCAACTAAAAGCTGCGATTGTTGCGGTGTTAACCGAAATGGGAATTGTTGTCTCTGAAAAGAGGATTACTTTAGAGCGTCCAAAGTCCAGCGATCATGGAGACTATGCCTGTAACATCGCGATGCAGCTTGCCCGCGAACTAAAACAAAATCCTAGGGAAATTGCGACGCAGGTGACTACCAAATTAACCGATCATAAACTGGTAAAAGTATCGGAGGTAGCTGGTCCGGGATTCGTTAATATTTTTCTAAGTGATGAGTGTCATCAAGAAGTGATTCACAATGTGATTAAGTTGGGACCTGAGTTTGGCCGTAGTAATGTCGGACAGGGTAACCGCGTCCAAGTCGAGTTTGTTTCGGCGAACCCAACTGGACCTCTTCACGTAGGTCATGGGCGCGGCGCTGCCTATGGCGCAAGTATCGCTAACCTACTCGATGCGGTGGGCTATGAAGTAACCAGAGAATATTATGTCAATGATGCTGGTCGTCAGATGGATATTTTGACAGTGTCAACATGGTTAAGGTATCTGGAGCTATTCGGACATGAGATTCAGTTCCCAGCAAAAGGATATCAGGGCGATTACGTGCGTGTTATGGCAGAAGCGTTGAAGGAGCAAGCTGGTGATCGTTATAACCCAGGCCCAGGCCTATTGAATTTTCAAAAAACTCAGTCTGTCGACGAAGAGCAGATACTCGACCAACTAATTAGTGCGGCAAAAAAACACTTACGCTCAGGTTATCAGGTAGTCCACAATGAGGTGCTAAGGCAACAGTTAGGGGCGTGTAAAGCGGAATTAACCTCATTCGGAGTAGATTTTGATTGCTGGTTTTCGGAGCAGTCCTTGTTTACCGGAGGAAAAATCGAGACCGTAGTAAACGAGCTGAAGCAAAAGGGTCACTTATACGTTGAGGATGGCGCCACATGGTTTAGGTCGACCGAATTTGGTGACGAGAAAGATCGTGTTGTCCAGAGAGATAACGGGGCTTATACCTACTTCGCATCTGACATCGCGTACCACGTAGATAAATTTGAAAGAGGATTTAATACAGTCATAAATATCTGGGGAGCAGACCATCATGGTTATATACCCCGAGTACGTGCTGCGCTATCCGCACTGGGTGTATACGATGATTCGAGTCAATTACGAATACCGTTAGTGCAGTTTGCGGTGTTATACCGAGACGGTGAGAAAGTAGCAATGTCAACGCGCTCGGGGGAGTTTGTGACCTTAAAAGAATTGAGGGACGAGGTTGGAAGAGATGCAGCTAGATTCTTTTATATCTATCGGAAAAGCGATCAACATTTGGACTTTGATTTGAATCTTGCTAAAGCTCAAAACAATGAGAATCCTGTTTATTATATTCAGTATGCTCATGCACGTTGCGCTAGTATACTTGCTAAATCAGAGCAAAATATAACCGATATTTCCGGTATAGATTTAAGCGGCTTAACGCAGCGCAATGAGTTTGATCTGATGCGCGCATTAGCTGACTTCCCAATTTTAATTGAGTCTGCATCGCAAGAGCTATCGCCACACATTGTAGCGTTCTACCTTAAAGATCTTGCGGGGTTATTCCATAGCTACTACAACTCGACTCAAATATTAAGCGGTGATGCGCTTCTAATTCAATCGCGGCTTCTTTTGCTTAGAGCGGTCAAACAAGTGATCAAAAATGGTTTAGGACTAATTGGGGTCAATGCTCCTGAACGCATGTAGAATTGCAACTTATGGCGAAGCATAGAAATAAAACAGGTAGGGCAGGCGCTCCGAAGCGAAGGATGGGACTAGGGCTTTTCCTAGGAACTTTCATCGGGCTTAGCGTTGCTATCGCAGTAACTTTTTATGTGAATCAAGCAACACAACGGATCGGTGATAATCATGATGTAGTTGTTTCAAACGATCAGCTAAGTCAGGACCTGGTGGACGATGAAGTCGATTTTGATTTTTATAAACTGTTACCAGGGGAGGGTAGAGCTCCAGACCTTTCAAGAGAGACGCGAGAGCGGAATCCTATTCGACGCGGCATACTGTATTACATACAGGTTGCGGCCCTATCAAATGCGACAGAGGCTGACAACTTAAAAGCGAGGCTGGCTATGAACGGTTTTGAGTCACGCATACAATTTTTTGAGACTCCGGAAGGAAAATTGTTGCATCGTGTTCGTATTGGTCCTTACGAAACAGTAAGTGAGGCAGAAAAGATTGAGGCGGAAATGGCGGAATTTAACTTTGACGTGACAGTCATAAAGGTTAAAGACGATAATTAAAAACAAACAGACGGATAAGCTTATGAAAAATTTATTAATTATATTTATGGTGTTTTTGTCCCATTTAAGTTTGCAAGTGTCGGCTCAAGCAATTACTGAGGGTAAAGAATATCAAGTTATCCAAGCGCAAGGTGATAAGGGAGATGTTGTACAGGTATATGAGTTTTTTAGTTATGCGTGCGGTCACTGTTATGAATTCCAGCCTTTAATTGAGTCTTGGGCAGAGAGCCCCCCCGAGGGCGTTCAGTTTAACTATATGCCAGCTGTTTTTAATGAGCGAATGATACCGCTAGCGAAGTTATTTTTTACACTTGAGGAAATGCAGTTATTAAAGTCTGTACATTATCAAGTATACGAAGCAATCCATGAAAAACGAATAAACCTTCTCACTGAGAAGAGAATTCTCAGTTGGGCTGAGGATAATAAATTAATTAAATTTAATGAATTTGAGAAGTTATATAAATCTTTTAGTGTGGACTCAAAAGTAAAAAAAGCGGTTCAGTTGGTCAGGTCTTACCGACTTCCTGGAACGCCATATGTCACGGTTAAAGGTAAGTACATTACCGGACCGTCAATGGTATTGCGGTCAGAGGGTGGCGGAGTAGATGTGGTTCGTTTTATTGCGACATTGAATACGCTCATTGAAAAAGATTAATTAGTACTGGCTGATGCTGCTGGTGAGTATTTACCTTCATTGCTTGCCATTAATATTTTTGTTTGTTACCGAGTCTGCAAGTGCTGACCCGATACTAAACAGGGATTACGCTCAATTCGGTTCTCGTATTGGACCTGCTCGCGACCGCATAGAATTGATCGAGTATTTTTCTTACAGTTGTTTAGGCTGTTATCACTTTGGTCCCGACGTAGACCAGTGGTACCTTGGTGCTCCTGAAACTGTTGATCTGGTTCTTATGCCAATCATCAATAGTAAGCAATCTGAGTCGTTGGCACGTTTATATTACGCTCTAGAAGCTTTGCAGAAACTACTGTACCTCCATTATCATGTCTTCAGTGCGATACATAATGACAAGCAGAGATTGTGGGAGCTTGATGCGCAACTAAAGTGGGTTAATGAACATGGTATTGATCCTGAAGAGTTTAAAAGACAATTAAATTCTAAATGGGTTAATACACGCGTAAACGAGGCGTATCAGTTTGCTAAACGTTATCCTGTTTCTGTAACGCCTACGTTAATTATTGACGGTACTTATTGGACCACTGCATCAATGGTAGAGTCCGCAAGTCGACTCGCCCCTCTACTTGATTTTTTAATTGATAAAGCGACTTTGAAGCGAGAAATGTTGATGGACGTCAAGTGAACAAGATTTTCATTACAGGCGCCTCGAGTGGTATAGGTATGGCTTTGGCGAGGGAGTTTTCTCATGAAGACGTTAGACTTGGCCTTATTGCAAGACGGAAAGATTTATTAGACCGCTTCGCGAACGATCTTGCTGCGGACGTTTACGTCTATCCCGCCGATGTTGGTGATTCTTTAGTCATGAGATGTGCAGCGGAGGCATTTATTCAGTCGGTAGGTGTGCCCGACGTGGTGATCGCAAATGCAGGGATTTCGTCAGGTACGCTTACCAGCGAGGTTAAAGATCAGGTTATTTTTGAACAGATCATGCGGACTAATGTTCTGGGTATGGTGCATACGTTTCAACCTTTTGTTGAGGCTATGAAAAATCGTGGCTCCGGGACTTTAGTGGGTATTTCAAGCATTGCAGGGTTTAGGGGTATTCCTGGCTCTGGCGCTTATTCCGCCTCTAAAGCGGCAGCAACTGCGTATTTAGAAAGTCTCCGTGTTGAGTTATCTTCAAGCGGCGTGAACGTGCTAACCGTATGTCCAGGTTATATTAAAACACCGATGACTGACCTAAATCCGTTTTACATGCCGTTTCTCATGGATGCGGACCGAGCAGCTCTTTCAATTAGGAAGGCCATCATCAACAGAAAGCATTTTCATGTTTTGCCATGGCAAATGAGCATAGTGGGGTTTTTCTTACGTCTAATGCCAAGATGTATATACGATTTGCTTATGAGGTGGGCGCCTCGTAAACCTAGATCTTTATGACGCGTATTGGGTCTGATTTTTTAGCTCGAATTAAGAACGGCTTCCAATGAATTAATAGCTTGCTGCGCACTGGTTACTTTTATGGTGGTCATGCCCATGTTGCGCGCAGGTTTTAAATTACTTCCAATGTCATCAAGAAAAACGGCCGAGCTTGGCTTGACGCCGATGACATCACATGCAGTCAAGAAGAATTGCTCCTCGGGTTTTCGAGATCCAACTTTTGCGGACTCAATGACATGTGAAAACGTGTCAAATACGTTTTGCCATTCGTTTAACCGAGTCGTACCTATTAAATTCGCTAGCGTCGGTGTTTTCGGAAAATTATTCGTCAAGCATGCAACCTGATAATTATGTTTATATTTTTGTATGGCCGATATCATCGAGGGTCTTAAAGGTGTATATACTAATTTAAGAATTTCTAAACCACTGACGTCGTAGCCCCTATTAATTGCTTCTCGCCGGAATAATTCGTCAAATTCATCAGGAGATATTTCGCCACGCTCAAGTTTCGCCCAAGCGTTTTTATCGTGTTGGTCACTATTCAGGTTTCGGATAAAATTTTCGGGTAGATCCCGTTCACGCTCGAATACGTTGAATGCGTCGAAGGGGCTTTCGGTGATGACTCCACCAAAATCGAAAAGGATCGCCTCGATCATGCTTGACGCTCCTTAATTAGTAGCACGCGTAATGATTGGTTCTCATACAGTTACTTCCTTGCACGAAATCGAAGAGTAAATGTGTTTTAAGTTCTTTAATTGATTTTCAGACTTACTCAAATCTCGCCGTTCGTTGGAGGTCTTCCCCAGTTTTTTCAACATACTCTTGTGATCTGACTTGCTGTTGAATCCGAATTCATAGTGCCCCAGAGTCTTATCTAAATTTATGGACTTCCGATATTCATATTTCCAACATTTTCTTAGTTCAGCAGGTCCAAAGGAATCTTTGGGAGCTCTCTCAAAAAGTATTATGGCGCTTTCCCAGTCTTCTTGTCGAAACGTTATATTTAATCAAAAGCTTGAATATGATGCAATGAAGTCTTTTGATGGAGGCCGATTATGTAACTTAAGTATAAGCGGACTTACAATCAGATGTTAGTGTCTTCAGCGGCTTTCTACTGCGGACACATTTCTGTTAGATAGTGCGTTACGCTTCTGAGCCAGGGCACGTCGAGACCTTTGGCACTTACAAATTCATCCTGTAATTGGTAAGCCTGTACTTCCCGTTTGATCCAACTTTTACAGTCTGGATTCCTCCCAAAGTTATGAAATTGAAGAATGTGTACGAGTTCATGATAAAGAATGCCTTCCCCTTCAACCGTGCTCACGTCTAATCCGTTGACTAAAAAAACTGTTGCGTCTTTGGTCGCGGCCTCTGCGTTACAATTTCTGTTTTTACAAACCATGCCGTTAAGGAATTGTTGCGTAACGAAAACAACATTCGGGAAGTTTGGGTCTCCCACTTTTGGCACGCTCATTCCGGTCTTTTGGTAGATCCTTAAGAGAAGCTCTTTTAAGTGTTCGTTTTCGAGCCTATCCGCTGCTACGACCGATGAGGGCAAAATAACAGAATTTGAAAGCCAAACAAACGCAAGTGTGGCAAAGAAGTGAAGACTTTTCATTTTTACCTAATTTAATGGTGGTAATATTCTTACGATACATTAATTAATGAAAAGTTCTTAAATACTATATGTTCTGTTGCTTTGTGATGATTCCTTTTAATTACACATATGTGTGTAAAATAATTGAGAGTGATGGTGGGGTTTAAGTCTGCGGTAGCGCGTCTCGTTCGTTCTCGTTTTGGCGCTAGTAGGGACCTTGGAAATATGGCGTTCGGAAGAAATTCTGAAATTGATAACGACATCAAAGAAAAGTACGGCTTCGATGGTGAGTTACTCAGATTATTTTCGTCCAACCAAGGGTCGCCAGTACACAAGTGGCACCATTACATTCCATTGTATGACCAGTATTTTTCTCGTTTTCGTAATTCTCCCGTACGATTTTTAGAAATTGGCGTGTTTAGGGGGGGTAGCTTACAAATGTGGCGTAAGTATTTCGGAGGTAGTGCCGTTATTTTTGGTGTCGATAGCGACCCAGCTTGTGGTGAGCTGAATGGCCAATCCGGACAGGTAAGGATTGGATCCCAAGATGACCCCAATTTTTTGGAGCATGTGATTGACGAAATGGGGGGGGGTGGATGTCGTCTTGGATGATGGGAGCCATCAGGCCAAACATCAAATTGAATCTTTTAAGTTTTTATTCCCAAGGATGAGTAAAGGCGGAACCTATATGGTTGAAGACCTTCATACTTCATTCTGGCGCGGCTACGGTGGTGGGTATGGTCGTAGCTCAAACTTTTTTGGATTTTCGACGGACATGATAAACGATATGCACCATTGGTGGCACTCTAATCGATTGAAGTATCCATCTTTGAAAAATATGTGCTCTGGTATCCACATACATGATTCGATCGCAGTGTTTGAGCGAGGATTGGCTTTCGAGCCCACTCACTCATTAGTCCCGTGACATTCTATTAAACAACGTATTCGATTATGAGAATAATATTATTAACGATGGGCGGTATTATAATCGGGTGGTTATTAGTTCAGATTTTGAAAGGACGAAATGAACCGCTTAGCCGAACTGCATCGATTGGTGTCACTGTCATTCGGCTCATTAGTTATATGATTATTGGCGCTGTGGTGGTTTTTTTAGTGTTTCTTGCATGGCAAGAGCTAACTAGGCATTGAATTCACTGTGCACAGATATACTTCACCACATGAAAACCTAATGAATTAGATGAGGCCTGATCCCATTGATCAGAGCGTTTTGGCATGCCCGATTCTCCTTCCCCCATTGATTCGGCGAAGGTGTTGACCGAGAGCATTTTGTATCTATTTTCCTTGCAGTCAATTTGAAACAGTACTTTTGCTGAACGGTACCCCTCCGGTTGCTGGTCGATGAAATCGTACAGCGCCCAAGCATATACTCCCTCAGGTTGAGCATTCAGGGATTTGACATCTGTGTATGTATAGAAAATCTTACCTTCGTCTATTTTAGTCCACTCAGCGCAGGCTAATAAAGGGAATGCTAAGAGTAAACGGAGCGCCGTTGAGAACATTTTTTTCATATTGATACTCGGTCGGGTGATGTTCTTTTTTAAGAAATAATTTCTTTTGAAATATTATCTATAACAATTGGATTGTTATAGAAGTTGATTTCTGGCTTTGAATATCTTTGGGTCAGCCAATCTATTCGTTCGTCATCAAACCATTTTTGCGCATTCTCTAATGTATCGAAATGGTAAACGCCGCCGGCAATATTATTTTTTATATCGGAGAGATAGTTTTTACGAGTTAGTCCCTGGGTATTTTTATACAGCTCTGAGGATTCCATAAATTTTTCTTTTAATTTTGTTTCGGTTATGTCCAGAGATATCTTAAAAGTGACGATTACAATAATCATATTAGAAACCTTTTACTTTTTTAAAAACATAAAATTGTAAGCGTCTGACGCTTTACTCCACCGTTACAGACTTTGCTAAATTTCGTGGTTTGTCGACGTCGGTTCCTTTAGCTAATGCCACATGGTACGCAAGTAACTGTAGTGGAATAGAATGAAGAATTGGACTAAGGTGACCGAGGTGTTCAGTCATTTTTATAATATGTAGGCCTTCGGTTTCATCCAAATTTGAGCCAGCGTCAGCGAACACATAAAGCTCACCTCCGCGCGCATGAACTTCCGATAGGTTGGACTTTAGTTTTTCAAGTAATGTATCGTTAGGTGCTACTGCTACCACTGGCGTGTCACCATCAACAAGTGCTAGAGGACCGTGTTTTAATTCGCCCGCCGGATACCCTTCCGCATGAATATAGGAAATCTCTTTAAGCTTCAATGCGCCTTCAAGTGCGATGGGGTAGTGAATACCTCGACCTAAAAATAATGCATTTTGTTTCCTGGCTATTACACTTGCCCAATTTATAATTTTCGGTTCCATTTTTAGTGCAAGAGTGATGGCTGCAGGCAAGTGTCTTAGCCCAGTCAACAGCGAATGCTCCAGGTTCTGTTGGAGTCTCCCTTTGAGCTTTGCAATTACTAGGGTAAGTAAATATAAAGATGCCAGTTGGGTTGTGAACGCTTTAGTTGATGCCACACCAATTTCAGGACCCGCTCGTGTTAAAAATTTAAGTTTTGAGCCTCTAATGATGGAAGATTCTGGTACGTTACAAATACCGAGCGTTTTCTCTTGACCAAGCTGCTTTGCATAATCTAATGCCGCAATAGTATCTGCTGTCTCCCCTGACTGGGAGACAGCGACGATAAGTGTGTTGGGGTTTGCAATCGGTTTGCGATAGCGGTATTCAGAGGCAATCTCTACGAAGACTGGTAATTGCGCAAGTTCCTCTAGCCAATACTTTGCCGTCAGGCCGGAGTGGTAACTCGTGCCACACGCGATAATAGTTATTGAGTCGATGGTTGATAAAATTGAGGAAGCTTCCGTGCCAAAGAGCTCTGGGGCGATGGCACTGGAGCCAGTTACCATCTCTAGGGTCGCTGCTAATGCACCTGGTTGCTCAAAAATTTCTTTCTGCATGTAGTGATCAAATCGACCTAACTCGACTTGATCTGAAGATAATTCGCTCTCGTAGATTTCTCTTTTTACGGTTTTACCATGGGAATCAAAAAAAGTTGGACCATTAACCGTAACATCTGCGATGTCACCATCTTCCATGAAAATCATGCGTCTGGTGCATTGTAAAAGTGCTGAGGCATCACTCGCACAATAAACTTCGTTTTCTCCTAAGCCGACTAATAATGGAGCGCCTCGTCGAGCGAGAATAATTCTCTTGTTAGATTGCTCGCTAATAACCGCCAGCGCGAAAGCGCCCACCAATTCCGAAACTGTATGACGCACCGCTGTGAGTAGGTCAGGCGAGTTTTCTAAATGTTTATGTATGAGGTGTGCGATGACCTCACTGTCCGTATCCGAAGTGAATTCATAGCCTTGCTCGGACAGTGTTTGTCTAAGAGACTCATGGTTTTCGATGATGCCGTTGTGTACGAGCGCCAGACCATCTCGACTGATATGAGGATGCGCATTGCGTTCTAGGGGTGCGCCGTGAGTAGCCCAGCGTGTATGAGCAATACCAAGTTTAGATTTTACATTGAGAGATCGTACTTTTTCAGACAGTTCGCTCACGCGGCCGCTATTTCGAACTCGATTTAATTTTTCATTAATGACTGCGAGTCCGGCGGAGTCATAGCCGCGATATTCGAGTTTCAGGAGTCCGCCAATTAAAAAGGGGACTATGTCTTTGTCGGAGACGGCGGCAACGATTCCACACATTGTGATTATTTACCTAAAAGTTTTTACTCTGTTGTTTTTGTTGGTCGCTTCCAGTCGGCGATAAACGTTTGTTTGGTACGAGACAATGCTAGCCCCCCAGGAGGAACATCTTTGGTGATCGTGCTTCCAGCGGCGATAGTGCTTCCGGCCCCAACGGTTACTGGTGCCACAAGTTGAGTATCTGACCCTATGAATACGTTATCCTCTACGACCGTTTGGTGTTTCCTCGCGCCATCGTAGTTACATGTAATGGTTCCCGCACCTACGTTTACGGAAGCGCCAATTGTGGCATCACCAATATATGAAAGGTGATTAGCTTTCGCGTCTGGTCCGAGCGTCGCGGCTTTAATCTCAACAAAGTTTCCTACCTTAACGCGCGTATGCGATTCCGTTCCAGGCCGAATTCTGGCATAAGGCCCGATATCATTAAAGCTTCCGATTGACGCACTATCAACGTGAGAGAACGCTCTTATCGTGGAATTATCCTTAACGATGGAGTTGCGGATTATCACATTAGATTCTATTGAAACATTTTTCCCTAGCGTCACGTTGCCCTCAAAGATGCACCCCACATCAATTGAAACATCAGCGTCGCACGTGAGTGTTCCGCGTATATCAATTCGCCTTGGATCTAGAATTGTTACGCCGGCCCTCATGAGCCGGTAGGCAGATTCTAGTTGGAAGTCTCTTTCTAATTCAGCGAGTTGTTGTTTGCTATTCACACCTTTTGCTTCGAAGTCTAGCGACGGCGTAACCGTATCAATCGATAGACGCCTATTCGCTGCGTATTTAACGATGTCGGTTAAATAATATTCCTCATTCGCGTTGTCATTTGTTAACGTATCTAGAAATGTTTTAAGAAGCGGTGTTTTAACGCAAAAAATACCCGTATTAATTTCTCGAGTTTGTTTCTCTTTTTGGTCAGCATCCTTTTCTTCAATGATCATGCAGGGACTGCCATCATCGCGTCTGATAATTCGGCCGTACCCTGTCGGGTTTTCGAGCATTTGCGTTAATACGACTATATCTGCAGGACAGTCCGTAAGGCTTTTGATCGAATCAGGCCGAATGCACGGAACATCGCCTAGTAAAATAAGGGTTTTTGATGAAGTTAGGTGTTCGCTGGCTTGCGATACGGCGTGTCCCGTGCCTAGTTGCGTTTTTTGAGATACAAATGTGAACGGTGCTTGTGCGTAATGTTTGCGAATAGTCGCCTCTTCATGGCCTACGACGACAATTATTTCCTTTGGCTTTAGAGTTGTTGCGGTATCAATGACGTGGTCCAGAAGTGGTTTACCAGCGAGCTGGTGCATCACTTTAGGTTGTGTTGATTTCATCCGAGTGCCTTTTCCTGCAGCAAGGATAACCACATCAATATGATTCATATAGGCAACTTAATTTAAGGTGTTCGGCCGATTATCGCATAGGAGCTTCGACTTAGCTCTAATAGTGGGCCGATACTCTGCTAGTTTGTTTTGTATAAATGTTGAACAAGGTTTTCCATTGTCTTTGAAGTTTTAGTGAGTGACTCGTGATTCATTATGATCACAATAGAAAGTGTACGACCTTCAGGTAAATGCAGGTAACCAGCTACGGAACGAACACCCTCAAGGTAACCGGTTTTAAGATGGGCTCTGGCTTCTACCGGACTACGACCATAACGTTTGCCGAGTGTGCCATCGACCCCCGGAACAGATAAAGATGAAACAAATTCGGGCATAGAAGGATCCGCCCATGCTAATTTTAAAATTTCGGAGATGAATGAGGCGGTAGTTCGACCATCGCGTGATAGTCCAGCTCCGTTGTCGATGACCAGCCCTCTGGTGTCGAGTCCCCGACCTTTCCCCCAGTTCTCGATGATCAACCTCGACTGTGCTATGTCGCCGGTTTTATTCTCTTGCGCCGATAAGGTTAAAAAAATATTTCTGGCGGCTAGGTTACTACTCCACTTGTTACTTACACGGAGAGCTGATGCTAGCGGTTCAGATTTTGTTGTTAATAAAAGTTGGGCTGACTTTGGAGTTTTATCTTCTAGAATTTTTCCTGTTAAAGCTCCCCCGAGTGCAGACCATTGGGACACGAATGCATTTTTAAAGTACAACGAGTGCGATAAGAAATTATATTGACGTTCTTTGATCCCGCACGTCTCGGGATAAGAACCACGGAAAATAATGTGCTGATTTTCGATGATGGGGTTTTTAGGCCATCGCGTGCAGGGTCTATCCACTAACTTAAGCTGATTGGTAATCGGGGCATTGAGTGGTGAACTTATTAAAGCTACCGTCCTTTTTTCTTGGTCGGGGATAAATTGGATGTCGAAGACATTTGCATTAATCGGCAGTGCATCCGCTCCAACGTTGTAGGGTCTCAATGGCTCTTCATCAAATTGTGAGGGATCATGAGGTGCAAGCGAGAATCTCGATCGATCGACATAAATGTTACCTTCGATCGATTGAATGCCCATATCGTAAATTTTCTTCAGGAGCTTATGAAATCTTGGGAGGTCAAGTGTGGGGTCACCGCTACCTCGGAAGTATAGATCTCCGATTAGCGCTTTATTTAAGGCCGTACCAGTTATTAAAATATCGGTTTCCCAACGGAACCCTAAGCCAAGTAGATCGATTGCCGCTTTTGTGGATATCAACTTCATTACGGAGGCTGGATTAAGCGGTGTGTTTTCATTTCCCGCGTAAATTGTGTTGTTATGAGTGATGTCGTCAATTAGAACAGCAAAGCCTGTCGGGTAGTTTTTGACTAAATGGTCCAGGCGGATTTGAAGCGTATCGGGTAGCTTGAGGTCCTCTCCAAAAGAGACCAGCGGAATGAGTAACAACAATATCAATAAAAATCGCGCCATAATCAGAAATTATTATTTAGAGAGCAAAAAGGAGTTATAAATTTTAAATTTGTTTTAAAAAATAAATAAATATAAAAGTGAGTACTTACTTTTGTAATATTTTTTAGGTAATATGTGTCCGTTTTTTCAGTTTACCACTTGAAAAGCTACAGTTTAATCCCATATCATTAGCACTCATTGATGTCGAGTGCTAATAATATCACTCGACTGAAGGTTTTTTTTAGTTGCTGAGTTTAGGCGACTGGATTTATTTTAATTGTAAACATTTAAGTATTAGGAGACACCACACATGAAAATTCGTCCCCTGCACGATCGAGTGATCGTCAAGCGACTCGAAGAAGAGCGTACAACTGCGTCAGGTATCGTCATTCCTGATTCCGCAGCTGAAAAACCAGATACCGGTGAGGTCGTTGCCATTGGAACCGGCAAAGTTCTTGATGATGGAAAGAATAAGGCGCTAGATGTAAAGCCTGGCGACAAAGTTATATTCGGTAAGTACTCAGGTCAAACCGTTAAAGTTGATGGTGAGGAGCTCCTCGTAATGCGCGAGGAAGACATTATGGGCGTTCTTGAGTAAGAACTGGTCCTAAATACATCGAATAATTAAAGTTTTAAGGAGCTAAATCATGGCAGCTAAAGAAGTAAAGTTTCGCGACGCCGCACGAGCAAAAATTGTTGCTGGAGTGAACGTGTTAGCGGATGCAGTTAAGGTAACCTTAGGCCCAAAAGGCCGTAACGTCGTTCTTGAGCGCTCTTTTGGCGCACCTACCATCACAAAGGATGGTGTCTCCGTTGCAAAAGAAATTGAGCTTAAAGACAAGTTTGAAAATATGGGCGCGCAAATGGTCAAGGAAGTTGCATCAAAGACTTCAGACGTAGCTGGTGATGGAACCACTACAGCTACCGTCCTTGCGCAGTCAATCGTTCAAGAGGGTATGAAATTTGTAGCAGCAGGAATGAACCCAATGGACCTCAAGCGAGGCATTGATAAAGCGGTAACCGCGGTTGTGGCAGAGCTTAAGAAAATTTCAAAGCCTTGCACAACCAGTAAAGAAATTGCGCAGGTTGGTGCCATCTCAGCTAACTCGGATCCTGAAATTGGTCAGATTATCGCTGACGCTATGGATAAGGTTGGAAAAGAGGGTGTAATTACTGTTGAAGACGGATCTGGCTTGCAGAGCGAGCTCGAAGTTGTTGAAGGTATGCAATTTGATCGAGGGTACCTTTCTCCTTACTTTGTGAATAATGCAGATAAGCAAATGGTGAACCTAGAAAACCCATACATCTTGCTTCATGACAAGAAAGTCTCAAACATCCGTGATTTACTTCCAATTCTTGAGCTTGTTTCTAAGTCCGGACGGCCACTACTCATCATTGCCGAAGATGTTGAAGGTGAGGCGTTAGCAACTCTTGTTGTAAACAATATTCGTGGAATTTTGAAAGTTGCAGCTGTGAAGGCGCCTGGGTTTGGTGATCGTCGTAAGGCTATGCTTGAAGATATTGCGATTCTTACTGGTGGCGCCGTTATTGCGGAAGAGGTCGGATTAAGCTTAGATAAAGCTACGTTGGATGACTTGGGCGAGGCTAAGAAAATCGAAATCGGTAAAGAAGAGACCACGATTATCGACGGAGCTGGTCAGCAAGCCGACATTGAGGGTCGTGTCAAAGCGATTCGAAGTCAGATTGAAGAGTCCACAAGTGACTATGATCGTGAAAAGCTTCAAGAACGTGTCGCTAAACTTGCCGGGGGTGTTGCGCTTGTTAAGGTTGGGGCGGCGACCGAAGTCGAAATGAAAGAGAAAAAAGCTAGGGTTGAAGATGCTCTACATGCTACTCGCGCTGCAGTTGAAGAAGGAATTGTAGCTGGCGGCGGTACAGCACTCGTTCGGGCTCGCTCCGCGATTGACGAGTTAACTGGGGATAACTCCGACCAAGATGCAGGTATTCGTATCGTTGGCCGTGCTTTGGAAGAGCCACTCAGAACTATTGCGCAAAACGCCGGTGACGAGGCCTCTGTTGTGCTAAACAAAGTTGCTGAATCAAAGACTAATACCGGCTATAACGCCGCCACGGGTGAATACGGTGACCTAGTCGAGATGGGCGTACTGGATCCAACGAAAGTTACTCGCTCTGCTCTGCAGAATGCTGCATCTGTTGCCGCATTGATCCTCACCACGGATGCAATGGTAGCTGAAACGGCTAAAGAAGAAGGCTCAGCAGGTGGTGGTATGCCAGATATGGGTGGCATGGGTGGTATGGGTGGTATGGGCGGCATGATGTAAGTCGTTTGCCACATATTGCTTCAATGAAAACGCCAGATTTTACATCTGGCGTTT
The DNA here is from genome assembly GCA_028379895.1 of Burkholderiales bacterium. Taxonomy (GTDB): domain Bacteria; phylum Pseudomonadota; class Gammaproteobacteria; order Burkholderiales; family Eutrophovitaceae; genus Eutrophovita. Next base: position 116,406 of record JAOEKQ010000002.1, read on the forward strand.
TTTTATCTCTCATTAAAGTCGAACAGTTTGCATCCGTAGTGTTATCATCGTTACACAATAAAAAAAAGAAACATTAAATAACTATAACGTTGTGATAGATATGTGGGGGAGAAATGAAAAGTGCTCAGGATTATTGGCGAGCAAATGTAAGCATTTTATTAAAATGCCTGGTCGTATGGTTTGTTTGTTCTTATTTATTCGGAATTATTCTTGTTGACCAACTCAATTCGATTTCGATTGGTGGATATCAGCTAGGGTTTTGGTTCGCCCAGCAGGGGTCAATTTACGTCTTCCTCATTTTAATTTTTTACTATGTCAAACGCATGAATCGCTTAGATCGTGAATTTGATGTGGACGAGCAATAAGGGGCGATAAAATGGATCTTACGACGATTACTTATATTATTGTTGGGCTTACCTTTGCTCTTTATATTGGGATTGCAGTTGCGGCCCGAGCAGGCAGCACTAGTGAATTTTATGTGGCGGGCAAGGGCGTTAATCCTATTTTAAATGGAATGGCAACCGCTGCTGATTGGATGTCGGCAGCTTCATTTATCTCATTGGCAGGCTTGATAGCGTTCAAGGGTTACGACGCGTCTGCTTATCTAATGGGATGGACTGGAGGGTATGTCCTTCTAGCTTTATTGCTAGCACCTTATTTAAGAAAGTTCGGAAAATTTACTGTTCCTGAATTTATCGGTGATCGATTTTACTCACGAACTGCTCGTATCATTGCTGTTATTTGTCTGATCGTCGCGTCAATAACTTACGTTATTGGTCAGATGAAGGGCGTCGGTGTCGCTTTTTCAAGGTTCTTGGATGTCGGCTACGATACCGGTCTTTTAGTGGGGATGTTGATCGTTTTCTTCTATGCTGTTCTCGGTGGCATGAAGGGGATCACCTATACGCAAATTGCTCAATATGTCGTCTTGATCTTTGCTTATACTGTGCCTGCTGTCTTTATTTCACTGCAGATTACGGATAATCCATTTCCTCAACTAGGGCTTGGAAGTTCAGTGGCTGACGGGACCCCTTTACTTGCGAAACTTGACCAAGTATTAGCTGAAATTGGATTTGCAGAATACACTCTGCAGCAAGGAACGACTCTTAATATGATTGCGCTTACGCTATCGTTAATGATCGGAACTGCGGGATTACCACATGTGATCGTCCGGTTTTTCACGGTGCCCAAGGTTAAAGATGCCCGTTCTTCTGCGGGTTGGGCTTTGGTATTTATAGCGATTCTCTACACGACAGCTCCAGCTGTTGGCGCAATGTCATTTTTTAATTTGATTAATACGATTCAACCTGGAGAAACTGGTCAGCCGGAAAGTAATTTGGTTTACGAGGAGCGACCAGAATGGTTTAAAAAATGGGAGACCACAGGCCTACTTCAGTTTGAAGATAAAAATGGCGATGGTCGCATTCAGTATTACAACGATAAAAATGCTGACTTTGCAGAAACGGCAAAGGAGTATGGTTGGAATGGGAATGAATTGGTAAAAGTTGATAGAGATATCATGGTGCTTGCAAACCCAGAAATCGCTAATTTACCGAATTGGGTAGTAGCGTTGGTCGTTGCAGGTGGTCTCGCGGCTGCATTGTCAACAGCTGCCGGCTTGCTCCTAGCAATTTCTTCTGCAGTGTCTCACGACCTAATGAAGGGAGTATTTGCGCCCAATATTTCTGAAAAGACTGAATTGAGGGCTGCTAGAATCTCCATGGCTGTTGCAATAGGGGTGGCAGGTTATCTGGGGCTAAATCCCCCTGGATTTGCCGCCCAAGTTGTCGCTTTAGCATTTGGTTTAGCAGCTGCATCTATATTCCCAGCGTTAATGATGGGCATTTTTTATAAACGTATGAATAGTCAAGGAGCCATTGTTGGGATGGTGATCGGCCTTCTGAGTACATTAACGTATATCTTTGTATTTAAAGGCTGGTTCTTCGTTCCTGGAACAAATAACTTGGCAAATACGCCAGAAAATTGGTTGTTTGGTATTCAGCCAGAAGCTTTCGGTGCGGTTGGGGCGTTGCTTAATTTTGGTTCCGCTTGGCTTGTATCTAAAGTCACTGCTCCTCCCCCGGCGCACATTCAAGCTCTGGTTGAGGATATACGTGTGCCTCGCGGTGCTGGGGCCGGATCTAGCCACTAAGGGAGCTAATGGATCTTGAGCAATCGGGGGCAGCGATATTCTGCCCCCTTTTTTATATTTTTAGATCAAAAGGAAAGGTCGATGACTAAGTTGTTAATACATCTGGCTGAACTTCGTGCCGATCCGATGAATTGGCTCGCTGTCTTAGTCTTTTTTACCGCTGCTTTTTTTCTGACCCTTAAAGGTACGGCCACCACCAGCTTGTTCTTAATGTTTTTGATTTGTAGTTGGTCGATTATCAAAACCCCCAGACATTACTTTGCTGCTCGAGGATCTCAATTTTGGGTGCTAATTTTATGTTTATTATCCCCTTTTCTTACTGAATTACTTGCCCAAATTGGGCGGGGAAGTTTTATAGGCTCGAGCCTCGATGGCCCATCTAGGGCGATCTTGGCGGCGGGTGTATTTGTCTATCTTTCAAAAAAAGACTGTACAAATTTGCTTTCTGCATTGAGCATTGGTTCTGCTGTTGGCATCGTGCTGGTGTTCATGTACTTGCAGGTTTTCCCTGAATACTATTGGAGTGGTCGGGCCGCCACGTATTTTGTAGACCCTATTACGCTGCCGTGCTATGTGGTTGTTTTGCTAGGGCTTTATTTGTTTGGAGATTATTCAAAGATCCCTAAAAAAATTAGCTATTTCGTAACGTTGCTGATTTCCATATTAACGATATATATCGTGATTGAATCTCAGTCGCGTAGCGCTTGGGTTGCCGGAATTGTTTTGGCCGAAGTCTATCTTTTGTATGTGTTCAGAGCCTCGTTAATGAAACAGATTCTAGTTTCGCTGGCGCTAGCGCTCGGTGTTTTTGCAATTTTTACTTTTTCTGATGTTGTTAACGGTAGATCATCAGAGGCTTTAGAAGGGCTGGTTGCCTTCTTGGAAGAAGGCGGAGGGCAGCAATCGTCTACCGGTCAACGGATGGTATTGCTGTTAATCGATTTTGAACTTATAAAAGACAATCTTTTTTTTGGCGTTGCCGATGGTGTCATGCCTACGTACGAATATTTACAATCGAGAATCCCATCAATAAATGAAGGGATATATGGGATTAAAGCTCTTGCAGGCTCTCATTCTGAGGCGTCTGCGCAATTGGTTCGTAAGGGTCTATTTTTAGGTGGATTTGCTTTGTGGGGCTTATTCCTATACCCACTTTATTTGGTTAGCTGTAAACTCAGGGCGTGGTCGACGGCAGACCTGGGACTTTCTGCGGGGATTTATGGATTAATTGTTCCCATATTTTTTTCTGGCCTTACGATTCAGGTGTTTAATTTGAAAATGACGATGTCATTTTATATGCTGTGCCTTGCAATCCTTCTGGCTTATTGTTTGCCTAGGATTGAGGTCAGCGAGCATGGGCTTAAAAACTAATGTTTGTCACTTAAGGATTTTTTTGGCGAAAATCTAATTTTGATGTAAAATCCAGCCCCTATAATGACTGCGGGTTGCAGCGAATGTTGCGCCCAACGGTTGATGGCCTGGTAGCTCAGTCGGTAGAGCAGAGGATTGAAAATCCTTGTGTCGGTGGTTCGATTCCGCCCCGGGCCACCAGTATTTAAGAGCAGCCGTTTTCGTGATAAAGTTAGTGTCTATATCGAATCTTTTGGATTGTTTTAATAAGTTAGTCCAGGGGAAGGGAAGCTAAAATATGTGCCCTGCTATCCTAGTAGGGTGCGGCGGTAGCCGACCCAAACCTACGACCCACGCTTGAATTCCAGGGTACGAGATAACCATTGCTAATTCATCCCCGAGAAATAAGTTCAAGGCCGCAGGTCCTGAGGCCGCTGCAGAAAAATCCTGATATTACCCAGCGCAAATTCGCGGTGGCGCTTGGGGTTGGCATGGGGCCAGCAAGAACACGTTTGGATATAGCTCCCTGCTTGCACCAGCAGGCGTTTCCGAGAAGTCTAGGCTCACCGCCGCATTCATTGCGCGTAAGTTGGATGAGTATAATGCGCGGTATGACGATATTAACGGCAGGGATGTTGAGGTCGGCCAATTGCTTGTCGTGCGTTCTGGTAGTCTCGATAATGGGTTTTAGCGGGCTTGTCTAAGTTATCTGCAGTGAAAAACTAAGATGGATCAAATGAAGTTAAAAGTGTTAAGTGTTTTTGGCACGCGTCCCGAAGCCATCAAGATGGCGCCGCTGGTCCTAGCGTTAGCCTCCGACTCGCGGTTTGAGTCCAAAGTCTGCGTCACTGGCCAGCACCGCGAGATGCTGGATCAAGTTTTGGAACTCTTTGCCATTCAGCCCGAGTTTGATCTCAACATAATGAAACTTGGACAGGACCTAACAGGCGTTACAACCACCGTCCTGCAGGGGATGAAAGGTGTATTTTCTAAGTTTAAGCCTGATGTGGTTTTGGTTCATGGCGACACGGCCACTACGTTTGCCACTAGTTTGGCCGCGTACTACCAGAAAATCCCGGTTGCGCATGTCGAGGCAGGCCTTCGCACTGGCAACCTCTATTCCCCTTGGCCTGAAGAGGCCAACCGCAAGCTGACGAGTGCACTATCTGCGTTAAATTTTGCGCCAACCGAAACTTCGAGTGAAAACCTAAAGCGGGAGGGTGTGCCAGCGAGTAGCATAATTGTTACTGGCAACACCGTCATTGATGCACTGCTTGTGGTGGTGAATAAGCTAAAGTATGAAGAGCCCTTACAGCAGCGCTTCGCACAGGAATTCGCGTTCCTGCAACCGGGTCGGCGTCTCGTGCTTGTCACTGGCCACAGGCGCGAAAGCTTCGGCAAAGGTTTTGAGCACATCTGCCAAGCCTTATCAGACACCGCTAGGGCCTTTCCTGATGTGGACATCGTCTATCCGGTTCATTTGAACCCCAATGTACGCGAACCGGTCAACCGGCTTCTGGCGGGCATTGCCAACATTTACCTCATCGAGCCCCTAGACTATCTGCCTTTTGTCTACCTCATGACCAGAGCTTACGTCATCCTCACAGATTCTGGTGGCATACAGGAAGAGGCTCCTTCTCTAGGGAAGCCGGTTCTGGTGATGCGCGATACAACCGAGCGCCCTGAGGCGGTTCTGGCTGGTACAGTCAAGTTGGTAGGCACCGAGGTTGCTGCTATTACCCGGCACCTAGGCGAACTGCTGACCGATGCCACAGTCTACCAACGTATGAGCTTTTCCCACAATCCCTATGGGGACGGCCAAGCATGCCAACGCATTGCGAACGCGCTGGCACAGTTGCCACGCGAAATTAGCCGAAAAAACATCCATAGGTAATATCGAGAGTCTGAAAAATGAGTTTTAAAACCATCTCCATCATTGGCTTGGGCTACATCGGTCTACCTACCGCCGCTGTCTTTGCCAGCCGGAAGAAAAAAGTAATTGGCGTGGACGTTAACCAGGAGGCCGTGGACACCATTAATCGAGGTCAAATCCACATCGTGGAGCCAGATCTGGACATAGTTGTGCGTGCTGCCGTGGTGGGGGGCTACCTGCGTGCTACCACGCAGCCAGAGCCCGCCGATGCATTTTTGATTGCCGTGCCCACGCCGTTTCGAAGCGACCGCAACGGCGATCACGAGCCAGACCTGAGCTACATTGAATCTTCCAGCAAGTCCATTGCCCCGGTGCTGAAGAAGGGCGATTTGGTTATTCTGGAATCCACCTCACCAGTTGGTACCACCGAGCAAATGGCTGGCTGGCTGGCTGCCGCCCGACCAGACTTGACCTTTCCGCAAACGCATGGTGAGGCGTCAGACATTCGCGTGGCCTACTGCCCTGAGCGAGTACTGCCTGGCCATGTTGTAAAAGAGTTACTTGAAAATGCCCGAGTAATCGGCGGGATGACCAGGAAGTGCTCTGACTGCGCTGTTGAGCTCTACAAAATTTTTGTCCAAGGAGAATGTTTCGTGACAGACGCGCGAACCGCTGAAATGTCAAAGCTCACGGAAAATTCCTTTCGGGATGTGAATATTGCCTTTGCTAACGAGCTGTCCATGATTTGCGACAAGCTTGGAATTAATGTGTGGGAGCTTATCAAGCTGGCCAATCGACACCCGCGCGTCAACATTCTCCAGCCTGGTCCAGGGGTGGGCGGCCACTGTATCGCAGTGGATCCATGGTTCATCGTGAGCGCGGCACCTGAAGAGGCAACACTTATTCGCGCAGCGCGTAAGGTGAACAATTCGAAACCATTTTTTGTGCTGAAGAAAATCAAGACCGCCGTACAGAAGTTCAAATCTCCCAAGATCGCCTGCTTTGGGTTGGCATTCAAGGCCAACATAGACGATCTACGTGAAAGCCCATCATTAGGAATTGTCCGCGAAATAGCCGCGGAAAAATTGGGCGAGATTATGGTGGTTGAACCTTTTATTGAAGCGCTTCCAGATGTGTTGTCGGCGTTCGCCAATGTTCAGTTGGTGGATGTTGAAACCGCCTTGCAGGAGGCTGACATTTTGGTTGGATTGGTCGACCACAGCCAATTCAGGGAAATGGCACTCAGTGACTTAAAGGAGAAAATTGTGATTGATACCCGCGGGATGTGGAAATGAAACAGATTTTGGTTCAAGGCGGTTCAGTCATCGTCCAGGATGTCCCGGCGCCACGAGTCGGTCGCAAAAACATTCTGGTTCGTGTGATGCATTCCTGCATCAGCGTCGGCACTGAAATGTCTGGGGTCAAGTTGTCTGGCTTGCCGCTGTATAAAAGAGCGCTGAAGCAGCCAGAAAATGTCAAACGTGTTTTTGACATGATGCGGGATCAAGGCGTCAAACGTACCATGGACCGTGTATTGGGAAAGTTGTCCGCAGGCAGTCCTACTGGTTATTCTGCGTCAGGGGTCGTGATCGAGGTTGGTGATGACGTCGATGGTTTTTCGCCTGGGGACAAGGTGGCCTGCGCCGGTGCGGGTATCGCCAACCACGCGGAACTAATTGATGTCCCTGTTAATTTGGCGGTCAAGTTGCCAGGCAATCTGACCACTGACATGGCCTCTACCGTCACCCTGGGCGCAATTGCCATGCAGGGTGTCCGTCGGGCGCAGCCAACCTTGGGCGAAATATTTGTTGTTGTTGGCTTGGGCATATTGGGTCAACTCACCTGTCAGTTTTTGCAGGCTAATGGCTGCAAGGTGATTGGTGTCGACCTCGACCCTAACCGTATCCGATTGGCGGTGGAGAATGGGATGGGCGTCGGGATTGATCCATCACAAGAAAACTACATCGAACGCGTCCACAAATTGACCGACGGATTTGGGGCGGATGCCGTCATCATCACGGCCGCTTCCGAGAGCAACCAGATCATCAGCGACGCAATGCAGACATGCCGGAAAAAAGGGCGGGTTGTTTTGGTTGGCGATGTCGGACTGGATTTACAGCGGGCAGATTTCTATAAGAAAGAACTAGATTTTCTTATTTCCAGCTCCTATGGCCCTGGGCGTTACGACCCGGACTACGAAGAAGGCGGTCAAGACTATCCACTTCCCTTCGTGCGGTGGACAGAAAACCGCAATATGGAGGCCTATCTGAATCTGCTGGAAAGCGGGAAAGTTTCGCTGGCTAATTTGTACCAACCTCCCTATCCCATAGCGCAGGCCAAGGATGCTTACGAGGCCTTGAAGGGCGGAGGTGACAAGCCGCTGCTCGTGCTGCTCGAGTACCCTGAGCGGAATGAGGCTCGAATCACTCGCGTCCCATTGCGCATGGTCGCAACGTGTTCCAGCAAGATCCGCGTTGCTTTGGCAGGGGCCTCCAGCTTCGCCCAAGGCATGCACCTTCCAAATATGGTCAAACTTAGGGACCGTTTTGTACTGCAAGCGGTAATGAGCCGCACTGGTGCCAACGCTCGTGCCGTTGCCACCCAGTATGAGGCGGCCTATTGCACGACCGAATACCAAGATATCCTTAAGGATGACGAGGTCGATCTGGTCATGGTGACGACTCGACATGACCTGCATGGCTCCATGGTACTTGAGGCATTGCGTGCGGGGAAGCACGTATTTGTAGAGAAGCCGTTGGCCCTCAAAGTTGAAGAAATCGAAGAAATTGAGCAGTTCTTCGCAGGCAACCTCAGTGGACCATTATTGATGGTTGGTTTCAACCGACGATTTTCACCCGCAATTCAATACATTAGCAATATCCTTGCAAATCGGACAACTCCGATCATCGCAAATTACAGAATGAATGCTGGATATGTCTCTTTAGACCACTGGGTGCACGGTCCAGAGGGTGGGGGGCGCAACATCGGCGAGGCCTGCCACATCTATGACTTGTTCAATTTTCTGACTGGGACGTCAGAAGTTGAAGCTTTCAACGTTTATTCGATCACCCCCAGTTCGAGCCAATGGGCGCGCAATGATAATTTCGTTGCCACGCTCAAGTATGCGGACGGTTCAGTTTGCACCCTCACCTATACAGCGCTCGGCGACAAGTCATATCCCAAGGAGAGGATGGAGGTGTTTGCGGACGGAAAGGTTCTTTCGATGGATGACTACAAATCAGTAACAGTGCATGGGGGTAAGCATAAGGGTTGGTCATCAACGTCGATCTTGAAAGGACAGATGGAGGAACTCGAGATGGTATCCCAAGCCCTTCTAAGCGGGGCGGTATGGCCAATTAGCCTAGAGGATCAACTGAAAACAACTCGCTTAGCTATTGAAATTGAGCGTCATATTCGACAGTGAAGACCCGTAGATATAAGGATGGTTGGTGAGGCTTAGAGTGCTCCTACACATAAAAAAAATATTGATAATACAAGGTGTTAAATATTTTAAATTCAAATCTAAATCATATGAATAAGATTGAATATTTGCTTAATTAGTGCATCCATTTAGATTTAATTAAAAGAAATTAAATAAGTCTTCAACTGGAAAATATAGAAAAGCAGCACAGTTTTATTTCTTCCATAAAAGAAAACAAAAAGATAAACTCTAAAAAATGTACTCACCAATTTTAAACCGAAAAATCGGGAGCGAAATCCTGATATCAGGCCTTATCGCTTTGTTGGTATTTTCAATTGCGTTAATATGGTGTTCAGAAAAGCGTGAAAAGGGGGCAGTTCCAAACTTTTATCAGGCCTATTACGAGCCGGCGATTCGCATGGCATGTGGTCAACCATTTGGGGTTGATACGCAAGGACCGATATCAGATGACATGCGGCTTTTTCTTAAGACTGAAATACAGTCGATAACTTGCGAATCAGTATCTCCGGCTGTAAGTCTTAATTCTAAGCCGAATACTCGCGGGTGGTATCACGTTTTAGCTGCAACCGGTCTAATTTGGAAAGTAACAGGTATCTCATGGCAAGTACTCGACGGTTTTTCGGCAGCAGTACTGGCAATTTCGGCTGTAATAATATTCGCCATATTTCGCTTGTTTGTTCCCACCTTCATAGCTGCGCCGCTATCAATTTTATCAATAGCACCAGGCTTTGATTTTCTGTTTTGGTTCAGAGATTTAAGTAAGGCGCCTTTTATACTTGCCGCTATATTTGTTGCAATGTGGTTGGCGGTTCGGGCACCATCTCAGCTAAGACTTTACTTTGCTATTTTTATTACAGGGCTATGGCTAGGAGTCGGATATGGCTTTCGCCCAGATGTGTTGATTATCCTGCCGCCGCTGATAGCGACTATTTATTTTTTCCGCCCGGTTCCGTTGGTAAATGGGTTGATGGATAGTTCAATTGCTACGTTAATACTCCTAGTGAGCTTTTATATAGCAGCCAGTCCGGCATTGTCTGCATACGGTGCGGACACCAATGCGGCAGGTTGTACATGGCACTTTGGATTGCTTGGGATTAGTGAGCCAGTTAGTAAGCTACTCGTAATGCCAGCCCACTATTCATGGCTTACTCATTTTGACGATGGGCAAGCTTGGAGAATGGTTACATCCTACGCCCAACGTACAATGGATATGCCAAACGTTGGATATTGTACCCCGCTGTATGATCAGGCCGGAAGAGCCCTATACTTTGACATATTAATGACATTTCCTGGTGATTTCATTACCCGTAGTTTATCAGCAGCTAAGCAGGTATTTGTAGCAGGCTTAGGGAGTCGTGGTTCTGCTTTAAGCGGTGTATGGGTTTTGTTTTTTGGGTTGTTTATAATAATTCTATTATCAAGGAGTATACGGCTAGGGTTATTTGCTCTTTTTGCTTTAGCATATATCGGCAGCTACCCTGCAATTCAGTTTAATCTTCGTCACTATTTCCATCTGGCTTTCCTGACGTGGCTGCCAGTTAGTATCTTGGGGTGGAAGCTGGCTGGGCTTGTTATGACAGAAAGAAAAAAGAATCTGTCATTAAGAGACTGGTTTGTCAAAGTGTCGTCGATGACTGAATGGGTTCGAGCTAGTTTAATCTTTCTAGGTATATGTGGATTTTTGTATTTTATTTTGGCATACGCTCGGTATGAGCAAGAAAAAAATGTTCAAAGATTATTTGAGATTTACAGCCAAGCATCTGGAGAAGAGGCTGTGTTAGCGCCGGAAGAATTTCTTGAGGATAGCGTAATTTTGAAAATTAGAATACCAAAAAATATTAAATATAAAGAAATGCTTGGCAGGCCTGACTCAAATCATTCTGCGGTTAATGGCCAAGTTCTCAGAATCGATGTCGGGGGGGCTAATTGCAGCTCGGGTATAGAGTCTATTGCAATTTCATTGAGCGGTGAAAATAGATCATATGTATTTCCTGGATATATATATAAACCATTGGAAAAAAAATTCAATCAAGAGAAGGCCATTGTCTTTGCCCCATTGTATATGGATGAAAATGTAACTACAGTTTCTCTAATTTCTCCGAAAAAAAATAAGGAATGTATTCGGCGCGTGTCATGGTTAAATTTAAATGAGTTGCCGTCATTGTGGGTCTTGGCGACGATTTATCCCGATAGGAAGAGTCGTGTGCTTTATAAGAAATTAAAGTAACTGAAATTAGCTGAAGCGGTTTCCCCAATATGAAAAATATTACGTATGTAACTCAGCCATTCTTGCCGCCTTTGGAAGAATTCATACCGTATCTAGAAAAGATATGGGCTAACAAAGTTTTGACCAATGGTGGCCCCTTCCACCAGGAATTAGAGCAGGCGCTGAGCGACCATCTGGGCGTTAAACACATTGCCCTGTTTACTAATGGCACGATTGCTTTGGTGACGGCCTTGCTGGCATTGCGGGTCACCGGGGAAGTCATTACAACACCTTACTCTTTCGTGGCGACCTCACACTCTTTGTTGTGGAACGGTATCAAACCTGTGTTTGTGGACATTGATCCGAATACTTTTAATCTGGACCCTGCGAAGCTAGAGGCGGCTATTACGCCCCAAACCACAGCCATAATGCCCGTGCACTGCTATGGTCACCCCTGTGATGTGGAGGCTATCCAAAAAATCGCCGACAACTACAACCTCAGAGTAATTTACGACGCGGCCCACGCCTTTGGCGTGCAAGATGCCGGTGGCAGCATCCTTCGGCACGGCGATTTGTCCGTGCTGAGCTTTCACGCCACCAAGGTCTTCAACACCTTTGAGGGTGGGGCCATCATTTGCCCCGATGCCAAGACCAAGCAGCGCATTGATCACCTGAAAAACTTTGGCTTTGTCGATGATGTGACTGTGGTGGCGCCAGGCATCAACGGCAAGATGAGCGAATTCAATGCGGCGTTGGGAGTGTTGCAATTGAAATATGTGGACCAAGTTCTGGCGCGTCGAAAAGAAATTGATGGGGTCTACCGTAAGCGATTGGATGGCGTGAAGGGGATCCGCTGCCTGAACAACGCGCATGCGAAAGTTGGAAACTATTCTTATTTTCCGATCGTGATCGATGTCAATTACCCAATCAGCCGTGATGAACTTTTCAACAAGCTGAAAGACGGAGGAATCCATCCCCGTCGCTATTTTTACCCCTTGATATCAGAATTTTCGATGTACCGCGGCTTGAATTCGTCCAAAAAAGAGAATCTACCAATAGCAACAAGCTTAACGCAGCAAGTGCTTTGCCTGCCGATCTATCCGGATTTAGCGAATGAGGTGGTCGAAGAGATTTGTCGGTTCATTGCGGCTCAAGGATTTTAATGATGAGGCTTGGCATCATGCAGCCTTATTTTTTGCCCTATATCGGTTATTTTCAACTGATAGCTTCAGTTGATCAGTTCATCGTGTACGACAACATCAAGTACACCAAAAAGGGCTGGATCAACCGCAACCGCTGGCTGCAAAACGGCACGGGCGCTACTTTTAGTCTGCCCCTAGTCAAGGACTCTGATTTTCTAAATATTGACCAGCGCAGCGTATCGGCAGATTTTGAGATTGACACGTTTTTAAGCCAATTACGCGGCAACTACGTTAAGGCCCCTTTCTTTGCGAGCACTTACGCGCTGGTCGAACAAGTGCTCCCTGGTGAAAATCGCAATTTATTTGACGTGCTGCTGCACTCATTGCACACCTTGTGTCGGCACTTGGATATCAGCACTGAGATCAATGTATCGTCTGCTCTGGACGCAGACCACACACTCAAAGGGCAAGATCGTGTTCTGGATTTGTGTCTCACAAAGCAAGGAACGACCTATATCAACAGTATTGGTGGCGCCGAACTTTATTCGGCGCACGATTTTGCCGGCGCCGGGCTAAACCTGCGCTTTCTTCGATCCCAGCCTCTGGCGTATAAGCAGTTCGGTGCACCTTTTGTGCCTTGGCTGTCTATCGTCGATGTGCTGATGTTCAACCCGGTAGAAACTGTACGTGGGTATCTCTCAGCCTATGAATTAATAGATGGCACGCAATATGCCTGAGTGCACTTCACCAGCGATTGGCGGCTACTTTGCCCTGGAATTGCCGCGTGGCCGGGCATGGCATGCAGGTGCAGTAGCTCTGAACTCGGGACGCAACGCGCTGCGCTACCTGCTCGCATCCAAACGCCCACGCAGAATTTACATTCCGCACTTCACTTGTGCTGCCATCAGAGACGTAGTTGGCTCTATGGGCATTGGCATATCGCAATACCGCATTGACGAAGCTATGGAGCCGCTGTTTGACTTCAGCGCAGTGGCGGCTGACGAGGCCTTTTTGTACACTAATTACTTTGGTCTGAAGGACCACTACACTCGCGGCCTTGCCGCTTTGGGGTGTCGCATCATCGTCGACAACGCACAGTCCTTTTTCAGCCCGCATAGTAGGGACATGGAGTACTTTTACTCGCCACGCAAATTTTTTGGCGTGCCAGATGGTGGTTACGCCTACGGCCCTTCATCGCTTGAGCTGGAGAGTGACTACTCCAGCAGGCGCGCTGCGCACCTGCTGACACGTCACGACGTATCGGCCCAGGCAGGCTATGTCAGCTACCAAACCAATGAAGCGCTGATAGGCGAATTGCCTATGCGCGCCATGTCTGCATTGAGCGCGCGAATTCTGGACTCTGTTGACTATGCGGCGGCAGCGAAACAGCGACAACAAAACTTTCAGTTTTTGCATGCTGCATTGGGCGGCTTCAACGCCTTGCCTATCTGCAACGATAAAGAGCGGGTCGCGCTGAGCTACCCGATGCTGTGCAACGATACGGATTTGAGGGGGCGGCTGCATGCGCACAACATACATACAGCCACTTACTGGCCCGATGAGGCCCAAGGTGCGGATGCTGCAAGCGTGGAACACCGTTACATAACACAACTGGTTCACCTGCCCATCGACCAGCGGTATGGTATGGCCGAGATGGAAAGCATTCTTTCAGTGGTGCTGGCATGAATCCCAAGGGGAAGACAATCGTCCGCTTGCGCCCCTTGCAAGAGAGCGATGCAGGCACGTCATTTCTTTGGCGCAACAACTCAGATGTCTGGCACTACACTGGCGTGCGCCCCGACACCGTCGTTACTGAAGCCATGGAGTACGACTGGATTCGCAAAGCCCTGAGCAGACCCGACGAAAAGCGCTTCGCCATTTGCGTGGGTGCGCAAGAAATCTATGTGGGCAATGTGCAGCTCACGGGCATTAACTCCATCGATGCTGAGTTTCATATTTTCATTGGTGACACTCTCGTGCACGGCCAAGGCATTGGCACGCTTGCCACACAACACTTATTGGACTACGCACGGAACACGCTGGGCCTGCAAGAGGTGCATTTGAGCGTGCATCCTGACAACACTGCAGCCATCCGTGCTTACGAAAAATGTGGCTTTAAGCGCGCCGCATCCGACGGAGCCCGTCTTGTGTTTCTCAGAAAGCTGTCTCCTTGACAAACCAGGCCATCGAACTCAAAGACCGCGGCTTCACGCTGTTTCGCCAGGTTTTTGATACGGGTTATGTGGATGCATTATCCGCTGCCATGGACCGTAGTTACGACGTGTGCCGCACGGTGCAAGTTGCCAACGGTGTTCAGGAGATCACCGATGGCACCGTGCACCATTTGCTGGCCACAGGTGATCCGATTTATGTAGACCTGCTGGAGAAAATTTGCAGCAACGCCATGAAATGGTTCATTCAATCGTTCTTCCAGGGCAAATACATTTTGAACAGCTATGGCGGCGTGATCAATCTCACGGCCAAGCCAAGCTATGTGGCCAACATTCACCGCGACACCCGTTTCTTTACCGGTGACTTCCCCTTAATGCTCAACATGCTCATCATGCTGGATGACTTCACACTGGAAAACGGTGCCACCTATCTGCTGGAGGGGTCTCATCACGTCGAAGCCAAGCCCGACAATAATCACTTTTACGCGCAGTCCGCGCGGGCAACCGGCAAGCGGGGTGACATCTTGTTTTTCAACTCCAACATGTGGCATGCCGCAGGCGTAAATACCACGCAGAACAAGCGCAGGGCGTTCACGATCACTTTTACCAAACCGTTCATGAAGCAGCAGCTCGATTACTCCAGAAGCCTGGGCTACGATAAGGTGGCCACCATGCACGATGATGTACAGCAAATCGTAGGTTACTTTTCCCGTATGCCCACCAATCTACAAGAGTGGTATCAAAAGCCTGAAAACCGTTTTTACAGACCAGGCCAAGACTAAACAGCAAAGGAAAAACTCATGCAAAACAAGCGCAATTACAACCAAGAAATCAGCGATACCGCTGACCACCAATACTCCTACGATTTTGACTTCGGTGTCATGCACCACTACATGATCAAATCGTTTGAGCCCTTTCTTAAAAAGGGTAGCTTGTTGGAGTTAGGTAGTTTCAAGGGCGATTTCACGCAGCGGTTTTTACAGATATTTGATGACGTGACCTGCGTTGAAGCCTCGGCGGATGCGCTGGGCGAAGCCCGAAAAAAACACGGTGACAAGGTGCAATACGTCAACGCACTTTTTGAGAAAGCAACCCTTCCTAAGCGCTACGATAACATCGTCTTAACTCATGTGTTGGAACACCTGGACGATCCTGTCTTAGTGTTGAAACGCATCAACGACGAGTGGTTAGCGGAGGGCGGCCGCTTCTATCTGGTTTGCCCGAACGCCAATGCACCATCGCGCCAGATCGCCGTGAAGATGGGATTAATATCCCATAACGCTGCAGTCACTCCGGCGGAAGCAGAACACGGTCATCGCTGCACGTACACCTTGGACACTTTGGAGCGCGATGCCGTTGCTGCGGGTTTGAAAGTGGTACATCGATCCGGTATTTTCTTTAAGGCGCTGGCCAACTATCAGTGGGATCGCCTGCTACAGACAGATATCATCTCCAACGAATATCTAGAAGGCTGTTATAAGCTTGGCCAACAGTACCCCGGTTTGTGCTCTAGTATTTTTCTTATGTGTGAAAGGGGTGAGGAAAAATGAAAATATCATTTACTATCGCCGTTTATCAGAATGAGGGTGCAATTTCTCAGACATACGAAAAAATTAGCACGCTATTTAAATCACACCTTACAGATTATGAGTATGAGATAATTTTTGTAGATGATGGTTCTAGTGATGGCTCACTAAACGAAGCGCTAAGTCTCAGGAAACATGATTCAAATGTAAAGGTCATTACCTTCACGCGTAACTTCGGGCAGATGGCAGCAATGTTAGCAGGTTTCAAGGAAGCCACAGGTGACGCAGTCATCAATATCTCTGCCGATTTACAGGACCCGACGGAGCTAATTCCACAGATGGTGGAAAAATGGAATACAGGTTCGGAAATCGTGATCTGCCATAGGACAGACCGTGAGGACGCGTTTCCTGCAAAATTATTCTCACGCTTGGCTTATGCCGTACTTCGCATGTCTCACCCACAAATTCCTCCAGGAGGCTTCGATTTCGTGCTGATGGACAGAAAAGTCATGGATGCTTTTAATGACATTGACGTACGGCATCGATATTTTCAGGGTGATTTGTTGTGGACGGGATATCGTACGAGCTTTCTTCCATATGTTCGCGTGAAAAGAACAATCGGTAAATCGCAATACACTTTTGGAAAAAAATTGAAGAACTTCTTAGACGCGGTATTGGATGCCTCCTATCTGCCGATAAGGTTTATCTCATTGCTTGGATTGGCAACTTCTGTATGTGGTGTCTTGTACAGCATATCCATTGTGTTCAGTTGGTTTCGCGGAGAAACTCCGTTTGCTGGATGGGCGCCGATTATGATCGCAGTACTCTTGGTCGGTGGACTGATCATGGTTATGCTGGGCGTGATCGGAGAGTATGTTTGGCGGATCAATGAGGAAGTGCGCAAGAAGCCAAACTATATTGTTAGAGATAAATTCTTATGAGCAAAAACCTAAAGTACACAATGGTTAATGGGATTAAATGCTTCAGCCCTGAAGTGGCTAGCGATTATTCGGATTATCCTGATAGTGGATTCGATCTAACAGCAAAGAACGCCGATAGCAGCTTTTGGGTTAGCTCAAGGAACAGGCTCTTTAAGAGTTTAGTTTTGCGCCATCTATTGCCGGCAGGTAAGACCAGATTTTTGGAAATAGGTTGTAATACAGGAGATTTTATCCAGAAAATTGTCGAGAATGAAAATTTGGAGATTACTGGATCGGAGATCTACCTAAAAGGACTTCAGTACGCTAAGAATAATCTCCCTGATGTTGATTTTATACAATTCGATGTTACGCAAGGGAGAGTCGACGATGAGTTCGATCTGATCGCCGCGTTCGATGTCATTGAGCATATTGAAAATGACAGCGCAGCACTATCAAATATCAATCAAATGTTAAGTAAGAATGGAACGCTTATACTTAGCGTCCCGCAGCATATGTTTTTGTGGAGTAAGTTGGATGAAATCGTTAAACATAAGCGCAGATATACCAGAAAGGAATTAATGGGAAAGCTCAAAGAAAATTCTTTTGATATCAGTTATACAACCTCGTTTGTTTTTTCTCTATTCCCGTTGATGTTACTTTACAGAATGTTTGACAAGGGGCCTGACGACTTAAAATCTAATAAAGATGCGCTTGAAAAAAGAGTCAAATTTTCTAATTTATTGAATTGGTTCTTTGATTTGGTTATGCGAATAGATGAGGCTCTTATTAAATTGGGTCTGTCGCTTCCATTTGGCGGCACGTTGGTAGTAGTGGCTAGAAAGCGGTAATGGTTTTTTCTAATAAATTTTTAAAAAAATTTACAAATATTATCCCCAGAGCAGCATGTAAATATAAAATCGAATCTTTCAAATTCGCATTTATTGGCGTTGTAAATTTCGCCCTTACCTTAATGATTTTCACCACAATGCTGAAAGTGTTTGGAGTGAATTATTTGCTTTCACTTCTGGCTGCGTGGGTAGTTGGTATGTTTTTTTCGTATGTATTGAATTTTGTTTGGGTGTTCAAACCAGAGAAAAAAATTCAGTTTAGGGCGCGATTCTTCAAATTCTTTCTGACTAGTGCGTCGTCAATATCAATGAATATGTTCGTTTTGAATTATATTGTTGAGCGCGCCAAATCTGATCCTTTCTATGTGCAGATGATATTGATTCCTTTTGTTGTTATGTTTAATTTTTTGGCAGCGAAATTTTGGTCATTGAAAGGTGATGAACATTCATAATGTAGCGTTCATATTTAAACGGCATGGGATGACTGCTGGATTGCCAATGAGGCCTAAAAAAGAGGGTTCCGTTTAGTCGAGCGGCATTCGGCGGGGGAGACTCCTTAGCATGACATTTCCGGATCTTGTAGTCTTCATTCCGGTTTATAAAGCAGAGGAATTTCTTAAGGAGATTTGAGGCTCTTGATCTTCTAAAGTCTAACTTGTTTGCTTTGTTTTTGGTATTAAATAGGAAAAATTATGTGTGGAATTGCTGGCATATTTTCGGTAAGTGATGCGGCGGCGGTTGAGTCCACCCTCGTTGCAATGCGTGACACCATGTTCCATCGTGGTCCAGATGGAGGAAGCAACTGGATCTCTCTCAACGGGAAAGTTGGTTTGGCCCACCGCAGGCTCTCGATCATCGATTTGTCCGAAGCCGCAACCCAGCCAATGTCCAACGAAGACGATAGCGTATGGATCACTTTCAACGGCGAGATCTACAACCATGTGGGTTTGCGAAAAGAGCTTCTGGCGGCTGGCCATCGATTCCGTACAGACCACTCCGACACCGAAGTGCTGGTGCACGGCTACGAAGAATGGGGGCTGGATGGTTTGCTCAAGCGTGTTGCCGGTGACTATGCCTTTGCAATCTGGGACGAGGGCAAGCAGTTGCTTTCGCTGGCGCGTGATCGCATAGGTGTCAAGCCGCTTTACTTCCACGCAGGTCAGAAGCAATTTCTGTTTGGCTCGGAAATTAAGGCTATTCTTGCTCACCCCGATGTGCCGCGGGATGTAGAGCCTGTGGCCATGAACCACTACCTCAGTTTTATGACTACGCCTGCTCCGTTGACCATGTTCCGTGGCATCTACAAATTGCCGGCAGGCCATGCGATGACGGTGGATCGTAAGGGTGTGATTAAGTCCTGGCGTTATTGGGATGCAGTGCCCGGTCAGGGCATTGCGCCTGGAGAGGTTCGTGGCCTCTCCGAGGCGGCCACCGAAGATTTCTACGTGAGCGGTATCCGTGAGCGCCTAGAGAAGGCCGTGGATCGCCGCATGATGTCTGACGTGCCCTTCGGAGCATTTCTTTCGGGCGGGGTGGACTCTTCGACCAACGTGGCTCTGATGAGCCGCCTCATGGACCGACCAGTGGATTCATTCACGGTGGGGTTCAAGGACCACGCCCATCTCAACGAGCTCGAGTACGCCGATCAGGTGGCTAGAGAGTTCAAGACCAACCACCACGAGATCCTGATAGATGAAAAAGATATGGTCGGCTACCTCGACCAGCTGATTCACCATCAGGACGAACCCATTGCTGACTGGGTCTGCGTACCGCTTTACTTTCTCTCAAAACTCACACGTGACAACGGGGTTACCGTGATACAGGTAGGTGAAGGCGCTGACGAGCAGTTCAGCGGCTACGCCAGCTATATGGGCTACCTCAAGCTGTATCACAAGTATTGGTCACCCTTCCGGCGCTACGTGCCCGGCCCCTTGCGGCACATGGCAGCCGACATAGCCAAGGCCGCAGCAAAATTCAGGCCAGGCCTGGCAATGTACGCCGACATCATCGACCGTGCTGCGCGTAATCGCGAACACTTCTGGACCGGAGCCACGGTGTTCTGGGACACCCTCAAGCGTGATCTGGTCAATGCGAGTGCCGACTGGTCGGCGCAAGTGCCTGAATCGGTGCGCAACAGCGGTTTGCTGCCGCCAGGCTATCTCGAAACCGATAGCTTTAATGTGATCTCTTCCTTTCTGGCGCCATTCGACGCGGCTCATCCAGGACGGGATGCGCTCACGCGCATGATCTACAACGAGTTCAAGCTGCGCTTGCCCGAGCTGCTGCTGATGCGCGTGGACAAGATCACCATGTCTGAATCACTTGAGGCGCGCGTCCCATTTCTCGACCACGAACTCGTCGAGTTCACCATGGACATTCCGGAAACCTGGAAAACCCGTAATGGTGAAGCCAAGTACCTGCTCAAAAAAGCAGTTGAAGGCCTAATTCCAGACAACATCATATACCGCAAGAAGATGGGCTTCGGTGCACCCATGGCCGACTGGCTGCGCGGTGATTTCGGACACCAGGCAGAAGGAGCCGTACTGGGAAGCGCGCTTTTGCGGCGCGGGCATCTCAATGTTGGCCACATCCGTAAATTATTTGATGAACATAGAAGTGGTCGTCGAGATAACAGTCTGTATTTGTGGACGTTATTTAACCTGACATCTTGGTATGATTATTGGATTGATGGTTTAAAAAAATGAGGTCTTGACTGCTATGAGCAAACAACAATCGATCGTCAGTCGACAGCAGTTTCGACAGATATATATGAGAAGCGTCGAAGATGTCATGCGTTTCTGGACGCCACACATGCAGGAGGAAATCTCTCGCCATAACGCAGGCTGGCGGACAGGTAGTACTGACTTCGAGGGGTACCTGAAGCATTCTGAATTACGTTGCTGGACCGCATTCGATATGTTGGCTAGCAGAAATGAGGAAATCGATAGTTGGTGCGACATCGGCGGTTTTTTTGGCGCGTATTGCCTTACTCTGCGGCGTTTAGGCATAGCCGTGGCTATGACCGAGAGCCTAAAATACTACAGCAATTCCTTTTCGCCCCTATTCGCCTATCTGCGGCAAGAGGGTGTCGAGGTCATCGACCATGACCCTTTCGGCGAGGGTGTTTGGGCTGGTACTGCTAGCTATAGCGTAGTCAGCGCGATGGCTGTGTTTGAGCATTATCCCCATTCACAGAAATATATTCTGGAATTCATGAGCTCGATTGTTGCACCGAGAGGAAGCTTGTACATTGAAGTGCCAAATATTGCATATTGGCCTCGCCGTTGGGCTATGCTGAATGGAAGGTCGCCACTTCCATCTGCTCTATTAGTCTACGAATCTGGAGTCCCATTCACAGGTCACCACCGGGAGTACACGATGCTGGACCTGAATGAAATTACTGCCTTAGCTGGGTTGCGGATAGATGAGGCACGGTCCTTCAATTACTCTTTTGTGGGGTCGTGGATCATGCGCTTGATATCTGATCCAATTTTGACGTTAATGTCCCTCCACCCCTCAATGCGAGAGTGTCTGGTTGTGATATTGAGTCGTTGCGCTGATTACAAGAAGCAAGATAAATAACAGTGCATGATCTCATTGGCAAGATACGCCGAGGCCTGCGCAAGCCGCCGGGAGTGATAGTGGAGCGCCTGCTGGCAATGGCCCGCACACAAACCGAGCGGCTGAGGCTGCCCGGGCGCTCCAACCTTTCGCAGCAAGCGCTGTTGCGTGAGCTGCAGGCCCCCTCGCTTGATGCTCTATGGCGGCGTCTGGCCGCACGCCCTTTCCCGGCCTGGTTCGGTCCCTGTGATGTTGCAGAGGTCGACACTCTTTGTGATCCCTACGAGCGCATCGCGCTGCAGGCACGTGCCGAAAATGCGCTGGCACATCGAGTTGATCTCTTGGGTTCGGGGCTAACGGAGCTTGGCGCCCAGATTGACTGGCATACCGATTTTAAGACGGGACTATCCTGGTCCCCGCGCTACTTTGCCGACATCGATTACAACAATCCAGAGCGGCCAAGCGACGTCAAAGTGCCTTGGGAGTTGTCACGTCTGCAGTGGCTCATGCCTGTAGGCCAAGCTTTCCTGCTGACGCGTGATGACCGCTATGCAGCTGGATTACGTGATGTACTCGAGCAGTGGATCACAGCAAACCCTTGCGGCGGATCGGTGAACTGGTCCTGTACCATGGAGGCGGCCTTGCGCATTTTCAGTTGGGTATGGTTTTTTCATGTGTTTCAAGATGCCCCCTCGTGGCGCGATACAGATTTCCGGTTCCGTTTCCTGCGTGCGTTGTACCTGCACGTAGAATTCACTGACCGTCACATCGAACGATCCGATGTGAACGGCAACCACTACACCGCCGATGCGGCTGCACTCGTGGTCGGAGGGTTATTCTTCGGTGAAGGACGGTGGCCGCAGCGTTGGCAGCAGGAAGGCTGGCGCATCTTGTGTGAAGAAATGTCTCGGCAGGTATTCTCCGATGGTGTGGATTTCGAAGCCTCGGTGCCTTATCACCGGCTGGTAGCCGAATTATTTCTATGGCCCGCGATGTACCGCACGGCGCAGGGTCTGTCCATTGACCCAAACTATACCGAGCGTCTGAGTGCCATGGCACGTTTTTCGTGCGCCTACTCGCGACCCGACGGTAGCGTGCCTTTGTGGGGCGATGCCGACGACGCGCGCGCGCTTCCTTTCGGTATGCAAGACATAAATGATCATCGTTACCTGCATACCCTAATAGGTCTCTATACGGGCCAGCAGGACCTGTGTCACGACAAGCCCGCGGCAGTTGGTGAGGTGCTCTGGGCATTTGGCCCCTCAGGTGTTCGTCGCTGGCTCAATGCCCTGCCATCACCTCCGGCTTCACAGGCCTTCGAAGATGGGGGTTTCTACGTCATGCGCAGCGCTCGTGACCATGTGTTCATCGATTGTGGGCCGTTGGGGCTTTCCGGGCGAGGGGGGCACGGCCATAACGACTGTCTGGCCTTTGAAGCGGTTCTCGACGGCGTGCCGCTGGTATCGGACTGTGGTGCCTACCTGTACACAGCTTCGTTCGAGGAGCGCAACCGATTTCGCTCGACCGCGTACCACAATACGCCACAAGTCGATGGGGAAGAGATCAACCGGTTTATTCGGCCAGACTATCTGTGGAATCTTCACTACGATGCCGTGCCGCGTGTTCATAAATGGCAGGTAAAAAAAGACTATGTATTGTTCGTGGGAGAGCATCGAGGCTACTGCCGACTGACGTCGCCTGTGATTCCGCGCCGCTCGATCCTATTGGACTGTGAGACGCACGCCCTCCACATCAAGGATGAATTCTTGGGCGAGGGTATGCACGATGTAACGATACCCATGCACCTTGCTCCTGGCGTAGAAGTATCTGAACTGAAGGACTGCGAGCTCTTACTCAGCGCGTGTGATAAACACTTCAGGGTGTGGTGGCTTCCTGTTTCTGGCTATTCGGTAAGTGTTGACGAAGCCCGGGTGTCTTCTTCGTATGGGGTGGTGCACTTAAGCAAAAAGCTTGTATGGTCCCGTGCGTCTTCCCCTCTTGTTACATTCAACCTATTTATTGCTCCTTTTAATGCGCCCTCAAGAATCTTCTCAGATATGTCAATATACTTCGGACTAAATAGTAATGAGCCTTAGGATGCCCAAAAATACCAGTTCTGACGCCAATAGTTACCAGCAAGAATCGTTACTTCCTGAGAATGTTTATGGCCACACCAAGAAGATCAGACTAATTCGGGACGCCATCGAGCGGCATCGTAGGGTAGTTAAGAAGGACTCATTGAGAGTTCTTGATATCGGGTGTGGCAACGGCTTCGCTGTAACGAGGTTTCTTGCGAAAAACTGCGATTACGTCGAGGGGATAGATTTGCACCCCACCAGTATCGCTTATGCCGATAAACATTTCGGGGGCGCGAATCTGAAATTTTTCTGCGTCGATGCGCAGGATCACTTGGCTGCCGATAAAGTCTTTGATGTCGTGGTGATGGCTGATGTGCTTGAACATGTCGATAATCCCGATGTGTTTTTGGAGGCAGGGCTTAAACTGTTGGCACCGGGCGGTTTACTGTGCTTAACCGTACCTAATGGCACGGGGCCATTTGAGATCGAAAAATCGATTTCTAATACACCTTACATAGGTTATTGGCTGCTGAAGATGACAGATTTGATCGTTGCAGCGCTTAACAAATGGGTGTTGAAGGGAGTGTGGAGCTCATCACCGGCCATCCCAGAGCCCAAAGAGTTGCCATACAACGCTGAGTGTGGTCATGTGCAGTTCTTTTCAGAAGGTGACATACTTAACTTGTTACAGATCTCAGGTTTAGAATTTTGTCAAGTCAGTCAATCTCTCTTTCCTGGCTGGTCCATTCACCAATTACTTCTTTGCGCCCTCGAAAAGATTTTGCCTTTGGAATGCAGCCGTTGCGGATCGCTTGCCGCATAAAGTTGTCAGCGCATGGCTTTTTGAGTGTCGCAAAACCAAATAGCAAAGGCTGACGTTGTGACGCAGCAGGTATTGTGGACTCTGTTCGTTCGAACTTTACTGATTGCTGCAGGCTTTATTTCGAGCATTATCACAGCACGATTTCTTGGGCCTGAGGGGCGCGGAGTCTTCTTTTATTGGGTCACGCTTGCAGCGTTTGCCACCCAATTCGGTAACCTTGGCCTGCATTCCAGTAATACTTATTTACTCACCAAGGGACGTGCTCGGTTGTCAGCGCTAGCAGCCAATTCCCTTTGGGTCTCGCTAATTGGGGGGGGCGTCGCGGGAGGATTCCTGATCTTATCCCTCTGGTTGATGGACGGTACGACGGGTGACCGGTGGTCTTTGCTTTTGCCGGCCCTGTTTCTGATTCCGTCAGGACTCTATTTTCTGCTGGGGACGAATCTGTTGGTGGCTGAAGGCCGTATAGGTGAGTACAACGGGTTTGAGCTTGGCAACCGATACCTGGGACTTGCAGCAATGTTTTTTGCAGCCTGGTACTGGCGAAGCCCACAAGGATTGCTAGTGATTATGAGTGTGGTCGCAGTGTTGATGTGCCTGCCGCTCTACCTCCGGTTGCGGGTATTGGGGGGAGATGGGGGCGGGAGCTTTCTCCTCATGCGGGAGGGCTTTGGCTACGCTACGCGTGCCTATCTGGCGGCAGCGCTCGGATTTGCAGTTCTTCGTCTAAATACATTGTTGATAGAGCGGTACGCGGATGCAGCGACGCTGGGAACTTGGTCAATAGCAGCGCAACTCCTTGAGGTCATTATCGTCATTCCCAGTACGATCGCACTGGTTTTGTTGCCCCGGATAATGCGGTCGGAGAACCCTTACAAGTTGATGCAGACGCAACTTCGTTTGGTGACTGTAAGCCTCATTTTGGCTTGCATGGCTGTTGCTTACTTGGGGGATGAGTTAATCATGTTTGCCTATGGCGAGAGGTTCGCAGGTGCTTACACCATGCTGTTATGGGGGCTGCCAGGTATCTTTGCCCTTGGCTTGACGGCCATTATCTCTCAATATTTGGCTTCGGCGGGCATACCGCTTACCCTAGTTTTTATCTGGATTATCGGGCTGGTAGTGGAGTTGGTGTTGGCGATCTGGCTGATTCCCAGCTACGGAGGCATAGGCGCAATGTTATCGCTCTCGTTAACGTACCTGTTCATTCTGGGATTGGTCTGGCTTTTGGCTGCCAACCATCACAACACACAAAGGAAGATAACCAATGAATAACCACTCGCGGATTGAAGCACAAAAGCAATGGAATACACGTGCCTGCGGTGAACTCCCTGGCGACAAGCAGTCTGTTACCTATTTTGACGCTGTAGCGGAGGATAGATACCTACAGCAGCCTTGGATGCGCGATTACTTCAATTACGAACGCTTTTCAGGGCAGCAGGTGCTGGAGATCGGGATTGGACAAGGCACCGATATGATGCAGTTTGCTAAAGGAGGTGCAATCTGCCACGGTGTTGATATCACTCAAAATCACCTGAAGCTTACCGCCTTGAATGCTTCCTTGCGCGGCTACGAAGTCGATCTTCATGAAGTGGATGCGACCCACCTGCCTTTTGCCGATAACACGATCGATTGTGTTTATTCATTCGGCGTACTTCACCATATCCCGGAAATCGATAAGGTCGTCAGCGAAATCCATCGCGTGCTAAGGCCGGGGGGAGGGTAATGATTGGGCTCTATTACAGATGGAGTGCGTTCCACCTGCTCTGGAAACTTCTTGCTAACGGTATCCGCAACGGCTGGTTGTTTACCAAGGGATACTCATGCTTGTTGGCAACTATCGAATTGGGGGCCGATGGTGTAAATGTCAAACCATACGTCCGCTTGTTCACCAAGCACGGAGTGTCAAAAATGATGAAAAATTTCGCTCCAGACGATCTATCAATCCACCAATTGCATGAAGATCACTTCTGGCCACCTTTTCTCGGCCGCTTTTTGCGAACGCGTCTCAAGCAACTTGAACCGATTATGGGCTGGTACGTGACCTATAAAGGACGCAAGCCAAAAGAATGATTCTCTTAACTGCTATGCCTTTCCAAGCTCAAAAATCGCTCATACTGACTGCGTACCCGTTATCGGCCCCTTTCGACCGCGCAGTAAGAGATGTCATCGGCCAAGAGGCTCAGACAGTCACCGTTGCACAACTGAGATCCCAAGGGCTTACAGGGCTGCTGCGCCAGCTGTGGTCTATGCGCGGCGATCCAATCGTACTGCCGATAGAAGAAGAAAACAGCTCTGCCCTGCTGCCGGTACTTAAACTGCTTGCCGCGTGTTCGCGTTCACGCTCTATTTGTGTCGTGCATCCTAATTTGCGCCGCGAGACGGTAAGCCGCTGGCGAATCGCGTTGGATGCCCTACGTTTTGCGAGTGCCAGTGTCTCTTGCCTATGGTCCGCCTACCGCGCGCACCGAGAGCTATCGGCATTGTTGATGCAACCTCGCGTTGGATCCGGTTCGCTCGCTGCTAATGGTTTAGTCCTTTATCTTAAGACCAATCTGTGGTTTGGTATCAAGGCGGGCGGCTCGGTCGGTCATATCGCAGGCGTGGTCAACGGTCTTCAGCGTCTTGGTTATCCGGTGACTTTTGCTTCGGCAGAGCCTCCTGTCATGATTGATGACGCCGTCAAGTTCTTGCCCGTGCAACCGCCAACGGCTTTTGGTCTGCCGTACGAGCTTAACAACTACCGCTTTCAGGAAGGTTTTGAAAGTACGCTGGAGGCGGGCGCAGCCTTGGTCCCTTCGAGTCTGATCTATCAGCGTCTCTCTGCTGCCAATTACCTTGGCGCCGTGTTGTCGCGTCGTCACCGCCTGCCGCTGGTGGTCGAATACAACGGCTCCGAGGTCTGGGTGGCCAAGCATTGGGGGCGGGGTATGAAGTTTCAAAAGCTCGCGGAAATGGCCGAAGAAGCTATGCTCCGTCACGCCCATCTAGTCGTGACCATATCCGAAGTGCTTCGAGATGAACTGATCGAAAGGGGTGTGGAGCCAGCGCGCATCGTCTGCTACCCCAACTGCATCGATCCGGGGGTGTTTACGCCTGACCGTTTCTCCCTGGACGAACGTCAGACCCTCAGGGCACGTTACGGTATTCCCGCGGATTCAATCGTGCTTGCCTTCATTGGCACCTTCGGGCAATGGCATGGCGCAGAGATGTTGGCGCAGGCGATTGCTCGCCTCTACGTTGAGGAAAGTCATTGGCTGATAGCTCATAAAGTTCACTTCCTGCTGGTGGGGGATGGCTTGAAGATGCCGCTGGTGCGCGCTACCATCGAGGGCTCCGGAGCTGGCGCTATTTGTACCTTGGCAGGTCTGGTGCCCCAGGATCAGGCCGGATTGCATTTGGCCGCTTCGGATATTCTTGTTTCCCCCCATGTGCCCAACTCGGACGGGACCCGGTTTTTCGGTTCGCCCACTAAGCTTTTCGAATACATGGCCATGGGAAAGGGTATCGTTGCATCGAACCTGGATCAGATCGGTGAGGTGCTATCACCTGGTCTCGAAGCCGGAGCATTGCCAGCAGGCGCGCCCGATGATGACAATCCGGGAATGGCGGTTTTGTGCGAACCCGGGAATCTTGAAGAGCTCATCCGGGGGTTGAGGTTCATGGTTGAGCGCCAGGATTGGCGGAGCATCTTGGGCAGGAATTCACGCCAGCGTGCGCTTGATAAATACACTTGGGGTCATCATATCCAAGCCATCCTTGATGGTTTGAGTCGGGTAGAATAGCCTTGATGGAAAGTCAGAATCACACGGGATTATTCAACGTGCTCGTACGCTATGCACCACTCTGGGCTCATCTGTGCGTTTATGTCTGGACCTGCCTTATTGCAGCCGCGGCCTTATATTTCGGGCAAGGGTCATTCATGATTCTTGTGTCGCATTTTTCCGGAGTAAACATACCAACGAATTATTCATCACAACAGGCAACGGTTCTGTGGGCGTTATTGCTGATCGCTCCTGCCTTGTTTGCTTTTGGTTTTGTCGCCGCTGTGCGAATCCGAATTGGGGGGGCATTATTTCGAAAAATAGGTGGCATAAGTGACTGGGATGCACCAGTCTGGGTTCCTGTTCTGATGTGTCTAGCTGCAGCTAGCGTTGGTGCATATGATCTGTTGCGGGTGGGTGCTTTCGCCAAACTGAGTGCTTGGACTGACTATGAAGCATGGGTCGCGGGACGTTGGGCGCTCTTCTCTACCTTGGGCTACTTCAACTTTGTCAACCTCTACCTGATCTTGCCTGTTTCGGCTGCGTGGGTGATTTTGAGTATTAAGGGTGGTGGATGGAAAGCCTTGGCGGCACGTTTAATTCCTCTAGCGGTTGTCATGGTGCTGACTTTATTTCTGTTCCAGAAGAAAGGGCTGATTGTCTCGCTGATTATCATCTTCGGCGCAGTGCTGCTGCATAGGGTCTTATCCGGAGCATGGACGCGGCGCATGACATGGCTGCTGGCTGCTGGCATCAGTTTACTGGTAGCGGCCTATTTTATAATGCTCTTAATACCAGTTTTGTCTGCGGAATTAAGATCAGTAAGAGCAGATGATCTGTCTACTATTCAGCAAGCGGAAAAACATATTGAAAAAAGTTGTGAATCAGCAGGAAATACGGAAGAGATGATAGCTAAGTGCAAGGAAGCCTCTTTATTCCTCGGGCCACTTCGCTTCCGCCACGTTCTGGCCTACGCAATACTTGCGCCAATGACAAGAACGTCTTTACCAGCAATGCACTACCCACTCGTATTCCCGGAAGAGCGCGCTTACTACGGATTTGATTTCGGCCAGGACATTTTGGGTTTTGGTGGAATGCCGGACGACAACCTGGTCATTTGGAAGCGCATGTATCCCAACATGCCTGGCGGGAGTGCCGGTGCGCCATATCAGTTTGCGCTATACAGTCAAGTCGGCGTGGTGTGGGCTCTTGTGCTGTGCATAGCGGTTGGTGCAGCGTTGGGGGTGATGTGGCAAGTAATGCTCGCTGACGATATCAGTCGGGTGTGGCGAAGTTTGATGGGTTCGGTGGTCTTACTGTTTAGCATCTATGCCGCAATAGATTCTATTCGTGGCAGCCTGCTGTCCAGTTACGGCCTTATTTGGCCTTGGCTTTTTATCAGCCTTGTTTTCTTCATAGGCCACCTGTTTAACCGCAGGCAAGAGGCCATGTTGCCATGATCAACTGACCTGACAGAGACTGCAAATGAAACAGATACTTCAAAGCCTCAAGACCGGATCGGTTGAGTTAGCGAACATACCTTGCCCGAAATCCAGTCCGGGCAAGCTGCTGATCCGTACCCGTTCAAGTCTCATTTCTGCGGGCACTGAGCGCATGCTGGTGGACTTCGGAAAAGCCAATCTGCTGAACAAGGCGCGGCAGCAACCGGATAAGGTGCACATGGTGCTGGACAAAATAAGGTCCGATGGACTGGTCCCTACATTGACGGCAGTACAGAACAAGCTGGATCAGCCCCTTGCCTTAGGTTATTGCAATGTTGGCGTGGTGGTCGCTGTAGGGTCGGGTGTTCAGGGTTTTGCCATTGGTGACCGCGTGGCGTCTAACGGCAAGCATGCCGAGGTGGTGAGCGTGCCCGCCATTCTTTCCGCCAAGGTGCCAGACGTCGTGCCGGACGAGGCGGCAGCCTTTACTGTAATTGGGGCCATTGCCCTGCAAGGCATACGCTTGGCTCAGCCAACCTTGGGCGAGGGGTTTGTTGTGATTGGGTTGGGACTGATCGGCCTGATCACGGTGCAGTTGCTGCGAGCGCATGGGTGTAGGGTGCTGGGTGTTGATTTTGATGAGGCAAAACTTGAGCTTGCGCGCAAATTTGGCGCAATAACGGTTAATCCTGCGCAAGGAGAGGACGTGCTGGCCGCAGCTTCTGCCTTTTCCCGTAGCCGGGGGGTGGACGGGGTGATCATCACAGCTTCGACAAAGAGCAACGAGCCAATCCATCAGGCAGCACAAATGTGCCGCAAGCGAGGGCGCATTGTGCTGGTGGGTGTGATCGGGTTGGAGTTGTCGCGCGCCGATTTCTACGAAAAGGAACTGAGCTTCCAGGTTTCGTGCTCGTACGGCCCAGGCCGGCATGACCCGGATTACGAGGAGAAGGGTCACGATTACCCGCTGGGCTTCGTGCGCTGGACCGAGCAGCGGAACTTTGAAGCGGTGCTGGACATGTTGGCAGAGGGGCGCATCGATGTAACACCGTTGACTTCACATCGATTTTCCTTGACTGATTTCCAGCAGGCCTATGCGCTTGTGGGCGGTGCTGGCTCGTCCTTGGGCATAGTTTTGAATTACCCATCTGATACGGACAAGTCCGAGGTGGAGGTGACCCGTCGGACAGTTACTTTGCCGGGCGCAGCCGCGAAAACCGGCGCTCCGGTGATGAGCTTCATCGGAGCTGGGAATTACGCGGGCCAAGTGCTGGCGCCCGCTTTCCGTGATGCTGGGGCACGTTTGAAGACTGTGGCCTCGGCAGGTGGGGTGAGTGGGGTACATGTCGGGCGAAAGAACGGTTTTGAGAACGCGAGTACGGACATCGACGAGATCCTGTCAGATGCAGAAACGGATGCTGTGGTGATCGCGACCCGCCATAATGCGCATGCGCACCAGGTTTGTGCTGCGCTGAGGGCTGGCAAGCACGTATTTGTTGAAAAACCGCTCGCACTCAACCGCGAACAGTTAGAGGAGATCACCAGCGCCTATGAGGCAGCCAATGCCAAGGCACGAAGGATCCTGACTGTAGGTTTCAATCGCCGGTTTGCCCCTCAGGTAATGCGCATGAAGGGGTTGCTTGAAACTGTAGCTGAGCCAAAATCTTTCATCGTCACGGTGAATGCCGGAGCCATTCCTCCGGACCACTGGACTCAAGACTCTGAGGTTGGCGGGGGGCGGATCATCGGAGAAGCCTGCCACTTTGTCGACCTCTTGCGTCATCTCGTGGGGCATCCAGTTACAGGGGTACAGGCCACCATGATCGGGGGAGGCTCAACCGAAACGCCACATGCGGACAAAATCAGCTTTACGTTACGATTTGCTGATGGCTCTTTTGGTACCGTGCACTATCTGGCTAATGGGAACAAGGGCTTTCCAAAAGAGCGAATTGAGGTGTTTTGCGGCGGTCGTATTCTCCAGCTTGATAACTTCCGTAAGCTGAGGGGTTGGGGTTGGGCAGGTTTCAGCAAGATGAACCTGTGGCGCCAAGACAAAGGCAATGTGGGATGCGCGCACGCTTTTGTAGAGGCTGTGGCTAGCGGAGGCGAGGAGCCAATTCCGTTCGAGGAATTACTCGAAGTAACACGTGTAAGTCTTGAGGTGGTGGAGGCCGCATCATTGGCGAGGCCTGCCATTTCATTGACCTGATGTGCTTTCTGTCGTGCACCCCGATCGTATCTATCCAGGTGCGTCGCATGGGTGATGCGCCAGGGGTGAAGACTACCGAAGACAAGCCATCCATGACTCTGGTTTTTGAAGATGGTTCGTTCGGAACCATTCCGCACCTAGCAAACGGTGCGTCTAGTTTTCCCGAAGAGCGTGTCGAGTTATTGACCGCCGGTCGCGCGCTGCAGTTGGACAACTTTCGCAAGTTTAAGGATTATGGCTGGCCGGATTTCAATAGGTTCAACCTGCGGAAGCAGGACAAGGGACAAAACAGCTGCGCGGCTGCGTTTTTTCAGGTAGTAGAGAAGGGGCTTTCCGCGATTCTGCCGGAAGAAATTTTTGAGGTCGCTCGCGTGACCAGTAGCGTGGCCGAGCCGCTACGCAAGCAATGACAGCGTCACACTACTTTCATACGATTCGTCATTTGCGCCCTGCCCAAATATTTTGGCGTCTTCGCTTTCGACTTCACCAACCCAAACCCGATCTCCGCGAGCCTCCTTTGTGCAGGAAGTCTGTGGCGACTTGGGCACTACCATGTGAGCATAGACAAAGCATGGTCGGTAAAGATACTTTTATCTTTCTGAACGAATCTAGACAGGTTGCAAATAAGGGTGCGTGGAATGACCCATGCGTAGAAAAACTGTGGCTATATAACCTTCACTATTTCGATGATTTGACTGCTGTCGGTGCTGTGAATCGTTGTGAATGGCATGTACGTCTAATCGAGAGGTGGATAGATGAAAATCCACCTGGATTTGGAAATGGATGGGAGCCATATCCAATCTCCCTTAGAATTGTAAACTGGATCAAGTGGGCCCTCAGTGGTGGGGCGCTTCCGCCGCGAGCTATCGCCAGTCTGGCGATACAGATCCGTTTCCTATGCGAACGATTAGAGTTTCATTTATTGGGAAATCACCTCTTGGCGAATGCCAAGGCACTTATATTTGCAGGTGCCTTTTTCAAACAAGAGGAGGCGAAAGAATGGTTGACGAAGGGATTGGCCATCCTGCGCCGCGAGTTGCCTGAGCAGATACTAGAGGATGGAGGACATTTTGAGCGTAGCGCGATGTACCACGCAATCATCCTTGAGGATTTACTGGATATTGAGAATGTCGTCAAAGCATATGGCTTGCAAGAAACTTACAACTTTCACATGGTTGTAAAAATGCGAGATTGGTTGGCTGCGATGAGTCATCCTGATGGCAGGATTGCATTTTTTAACGATGCGGCATTCGGGATTGCAGCTGGTCTGGCTGAATTGAATGAATATGCGGAACGTTTGAGACATCCAGTTCGGGGCGCGCTAGGTGATGGTGTACTTCATATGGCAGACAGCGGGTATGTTCGACTTCAAAAGAATGATGCTGTGCTCATAGTAGACGCAGCTCCAATCGGGCCGAGCTATCTTCCGGGTCACGCTCATGCGGATACTTTGTCGTTCGAACTCTCTCTGTTCGGCCAGAGGGTCATAGTGAATTCTGGAACATCTTGCTATGGCAGTAGTTTGGAGCGCCAGCGGCAGCGCGGTACTGCCGCACACAACACTCTGGTCATCGACGGACAGGATTCATCGGAAGTTTGGGGGGGGTTTCGTGTGGCACGGCGTGCGCAAGTGAAATCGCTGAATATTGAAGAAAAAACGAGTGGCTTTTGCGTTGACGCGAGTCACGATGGCTATGGCCGTTTGTCCGGCAGAAACCTGCATCGACGCCGCTGGCTGATTAGTGATGGATTGCTGGTGATTGAAGACGAAGTTACTGGAGCATTCGGCCATGCTGAAATACGGTTCCATCTTCATCCAGATATCACTGTGTTCGAGGTGGGTGTCGACAGTGTTTCTTTGCGATTGACTAACGGTTCGCTGGTCACGGTGGTGATCGAAGGGGTGAATCTTGTGGTGGAGAGGACCACATGGCATTCGTATTTTGGCGTTGTCACGCCAAATATTTGTTTGACGGGCATGTTGACCAGTCCGAAAGTCAGGACGATCATCAACTGGAGAGAAAACGGTTGAAGATATTGGTGTTGAGCTTTTACTTCAGACCGGATCTGAGCGCGGGATCGTTTCGTACCACTGCGTTTGTCGATTCGCTTAAGGAACAGCTGCCTGTCGATGGGCGAATAGAAGTGCTCACAACTTTTCCCAATCGCTACAACAGTTTTTCGGTCGAGGCCTCTACTGAAGAGCGTCTTCCGGGGGTATCGATATTTCGCATCGAATTGCCGCGCCATCAGAGTGGTATGTTCGACCAGGTCAAAGCCTTCGTGTCGTTTGCACGTGCGGTATTAGGTAAAACCCAGGGACAAAAATATGACTTGGTTTTTGCGACATCCTCACGATTAATGACAGCCGTGTTGGGCGCGTATGTCGCCCGGAGAAACCGAACACCTTTGTATTTGGATCTACGGGACATCTTTGTCGATACGATCAAGGACGTACTTCCTAGGTATTTGGCGATACTGACAATGCCCATTTTTACGTTACTTGAACGCTGGGCGATCAACAGTGCGTGCAAAGTAAATTTGGTTTCAAAAGGTTTTTCTGGATATTTTTCGACTCGATACCCAAAGCAGAAATTCTCTTATTTCACCAATGGTATTGATGATGAGTTCTTGTCCTTGCCATCACCTGAAAGCGTACTACGGACGGACGGTATGGTGGAGGTTTTGTACGCGGGGAACTTGGGTGAAGGACAAGGGTTACACGCCATAATTCCTGATTTGGCAAAGAGAATGCAAGGAAGAGTTCGTTTCACGATCATTGGAGACGGAGGCCGAAAAGACGCTTTACGTGCGGCATTGATCAGTGCTGGTGTGGACAACGTCGTGCTTATGCCGCCAATTAAACGAGAGCAATTGATAAAGGCATATCTGGCTGCGGATGTGCTGTTCCTCCATCTGAATGAATACGATGCATTTAGAAAAGTATTGCCCTCGAAACTTTTCGAGTACGGTGCGATGGGCAAGCCCATCTGGGCTGGGGTCTCCGGCTATGCGGCTGAGTTTGTGCGCACCGAGCTGGACAATGCGGTAATCTTTCATCCCTGCGACGCTGCCGAGGCTGAACGGGTTTTCAGTCAACTTCGGCTGCAGAACGGATCGCGAGATCGGTTTGTGGATAAATTCGCCCGCGCAAAAATTTCGAACGAATTGGCAGCCGATGTTTTACGCACAATTGGTTAAATTTAAGATTTGCATGAACAGTTTATGACTAAACGCCTTTTAATAACTGGTACTACCGGCTTTGTTGGAAAGGCTGTGTGTAAGCAGGCTGTTCATTACGGTCTTTCTGTTAAAGGTGCTTTGCACAAAAGCGGGGAAGTGCCAAGTTGCATAGAGTCATTAGTGGTTGGTGAGATAAATGGCTTAACAGGTTGGGGTAACGTTTTGCGCGATGTGAATGTCGTAGTTCACCTTGCCTCTCGCGTCCACGTTATGGAGGACACCGAGGCCGATCCGCTCACTGCTTTTCGCGCCGTCAACGTGGAAGGCACCTTGAATCTAGCGCGCCAAGCTGCGGCTGCAGAGGTCAAGCGGTTTGTTTTCATCAGCTCAGTCAAGGTCAATGGCGAGAGCACACAGCCCGGGCGAGCGTTCACTGAAGCCGATGTACCCAACCCGCAAGATGCTTACGGTCAAAGTAAACACGAAGCCGAGCAGGGTTTGCGCCAACTCAGCGCTGACACTGATATGGAGGTGGTCATCATCCGCCCGCCCCTGGTGTATGGTCCCGGCGTCAAAGCCAACTTTGCCGCCCTTATGCGCGCCGTGCAGCGAGGCTGGCCTTTGCCGCTGGGCATGGCGCATAACCAGCGCAGCTTAGTGGCGTTGGATAACTTGGTGGATTTCATCGTCACCTGCATCACCCACCCCCAAGCAGCCAACCAGACTTTTTTGGTGAGTGATGGGCAAGACCTGTCCACCACTGAGCTGGTGCGCGGCATGGCGCAAGCAGCTGGGGTGCCTGTGCGTTTGGTGCCGGTGCCGGTGTGGGTTTTGCAGACGGGGGCTTTGTTGTTGGGCAAGGGCGATGTAGTGCAACGCTTGTGCGGTAATTTGCAAGTTGATATTTCGAAGGCGCGCAGCTTGTTGGGATGGGTGCCGCCGGCGTCTGTGGAAGAAGGGTTGAGGCGGACAATGGCGGTATGAAAAGAGTCTTCGATATTTTTTTTAGTTGTTTAGCAGCTCTGATCTTGTCTGTGCTTCTATTGTTTCTGGCGATTGCCGTTCGCTTCACCTCCAAAGGGCCCGTATTGTATTGGTCGGACCGGGTTGGCCGGAACAACGTGATCTTCAAAATGCCGAAGTTCCGCAGTATGCGGGTGGGTACACCAGCAGTTGCCACACATTTAATGCTTGATGCCCGTTCATACCTAACTCCCATCGGTTCCTTTTTACGTAAAAGCAGCTTGGACGAGTTGCCGCAGCTTTGGAGCATTCTGTCGGGCAAGATGAGCTTTGTGGGCCCACGACCTGCTCTCTTTAACCAGGAAGATTTAATCGCTCTGCGCACGGAGCGCGGTGTGCACACCTTGGTCCCGGGGCTAACCGGTTGGGCGCAAGTCAATGGACGTGACGATTTACCAATCCTAGATAAGGTCGAGCTAGACGCGGCTTATTTGCGGCGTCAGTCCGTGAGGTTTGACATCTATATCTTGTGGTTGACCTTTGTCAGGGTGTTACGGCGAGACAAGGTGTCTCATTGAGTGTGCCCGGTCAATATATTGCATGATGGTTTCCGGTTAAATCTAGCTCCTATCGATGATAATTTTCAGATACTATAATCTTTCAGGGCGCATATTAAAAACCTTGTATTAGCAACGCTATCATTTTTAGAATCCATGTCATGGCTCAAATCACTTGAATCTTTTTTCGTGAATCTTCACATCAAATATTTAAAGAAACGTTCTTTTTTGACGCATATATTATTAGCAAGACTTTCGGGAGAATATTAGACGCTAGTCGGTGTCTCATGGAATCAAACTGATATCGGAGAGAGAGTGTATTTAAATAATTATATATTGCCTGTTCTGTCGTTACCGCGTTGGGCGAAACGTTCTGTAGTTCTGATGGTAGACACTGGACTCTGTATTTTGACTGTTTGGTTGGCTTTTTACCTGCGGTTGGGTGAGTTGGTTATGTTATCAGGTAACGCGTTAGCGGCAGCGTTGGTATCAGTAAGTCTTGGCGTACCAATTTTTATTGTAAGTGGTCTTTACCGAGCAATTTTTCGCTATAGCGGTTGGCCGGCATTAACGGCGGTCGCTCGGGCTATCGCTATTTACGGGGTTCTCTATGCCTCTTTGTTCACAGCGATTGGAATCCAAAACGTTCCGCGCACAGTGGGTATTATTCAGCCGATTCTACTTTTGCTATTCGTCGGTGCATCCCGAGCACTTGCGCGTATTTGGTTGGGAGATCATTACCAAGCTGCTCTGAAACAGGCCGGTCGGGAGAAGGTTCTTATATATGGTGCCGGCACATCAGGGCGTCAGTTAGTCGGCGCCGTAGCTAATAGTCCTGAAATGAAAGTAGTTGGTTTCTTGGACGATGATGACCGACTTACTGGACATGTTCTAAACGGCCAACCAATATACAGTCCCAAAGATCTCGATAGTCTGGTGGCTACCTTGAATGTGAGTATTGTATTACTTGCTATGCCAAGGTTACCGCGCAAACGTCGAAATGCTATCTTGGCAAGTATCAGGCCTACGAGAATCGCGGTACGAACGCTGCCAAGTATGGCCGACATGGTCCACGGTAAGGTTAGTTATGCAGATCTTAGAGATCTCGATATTGATGATTTGCTAGGTCGAGAAACAGTAACGCCGAACCATATTTTGTTGGCAAAATCGACGCGAAACAAAGTGGTTATCGTCACAGGTGCAGGTGGGTCGATCGGCGGCGAGCTTTGTCGACAGATTCTTGTCCTCGGTCCGAGTAAGCTTTTAATGTTAGATCAGAGCGAATTTGCACTCTACGCTATTAGCCAGGAGCTTCTAAGTAATTTTCCCGACAAAGAGTTGACCCTAATTCCGCTTCTAGGTTCGATTAAGGATGATGACCGGATGCAAGAAATTATGACAACATGGCATCCAGATGCGGTCTATCATGCAGCGGCTTACAAGCATGTCCCGATGGTAGAGCACAATGTTGCAGAGGGGGTCATGAATAATGTTTTTGGTACATTATGCGTCGCTAAGGCAGCATCGAAACATGGGGTATCTGATTTCGTATTGGTCAGTACTGACAAGGCGGTGCGCCCAACCAACATTATGGGCGCCAGCAAGAGGTTGTCAGAAATAGTTCTTCAAGCCTTGGCTGATACCGATACGAAAACGAATTTCAGTATTGTCCGATTTGGAAATGTACTTAATTCTTCTGGTTCAGTTGTTCCTAAATTTCGACAACAGATTCGAGGCGGAGGTCCAATAACACTCACCCATCTCGATATAACGCGTTATTTTATGACTATTGCAGAAGCCTCTCAGCTTGTGATTCAGGCAGGAGCAATGGCTAAGGGTGGCGATGTTTTTGTTTTAGATATGGGTGAACCAGTGAAGATTTATGATCTTGCCCAAAAGATGATCGAGCTGTCCGGCTTAACTTTGCAGAATGAGCAAAACCCTGATGGAGATATTGAAATTGAGGTAATTGGGTTGCGTCCAGGGGAAAAGCTTTATGAAGAGCTTCTCATTGGCGATAACCCTAAATTAACAACTCATCCAAGAGTCATGAGAGCCCAAGATGACTTTCTGCCTTGGGATCAACTTGAGGATGATCTAAAAAAGCTCGAAATGTTATTAAATGTTAACGATGTAGGCGCAATTCGAATCATGCTGGAGAGATTGGTCTCGGGTTATACGCCTAGCACGAATATCGTTGACTGGATATACGCCGAAGAGAGGACGTAATCCCTGCGCGGAGCTGGTAGGTGAAGATGCAACGAAAGAGACATGTTAAGATTCCATTTGTCGTTTTAAAGAATCGAAAAGTGCATCCAGGTGATGCTGGTGATCGTCAATAAAGGGGGGAACCTAATTTGTCTTGGATTATTATTTATACAAAACCTCGCCAGGAAGTCAGGGCAAAAGAACACCTTGAGAACTTGGGCTTGGACGTCGCACTCCCATTGAGGCCGATAGAAAAAATAAAAGACGGAGCGATTTCCATAACGTCTGAGCCACTTTTTCCAAGGTACATATTCATCCGTAATGATTTGAGCGTCATGCAAAAAGTAAGCCATATGCTTCGAAACGTCAGAGGTGTATCGCAGATAGTAAAGTTTGGAGGCAAGTTCGCGGAGCTTGATGGAATAACATTCGCACAGATCGGTGACCACGCAACCGCATTATCTTCTCATCCGGCTAAACTTTACAAGTCGGGCGACAATGTCGTTTTTACCTACGGCGCTTTTAGAGAAATCCAGGCTATATATGAGGAGGCGGATGGAGATAAGCGGGTTGTATTACTGTTTGATCTTCTTAGCAAGCCGGTCAGGCTTTCTGTGCCCGTTCGTTCTCTTAAGCGTGGTTAGCGAGAGCCATTATTTTTGTTTTAGTTTTTTCTATTTTCGGTTTGAATAGTTCAGTAACTGCAACTATAGATCCTTGGATGGCCAATTAGAGAATGATGAACTAATTAGTCAACCTTAGATAGACCTATTATTTTTGAAGCTACACATGAATCTTGTGTGTCCATAATAATTAGAAGTATTTATCTCAATTGACAATCCAAGAAAATAAATATTACTCGGTTGGCTTAAACCATGATACATGTCCCCTAGACCTGCGTGCCGCGCTAGCTATAGGCGATCACGAGATAGACTCGGCTTTAAAAAACTTACTAAGGTCAGATTCGATTAGTGAGTCGGTGATTCTGTCAACCTGCAATCGAACAGAGATATACAGTTATGCCTCAGATCCCGAAGAAATCGTCTCATGGTATGCGCGGTTCCGTGGTTTTAGTAAGCAGGAGTTTTCTTCAGTTCTTTATCAAAATTCCGGAGAACTTGTTGCTCGACATGCTTTTCGTGTTGCCTCAGGTCTTGATTCCATGGTGCTCGGTGAGACACAAATTTTCGGTCAATTAAAAAATGCAGTCCGCATGGCAGATTCGATAGGCGCCCTTGGGCCCAGGCTTCGGCAGTTATTCGACGCTAGTTTTTCAGTGGCAAAATTTGTAAGGACGGAGACAGATGTTGGGGCTCATTCGGTATCACTTGCTGCCGCCTCCGCGAAAGTTGGTGAACGTATTTTTGGCTCGCTCTCGAACTCAAAGGTTCTGTTTGTTGGCACCGGGGAGATGAATCGTATGTGTGCTGAATACTTTGTATCTTATGGTGTTCAGAATGTATCATTTTCAAATCGAACCTTGAGTCATGCCAAAGATCTAGCGAAAACATTGAGCGGAGACTGTTTTCCTCTGAGCGACGTTGCTCATAAGTTGAACGAATTCGATATCGTTGTTAGTTGCACAGGTAGTCCGATACCTATTCTTGGCAAAAGAGCAATAGAAAAGTCGATTGAGATCAGACGACACAAACCAATTCTTTTGATTGATCTTGCGGTACCTCGTGATATCGAGCTTGAGGCTTCTGAATTAGAGGATGTCTTTCTCTACACTGTCGATGACCTTGGGGAGATCGTTAACGATGGTATGCGGAATCGAGAAGATGCAGCGCGTGAAGCTGAAAAAATAATTACAGAAAGGTTAGTTCAATTTAAATCACAGCTTGATCGGGAAAAAATAGTCCCTGTTATTAAGAAGTTTAGAAAGTATGGCGAATTAATTGTCGAAATTGAGTTGGAAAAAGCACTTTCCTTAATTGCTAAAGGGGAAAGTCCCGAGAACGTGGTTAAAGCTTTGTCGAGGGCTATTTCAAACAAATTTATGGATGAGCCTAGTCGCG
Source organism: Burkholderiales bacterium (assembly GCA_028379895.1). GTDB lineage: Bacteria > Pseudomonadota > Gammaproteobacteria > Burkholderiales > Eutrophovitaceae > Eutrophovita. The sequence goes on from JAOEKQ010000002.1 coordinate 156,842, forward strand.
CATTGAATAATGATTCAACAGGTGAAAAATTAAGCCTTCCAGAGGCTTTGGAAAGGCTTCACGGGTTAAATAAAAATTAAAGAATGAAGCAATCATTATTAGATAAGTTAGAGAGGTTATATTTAAGACATGAGGAGCTCAATGCATTAATGAGCTCAGAGAACGCTACGCTTGATATGGAGAAGTTTACGGGATGGACTCGGGAGCACGCCGAACTTGAGCGTATTGTCGTGAGTTATAAGGAGTATTTGCTAATCGATACATCAATCTTGGAAGCCAAAGACTTACTAAATGACCCTGACATGCGGGAAATGGCTGAAGCAGAAATTCTCGAAGGCGAAGAGAGACAGCGTTGTCTTGAAGGTATTTTGCAAAAAGCCTTATTACCCAAAGATCCTAATGATGGTCGAAACGTCTTTTTAGAAATAAGAGCAGGAACTGGGGGTGATGAGTCGGCGCTTTTTGCTGGTGATTTGCTGAGGATGTATTTGAAATACGCTGAGAAACGCCATTGGACAACGGAAATTATTTCACAGAATGAATCAGATTTAGGTGGATACAAAGAAGTTGTGGTGAAAATAAGTGGTGAAAAGGTCTATGCCCAATTAAAGTTTGAGTCTGGAGGCCATCGAGTTCAGAGAGTGCCTGAGACGGAAACCCAAGGTAGGGTGCATACCAGCGCATGTACAGTCGCAGTTTTGCCTGAACCGAATCAGTTAAAAGACGTTGAAATTAATCCGAGTGAACTTCGGATTGATACATATCGAGCTTCTGGAGCCGGAGGCCAGCATATTAATAAAACAGATTCAGCTATACGAATCACTCATCTTCCTACCGGTCTGGTTGTGGAATGTCAGGAGGGCCGTTCACAACACAAAAATAAGGCTCAAGCATTATCGGTATTAGCCGCTAAACTGAATGCACAGCAGGCGCAAGAGCACCAAGCACGAGAAGCCGCCACACGAAAAACGCTTATAGGAAGCGGGGATAGATCAGAGCGAATTCGGACTTATAATTTCCCTCAGGGTCGATTGACTGAACATAGGATTAATTTGACGTTGTACAAATTATCTCAGGCTATGGAGGGCGATTTAGATGAAGTTGTTGATAATCTCCTATCCGAGCATCAAGCCGAGCTATTAGCGATGGCGTCAGAGTAATTAAACACTCAACCATCGAATCATCATGAAAGTCGATCCACTGGAACTTGACATCAATAGTCTGACCCGAAAGTGTAGTATGTCCAGATCTGAAGCCATTAGCGAGATTAAAATTTTATTTGGTTTTGCGAATGATTTAGATCAGCTGGAGTTGATTAAAGAGCCGGGTGTCATGCGAGATCCTGTCAAATTAAAAAAATATAAAAGGGTCTTTAATGATCGAATCACAGGAAAACCTGTTGCCTATATCCTGGGCTATAAAGAATTCTACGGGTTGCCCTTTGAGGTGAATGAGCGCGTATTGATACCAAGGCCTGATACAGAACTGCTAGTAAACCTGGCAATTGAAAAAATTCAGCAATATAGTCTTAAGACGGTCCTAGAGCTTGGAACTGGATCGGGGGCGATTGCTGCTTCAATAGCGACACATCTACCCAACATAAAAATTACAGCCACAGATGTTTCCTCGGATGCCCTAGAGGTTGCGTTGGCGAATGCTATTACTCTTGGCGTAAATCATTTAATCGATTTTAAATATAGTGATTGGTTTTCGGAAATTTCTGGGAAGTTCGACTTGATTGTGTCAAATCCGCCATATATCGCCGAAGATCATGCTTGTTTACAGCGTGATGGTGCGAAATACGAACCATCGATTGCGCTAACTTCTGGCTTATCAGGACTTGATGCCTTGACATTGATTGTGAGCCAATCAAGAAATTTTCTAAATAAAGATGGGTGGCTCCTTCTGGAGCACGGATATGATCAGCGTGACAGTTGTCGCCAGTTACTTAGTGCTGGGGGGTTTACGTCTTTATTCGATGAATCAGACTTAGGGGGCAACCCTCGGGTTAGCGGTGGTAGAATAGAAGATGAATCGTAGGTTGATTTAAATTTATGGCGTTAGAGTTAAAGTCAATTGGTTGATTGTAAAAAAGGAATCTAATATGGATACAAATGAGCTTATTAAGCAGCAAGTTACGGAAAACGCAGTTGTGTTGTATATGAAGGGTTCTCCAGAAGCTCCTATGTGCGGTTTTTCCGCTGCTGCTGTTCAAATGTTAGAGGCGTGTGGCGTGGAGGACGTTGCGACTGTAAATGTCTTAGCTGATGAAGATGTTCGTAATGGTATTAAAGAGTATTCTAATTGGCCCACCATTCCCCAGTTATATATAAACGGTGAGTTCGTAGGCGGTTCAGACATCATGCGGGAAATGTATCAGTCCGGAGAGCTTCAAAAGCTATTCGAAAAATAAGTGAATATTAAGTCTAAAAAGCCAGCTGCAGCTGGCTTTTTTTATGTTCCGATATCGGTTTCTAGAAAAGGCGCCTAATTTTTTCTTTTTAGATTCCAAAGCTCGACCAATAGAATGATTGTAAAACACACCAACGCCCACTCTGCGATAGATAATCCTGCGAATCTCCATAAAACAATAGAGCAATCCCCAGTGCCTCTGAAAATCATGGGTAACGCTTGAGCTAAAGGAAAGGTGTCAACGACGAACCCAAGATCAGCACCACAGTCGAATATTTCAGGTGGATTGTGCTCCAGCCAAACGTGCCGCATTGCTACGCCAGCGCCAAGTCCTGCAAAAAAGATGATTAACCAATCGAGTGTTGAGCTGAATATATTTTTAGAAGGAATCGGTAGAGAGATGATCGCGAGGATCCCGATGACGATAAATGCGTATCTTTGAAGGATGCACATAGGACAAGGAGCAAGTCCTTCGTTATGTTGAAGAAAAAGTGCAAACGCAATCAGTCCGGAACAGCCTAAAAACTCAGCACCCCGAATATTTTTTTTAGAAAATATCATGATTCAATCCACTTGCGCGCATTTGAAATGGCGGCTTTCACGGCTTTTGATCCGGTGCCACCAACATGATTACGGCTCTCCAGCGCCGTTTCAAGGGACAAAAGACCGATCAACTCTTCATCTATCAACGGACATATAAGCTGAAGTTCTGCAATCGATAAGCTGGAGATATCGCAATTTGCTTGAGTTGCCAAATTCACAGCTTTAGCCACTACCTCATGAGCTTCTCTAAAAGGAAGGCCCTTGCGCACAAGGTGATCCGCAAGGTCAGTTGCTGTTGCAAAGCCTTTCGCAGTCGCTGCGTACATCGAACTTTTGTTTACTGATATTCCGTTTAACATATCGGCAAACACTAACAATGTTTCGCGGATAGTTTGAGCAGTATCAAATAAGGGTTCTTTATCCTCTTGGTTATCCTTATTGTAAGCTAGCGGCTGGCCTTTCATTAGGGTTAATAGCGCGACAACATGCCCGTTAACGCGTCCAGTTTTGCCCCTAACCAACTCCGGGACATCAGGGTTCTTTTTTTGGGGCATCATCGACGAGCCGGTACAGAATCGATCGGCTATTTCAATAAAGTTGAACTGAGGACTCATCCAAAGTATAAGTTCTTCTGAAAATCTCGATAAGTGAGTCATCAATAGAGCCGCCACCATACAATATTCTATTGCGAAATCACGGTCAGACACGGCGTCTAAAGAGTTTTCGCAAACGCCATTAAAACCGAGTGCTTTTGAAACGTGCAATCGATCAATGTTGAACGTAGTCCCAGCGAGCGCTCCAGATCCCAGCGGGAGTTGATTTACTCGTTTGCGTAGATCCTGAAGTCGCCCCACATCTCGTTTGGTCATTTCGAAATAAGCCATTAAATGGTGTGCAAAAGAAATTGGCTGAGCCACTTGAAGGTGGGTAAGGCCAGGCATCACCGTATCAGTATGGGGTTCTGCGAGATTCAGTAGATTACTTTGGAATTGATGTATCAACTCAACTGTTAAATCGATTTGATCTCTAACGTAGAGCCTTATGTCAGTAGCGACTTGATCGTTTCTCGAGCGAGCAGTATGGAGTTTTTTACCTGCATCTCCAACTAATTCTGTGAGTCGATATTCGATGTTAAGGTGAACGTCTTCGTAATCAAGTGACCACTTAAAGTCACCGGTTTGGATCTCAGACTTAATCTGTGTCAACCCTTGTTTGATCGCTAGAAGTTCCTTATGGCTGATTATGTGCTGCGTAGCCAGCATTTCAGCATGGGCGATGGAGCCCTTGATGTCATATTCAGCAAGCCGATAGTCAAAACCAACGGAGGCGGTATATCTTTTAACGAGCTCGTCGACTGGTTCATTAAACCGCCCGGACCACGATTCTTGATTGCTGTTTTTGTGTTCTTTACCCATAAATGAATATTTTTTCGATTCTTCGTATCATATAGTTTAGTAGTTTTCCCAGAAGACAAGCGCATCTCTAAATAAGCATATATTGAAAACAGATATTTCGCACTTTCTAAGCGGGCAAGTACGCCTTGGTAAGGTATTATTATAGTTGCCTGGCGAAGATACAGTATAAGGCTTAACTCAATCGGGAATTGGCTAGATTACTGCCATTCAAAATTTTATGTTTGGTTGACGAACTGGAAGCAATTCAAATGAATAAGGTGGTTATCGCGACTCGAGAGAGCGCATTAGCGCTCTGGCAGGCCAATAGAATTAAAGATTTGTTATTGAACGCTGATCCAAAGCTACAAGTCGCGATCCTCGGAATGACAACCGAGGGCGATCAAAAATTAGAAACTTCTTTAGCTAAGATTGGCGGGAAGGGCTTATTTGTTAAAGAGTTAGAACAGGCGATGCTGGATGGGCGAGCCGATATTGCGGTTCACTCTATGAAAGACGTACCCGTAAATTTACCAGGGGGTTTTTGTATATCGGCTATTTTGGACAGGGAAGATGTAAGAGATGCGTTTGTTTCTTCAAAGTACCAATGTTTGGCTGACGTCCCAAAGGGCGGAGTAATCGGGACGTCTAGTCTCAGGCGAGAGAGTCAAATAAGAAATCAATTTATCGGGTTGAATGTGCGGCCGCTGAGAGGCAATGTTCAAACGCGTTTGCGGAAACTAGATGAAGGTCAGTTTGATGGTATTCTTTTGGCCGCAGCTGGATTAGAGAGACTGGGATTGCAAGAACGAATTGTTGAATATCTCCCAGTTGATGTCAGTATTCCATCTGTAGGACAAGGAGCTTTGGGGGTTGAGTGTCTTGAGGCACGTCAGGAGGTCATTGATTTGTTTCGGCTACTGGATCACGATTCAACGAGAATATGCGTAGAAGGCGAACGTTTAGTATCCAGATTATTGGGGGGCTCATGTACATCGCCTATAGGGGCTTACGCCCGTTTCTCAAGCAGTCACCTTGAGATGAATGCCTTTGTTGCTGCGCCAGATGGTTCGGAGTGTCTCAGAGTAGCAGGCCGAGACGAAAAAAATATGGATGGCGCTATACGGCTGAGCCGAAAGCTCGTTGACGACTTGAATTCCTTGGGTGCACAACGGCTTCTTGATGGAATTGAATAGGCGTACATTGTGAAGTCCAAGTCGCTGGAGGGTAAAGGAATATTGATTACGCGGCCGCGGTTGCAAGCAGCTCACCTTGCGAGTGAAATAGAGAGTCGTTCAGGGCGAGTAATACTCTGTCCGGCCATCGATCTGATCGAATTACCCGATAAGGCAGTCAATTCGGTAACAACGTACGATGCCATTATTTTTGTAAGTCCAACGTCAGTTGAGATAGGATGGAAAAAAGTTAAGCACTTGATAGAGGACTCACGAACTGTTTCGATAGCCGCGGCAGGTCCTGCTACTGCAAATAAAGTTCTGAAGGAAGGTTCTAACGTACTCTTCCCTGATGGTCAGGGCGGAGCTCGAGCGCTTATTGAAGTGCTGCGTAGCCAGTTAGATCTGTCTACTTCTAATGTGTTGGTGGTTAATGGCGAAGGTGGCGACAGATCGTTAGAGAAACTATTACAGTATGAGGGCGCAAAAGTACAAACTTTTGCGTGTTATCGTCGATTGGATATTCGAGATTCCAGGCAGCTAGAAAATTCGAATCAATTAGCCAGCGGGCTTGATGCATGGATCATAACCAGCCGGCGATCAATAGGTAATATTTTGGCTCAATTTGAGGGGCAGGAGATAAAATTGACCGCCATCCCACTGTTCGTGAATCATTCTGCAATTGCTGATGAAGCGTTCATCAGGGGTGTAAGAACTGTTTTTGTCTGTCAAGATGCCGGTAATGAAATGATTCGAAGTATTGAGGATTGGTTTGTGTCGTCGAAATTAGATTACTAAGAGGACTTTAATCTTGATAGATCAACAGAATTTGGAATCAAAAAGTACTAAGGATAATGATGGTGCGAATGAAGTAAACGCTTCTGCTGAAGATGCCTCAGAACCTAAGAAGTCGTGGCTCATTAGGTTTTCTACGACCCTAGCGGTGTGTAACTTGGCGTTAGTTATTCCATTTGCTGTCTGGTTTGCCCAGGTCATGATAAACGAAAATGGCCAGATTGAAACGAATAAGCGAGAATTAGAGAAATATACTGAAGAATTGCAAACAAAATTGAGTGCTAGTGCTCCTGATTTAAGTGAAGCACTAAACTCCCAGGAACGCGATCTCGAGCGTCTCACTGGTGTTGTTAAGCAGCTTCAAAATAAAAAGAGACCTGTTGAAATGAGTTCGAAGGCAAACCAGACTGCCGTTCTCTGGTACATGAGAGATTTACTCACGCAGATAAACGGAGCTCCGCTAGACGCATCCACGAAGAACGAAAGTCTGGCTTATTTGCGTCAGCTCAGGAGTACGGCTACCTCTTTGGATCTGGGTTCGCAGAGTCAGGAAATTGTTGCCGCACTCGATCAGGATTTAATATCTTTAGAAAATACTAAAACGCTCAGTAGGGCATCGATAGAGACTTTGATAGAACGTCTAATGGATTTTTCGAGCCGTATGGAATTAACTGTTGCCGGATCTGCTGTTGACCCAAGCTCTGCGGTCGATAATGTGAGTTTAAATTCTGAATGGTCGTTATTGACCAATTTATGGCAAGAAATGAAATCACTCATACAAGTTCGGCAAGTAGACGGTTCTAATGCAGCATTAGATACCAGATATTTTTTGCGAGAGACCCTGAGGTTAAAACTTTTGGAGACGGTGTATTTGGTTAGAGCTAATGATATATCGCGTGTTGCTATGCGACTCGATGAAATTCAACTGTATATCAGTACAAATTTTGACTCGGATGGTCCTGAGACTCGTGCAGCATTGGCCATGATGGGAGATCTGGAAAACATCACGGATGTTACCGTTTCAAATTTTTCTGCGACGCTCCTCTTAATCGAAGACTATTTTCTCAACACAAGTTCGGATTAAGCCGATGATTAATTCAATTTTTAAAATACGTCTGACGCGCGTGATCGAAAAATGTTGATTGTTTTATTAGGATTTTGGAAATGAGATCAATTGCGTCACTAATAGCCATTGGGTTTTTTGCATTTGCTTTTGTGTCTTTTGCAAAATATAGCGATGGGCTTGTTTTATTCCGAGGCTTTGGTTTTGAAGTTGAATTTTCTCTGACAATATTTGTTATTTTTCAGATAGCTTTCATTGTATTTTTATATATTGGTTTGAAGATAGTATCTTTTGTATTGGGCAGCAAAAGAAGAGTATTGATCTATTTAAAGACTCGCCAGGAGAAAAAAGAAGTATTAAGGCTTAGAGTAGCTGTAAATAAACTAGTCACGTTAGAAACCGCGTCCTTATACAAAGAAGCGAAAAAGAATATTCGGGAAAATGTTGAAGTCTCTAAGGAAATGCTCTTAGTAGCGGCTAGAGCTGCGCATGTTGAGAGACACTATTCTGATAGGGATACATATATTGCCCAACTTGAGTTAAACGACGGTGATGATATTTGGCTTGCTAAAGCATTGATGCTACTTGATGAAGGTAGACACCATGACACTTTAGCTGTACTTCAAAAGATACAAAAAAGAAACGTAAGTTCTGTACGTGCTGAGCTCGAAGCCTTACGCCTTGGCCGGAATTGGAAGCAAGTTTTACTATTAATTAAAGATGTTAGGAAGCTTGATGCGATGAGCGCTGACGACTGCCATCACGTTGAACTCGATGCAATTTTAGGGCTATTGGCTGACAAAGATGTTTTGCTAACCGATGCTAAGAGACTTCTTAAAGAGGCCAGTAAACGAGTTCGTGGTGAGGCACGTTTCGTACTGGCGATGTCAAAAGCGTTCTTCTTGCGAGGAGAGACGGTATCTGCACAAGATATTGTCGAGGATTATTTGAATTCAAATTGGGATGATGCACTTGTAAAGCAGTACGTTCGGGTTTCAGACAGTCAAAATTTATCGGCTCTAGAAAAAATGGAGAGTTGGCTAGTCAAGCAGCCAAGGAACCCTAGGTTACTTATGGCGCTGGGCGTTATGTGTCGTGAGAGGGAGCTTTGGGGAAAATCTGAGAGTTATTTTCGTGCAAGTGATGCGCTGAACGCATCTGCTGAAGTAGCATATGAGCTATCAAAGCTATATAGCACGATGAGCCGATTAGAAGAATCTAAAGAGCAGTTGGAGTTATTTGCTGTTCGACAGGATGTGGATTTTCAGTAATAAATGAGTGATATATGAATAAGTATGTAAAGGCAACTGAGCTGTCTCGGAAAGAGCATGCCCTCCGAAAAGACGTCAGACTTCTTGGTGGAATTTTAGGTGACACAATTCGTGATCAAGAGGGACGGCATCTTTTTGACCTAGTGGAAAAAACTAGACGATTGTCTGTTTCGTTGCAAGGTAAGGGGACAGACACAGCAAAAAGAAAGCTATTCGATAGGCTGAGATCGCTAGACAGTTATGAAACAAGTGTTGTAATTCGTTCTTATTGCTACTTCTCGCTTCTCGCTAATATTGCAGAGGATCAGCATCACGTTCGGCGCCGTCGTGCTTACGAGGCGGCTCGTTCAGGACCGCAGGCTGGGTCATTGGATGCCGTAATGAATATGCCCGAAGTTCAAGCCATGACATCCAGGAATTTTGAGGAGTTTTTTTCTCAGAGTTTAATTGTGCCAGTTCTCACTGCGCATCCCACTGAGGTACAGCGTAAAAGTATCCTAGATCTTCAGAATCAAATTGCGGACCTATTAAACAGACGAGATAGAGAGAACCTCACTCCTATCGAGCTCCAGCGTAATGAAGAGCTACTTCGAAGATCTATACTTACTTTGTGGCAAACACGTATATTGCGAGCGTTAAAACTAAGCGTACAAGATGAAATAGATAACGGTATTTCATTTTATGAATCTACTTTTTTAAATGAGCTGCCTCGGCTCTATGGTGATATTGAGGATCGTATTTATTCGGCCTCGCAACAAAGTAAATCTGCTACTGGTTTAGTAAGCTTTTTTAAGATGGGTAGCTGGATCGGTGGAGATCGAGACGGGAACCCTTTTGTTACAGATGAAGTGATGACTTACGCTGTAGAGAAGCAAAGTCAAACGTTATATCAGTTTTATCAAGACGAGCTGGGGGCTTTAGCCGGGGAGCTGTCCCAGTCGGATTGGCGTGTTCAAGTTACGGACGAATTGACAGCCCTAGCGGACCAGTCAGTAGATAGCTCAGACCACAGGAAAGATGAACATTATCGGCGTGCAATTATGGCAATTCGTACTCAATTGGCCAAGGCATTTGCTGATGAGCGGAGCTTACCTTTGTATGCGGCTCAAAATCGTAAGGGTGGCTACATAAGTCCAACAGAGTTTTCGGCAGACCTTAAGATTATTAGCGATTCTCTGTATCAGAATAGAAGCGCATTAGTAGCAAGAGGTAGAATTCGCGCATTAATTCGAGCTGCTGATGTATTTGGGTTTCATATGGCCTCTCTGGATATGAGGCAACACTCAGGGGTACATGAGGGGGTAATTTCTGACCTCTTCTCTCGAGGTATGAACAAGCAAGGTTATAAGGAACTGGGTGAGCAGCAGAAAAGAGATTGGTTGTTAAGCGAGTTGAGTGTTTCTAGACCTCTAAGGTCAACTTTCCTTGAATATGACGAGGTGACTCATAAAGAGCTCAAGATTCTAGACGCTGCTAATAAGCTACAGCGCGGTTACGGCGCAGCATCGATCGCAAATTATGTGATATCTCAAACTAACGATGTGAGTGATATTTTTGAAGTTGCGCTTCTACTAAAGGAGTCTGGCGGCTTAATTGCTGGGGAGAATCCAACTTCATCGATGAACATTGTGCCGCTATTTGAAACAATTGCGGACCTAAGAAATTCCTCAGGAGTGATGCATGCTCTATTTTCTGATCCTTTTTATAGAAAATTACTGAGCAATCGAGATGATGTTCAGGAAGTTATGCTTGGTTATTCTGACAGTAACAAGGACGGGGGCTTTTTAACAGCTAATTGGGAGATATACCAGGCAGAGAAGCAGCTTGTAAGAGTGTTTGAAAATCATGGTGTAAAACTCAGAATATTTCACGGCAGGGGCGGCACTGTGGGGCGTGGTGGCGGACCTAGTTACGAGGCGATTCTTGCTCAGCCTGCGGGAAGTGTGGCGGGTAACATCAGAATTACCGAGCAGGGCGAAGTGATCGCGAGTAAATACTCTGATCCAGAAATTGGTCGTCGTAATCTAGAAACACTTGTCGCAGCGACACTGCAGGCGACGGTGGTATCAGAGGAATCCGATCATTCGGATTCGCTTTCTGAATATGAGCATAATTTACGGGAAATGGCACAGGATAGTTTCGTTGCCTACCGTTCTCTAGTATTTGACGATCCTGGATTCGTAGAATTTTTTCGCCAAGCGACGCCTATTGCAGAAATCGCTGACCTTAATGTAGGGAGCCGGCCAGCATCTCGGAGTAAGTCTAACGGTATTGAAGACCTTAGGGCGATACCTTGGGTATTTTCGTGGTCTTTATCTAGAATTATGTTACCGGGTTGGTATGGTTTTGGTTCGGCGGTTGAGTCCTGGGTTAAAAGCCGCGGTGATCAATCAGTGCTGAAGTTGCAACATATGTATAAAGATTGGGCTTTTTTTAATGTCATGCTCTCGAACATGGATATGGTTCTTGCGAAAAGTGATTTTGGTATTGCGCGTCGGTATGCTGAATTAGTTCAAGATGAAGCGTTAAGAAATCGTATATTTGCACAAATCGAGCAAGAGTGGGTGCTTTCGGTTAAATGGCTACTGAAGATCAGTGGTCAATCATGTCTGTTAGAGAGAAATCCTTCGCTTTCCAGAGCCTTACAAAGTCGATCACCTTATATCGATACACTCAATCATCTACAAATTGAGCTTATGCAGCGATATCGAAGCGGTAACCAAGATGAAAAGCTGAAGCGTTCAATACTCCAAACAATTAATGGTATTTCGGCGGGACTTAGAAATAGTGGCTAACACGCGTAATAATTCGAAAGCTAGGTTTTTGGGTCAACAGAAGGTGTAAAAGCATCAGAGAAAAAAGCGTCCTCGGGCAGCTTGCAGCGCTCGGTAAAGTCCTTATGCGCCGCTTCTACCATTGCTGGAACTCCACAAGAATACACTTCGTGGTGTGTCATGTCAGAGTGATCTTTCATGGCGGCGACATGAACAAGTCCAGTTCGGCCTTTCCATTCGTCATCTGGTTCTTGATCAGAAATGACCGGAATAAAACTGAAGTTGTCATGCTCCTCTTGCCATCGAGTCGCTAGCTCACTCATGTAAATATCCTTAGGCCTTCGCCCGCCCCAATACAGAATCATTTTTCTGTTAATGTTTTCTTCAAAAGTATATTCAATGATACTTTTGATCGGAGCAAAACCAGTACCGCTCGCGACAAAAATTATCGGTTTTTCCGTATCTTCCCTGAGAAAGAAAGTGCCTAATGGGCCTTCGAATCTGAGAATATCTTTTTCTTTGAGTGTTTCAAAAACTTGTTTGGTAAACGTTCCATTTGCCATGCTCCTAACATGTAATTCGAGATATTCGTTCTCATGAGGGGGATTGCCCATCGAATAGCTTCGGCGCTTTCCTTCGCGGAGAAGTACGTCGATGTATTGCCCCGCAAAAAATTGAAATCGTTCGTTGGCAGGTAGTTTGAGCTTAAGTATTACAACGTCTTCCGTGACACGTTTTATTTCTTGTACCCGGCTTGGTAATCGACGAACTTCGATATCTCCACTCGTTTCAATTTCTCTGGCCTCGATGGTTATATCGCTTTTCGGAATTGCTTGGCAGAACAAGGTAAGTCCATCGCGTTTTTCGAAATCTGCGAGTGCTGAATTTTGCGGATTGCCATGATCTACTGTTCCTGTAATAACTTTACCTTTACAGGCAGCACATGCACCATTACGACATCCGTACGGTAGGGTGTATCCTGAACGCATTGCTGCGGCTAGTATTGATTCGTTTTCTTCAACAGCAAATGAGTTGCCGCTTGGCTGCATTGTAACTATGTGCGTCATTATGGTGATAACCTTAAACTGATTTTTTAAAAGTTCTTATTCCTATATGTTCTATTTGTCACAGATCTATATTTTATATTCATGCGAAAAATTCTGATCGTAGGTTACGGAGATATCGGAAAGCGATTTGCTGCGCGGTATGCTTCTCAATTTAGTTTTTCTGTTATTTGTCGAACTAAGATTGATGACTCTTCCCCCGGGATGCATTCTGTCAATTGGTTAAATTTAGATCTGGATGCACCTAACACGCTGCGAAGACTAGCTGGATTGTCGGACGATGTGATTTACCTCGCACCTCCGAATCCGAATGGACTATCCGACAAACGAGTTCGTAACTTTTTAAGATCTATTTCATCCGGCGATAGGATACCACAGCGGATCCTATATATGAGTACGACTGGGGTTTACGGGGACTGTTCGGGAGATATTGTTCGTGAAGCTAGGGTAGTCAATCCGCAAACAGACCGAGCCATCAGGCGGTTAGATGCAGAAACTCAAGTTCGAGATTGGTCCAAAAATATGGGATGTATGTCGGTGGTTCTTCGAGTGCCTGGGATCTATGCGTCTGACAGACTACCTTTAAAAAGGCTGCTCAACGGGTTGCCGGCGCTGACAGTCAGTGAGGATAGTTATTCAAACCATATTCATGCTGAAGATTTAGTGCGCATAATTTTTTTTGCACTAATCCGCGGCAAGAATGGAAGGATATATAACTGTGCAGATGATTCGCGTATTAAAGTTGGTGAATATTTCGATTTGGTCGCGGACAGGTTTGGTTTGCCGCAGCCGCAGCGTGTTACACGATCTGAGGCTAAGCGAGTGCTGCCTGACATGTCGTGGTCGTTTTTAAGAGAGTCTCGCTTGATCTCAAACGATCGAATGAAGAGTGAGCTCGGAGTGCGTTTAGCATATCCGACGGTTAATGACGGCGTGCCCCACAACACCCGATTACTTAATCCCAACTGATGCCTTGCAAAATTATGGATACTTTCATTTTCGCTGTTTGTTTAAAGCCGTGCTGAGGGATTTATGTGAATACCATTATGAAAAGATTTTTAATGATATTGATGCTTTGTTGGGCCGCTCAAGCCGCGGCCGACAAGCCTGATAATCTAAACAAAGGTAATTTTTACCGCCTGTCAGGAAATCTGATAAGCGAAAATAAGTTGGTGCTCACTTACTATATTAACGAATGCTGTTATATATATAAACGTAGCTTAACCTTCGAATTGCTGGAGCCGCAAGCGGTCATCTCTGGCGTAGCTTTTCCGAGCGCTCTTAAGCATAAGGACGAATTTTTTGGCGAAGTAGAAGTCTACCGTGGTCAAGTAAACTTAGTTTTGGATTTGGACTTGAGTCAGGGAGAGCAACAACTTAATTCTTTAAGCCTTAAAGCTGTCCACCAGGGTTGCTCTGATGAGGGTATATGTTTTTTGCCTGAGGAAAATACATTAAATTTTAGTTTCTTCCCAGGTTTAAATTAACTGCCGTTTTTATAGATTGGTTATATGTTGCGAAATTGTATATTAGTTTTAGTGATGTTAGCGTCTGTAGTGGGCGGTATCCTTATCGGAAATATCGAGCCCGAGATTGATGAAGCAGGATTTAAAAATGCACAATCTGCTCAATTCAAGGATCTTTCAGGTAATTGGCGGAAATTATCAGATTGGGATGGGGCTTATCGAATTGTGAATTTCTGGGCGACCTGGTGCCCACCTTGTCTAGAAGAAATCCCCCTTTTTATTAGCCTTCACGAAGAGTTTAGCGATATCAATATGACTTTTATCGGAATCGCCGTTGACGATATTACTCGCGTTCGTGATTTTGTCATGACAAACAAGGTCAATTATCCAATATTGATTGGTTCTGGTGACGCCCTTCGCATTTCTGAAATTTTAGGAAACCAAAGGTCAGGACTGCCATTTACGGTGTTTTTGTCGCCAACAGGGGATTTGATCGACACTCACTCAGGGGTCGTTCCTGCCTCGAAAATCCGTGATTTTGCTTCTAAAATACGATAAATAGCCATTTTTATCGGTTTTAATTAATATCTTTTTTGGCTTTAGGAAGTTAAACTAATCTTTCTGCATCTGTTTCGTCTGAGAATGATCACACGAGGCTTAAATTTACGATAAATGTGTGTATAATCCGCGATTATGTCGTTATCTCCCATTAAATAATATACTTAATTGACCAATAGGTCCTTCTATGCCAAATGATCTGAAAGTGCTTGATCTTTGTGATGTTGTATTACTCAACGGACCAAACCTAAACCTCTTGGGGACGCGAGAGCCAGACCTTTATGGAACTGACACGCTCCATGCGATAGAAACTAAGATGATGGCAAAGGCAAAAAAAGTTGAACTGAAATTAGAGTGTCGGCAAACAAATTTCGAGGGCGAGTTGGTTACCCTGATTCAGCAGATAAGATCCTCCGGCGCAAAATTCTTAATTATTAACGCTGCCGCTTACACGCATACAAGTATTGCAATTCGCGACGCTATCTCAGCGGTTGATGTGCCTTTTATCGAAGTCCATTTATCAAACATTTATAACCGTGAGCAGTTTCGACATCACTCCTATCTTAGCGAGAGGGCTGAAGCTGTGATTTGCGGATTCGGTGCTATGGGTTACGACGTTGCGCTTGACTATGTAATTGGAAAATTGAAGGGAAGTCTGTGATGGATTTGCGAAAACTAAAAAAATTAATCGATCTTGTTAAGGAGTCCGGAATTGAGGAGCTCGAAATCACTGAAGGTGAAGAAAAGGTCAGAATAAACAGTGGTAATAAAGCCGTTATCACATCGGTCGTTTCTCCTACTACTCAGCCCATCCAATTGGATATGCCGCGTCAGGCCGAGGCACCCGTGGTTTCTGCGGATGATCAGCCAATTCCGGTTGACGATGGATTTATTATGAAATCTCCTATGGTGGGCACTTTCTATCGAGCGTCTAACCCTGAGTCTGCGGCATTCGTAGAGTTGGGGCAAACAGTCGCCGAGGGCGAAACGGTGTGCATTATTGAAGCAATGAAGTTACTTAACGAGATCGAGGCTGAAAAGTCAGGGGTTATTAAAAAAATACTTGTAGAGAACGGCCAGCCAGTAGAATTTGGCCAACCTCTTTTTGTCATTGTTTAATTCCTAACTGCTTGGGATTAAAAACCGACTTCATGCGCGTGAGAATTCCTATTAAGGGGTGTATAGAAACTTATGTTTGAAAAGATTTTAATTGCGAACCGAGGTGAAATAGCACTGAGAATTCAGCGAGCATGCAGGGAGATGGGGATAAAAACCGTAGCGGTCCACTCCGACGCGGACGCGGAAGCTAAGTATGTGCGTCTTGCAGATGAGTCTGTTTGTATAGGGCCAGCCTCCAGCACAGACTCTTACCTCAACGTGCCTGCAATCATTAGTGCGGCTGAAGTTACTGATGCGCAAGCGATTCATCCGGGATATGGTTTTCTCTCAGAAAATGCTGATTTTGCTGAGCGAGTGGAGCAAAGTGGATTTGTTTTTATCGGACCTAAACCGGAGACTATCCGGTTGATGGGAGATAAAGTCAGCGCAAAAATCACAATGATTAAGACCGGTATCCCCGTTGTTCCTGGCAGCGAGGGCGCACTTCCAAACGATCCCAAAGAAGTTATTGGAATTGCTAGAGACATTGGTTATCCCGTAATTATTAAAGCCTCTGGAGGAGGGGGGGGACGAGGTATGAGAGTTGTTCATACTGAAGCCGCACTGGTTAATGCTGTCAACATGACCAAGCAAGAGGCTCAAGTCGCATTTGGGAACCCTACGGTTTATATGGAGAAATTCCTTGAATATCCAAGGCACATCGAGGTTCAAGTTTTAGCAGATCAGCATAAGCATGCTGTGTATCTAGGTGACCGAGATTGTTCTTTGCAACGACGCCATCAAAAAGTGATTGAGGAGGCGCCCGCGCCGCATATTCGGCCTAGAGAGCGCGCAAAAATTGGTGAGAAATGCGCCGAAGCTTGTAGAAAAATTGGATACCGAGGCGCCGGTACATTCGAATTTTTATACGAAAACGGGAAATTCTATTTCATTGAAATGAATACACGTGTCCAAGTTGAGCACCCAGTTACTGAGATGATCACGGGTATTGATATTGTAAAAACTCAGATTACAGTCGCATTCGGGGACAAGTTACCATTTAGGCAAAAAGACATACAATTTAATGGGCACGCGGTGGAATGCAGAATAAATGCAGAGCACCCGTACAAATTTACTCCATCACCCGGGAGAATTAATACTTTACATATACCTGGCGGCCCTGGGATTCGAGTAGATTCACACGCATATCAGAATTATTTTGTCCCGCCATACTACGATTCGTTAATTGGTAAATTGATTGCCCATGGAGATACCCGGTCGCAAGCACTGTCAAGACTCAGGGTGGCGCTGTCCGAAATGGTTATTGAGGGAATTGAGACAAATATTCCTTTGCATCGAGAGTTAGTTACTGACGCTAAGTTTGTTGAAGGCGGCGTCAATATTCACTACCTCGAGAAGAAACTGGCGAATACGTAGGTTGCTAATTTTATCCGAATTATCGAGTTTTCATCATGGCTTGGCTGTCCCTAGAATTTAGCGTTCCAGGAGCGGACGTAGATGTCTTAAGTGACGCATTATTTTTTGTTGGCGCCTTATCAGTAGATGTAACAGATGCCGACGAGGGGTCTCACAAGGAAAGAGCGATCTATCTTGAGCCGGGGGAAGATGTTTTTTTATCCTGGGGCCATAACATGGTTGTTGGGCTCTTTGATGGTCACATGCACGCTGGTCAGATTTTCTCTGATTTGGTGAGTGCGGTTTATCCTCTAAAGTTACCAGATCCTGTAGAGAATTTTGTTGATGATCAAGATTGGGTACGTTTGACTCAACAACAATTTGAACCGATACAAATAACAAAGCGCCTACAAATATCTCCGAGTTGGTCGGCAGTTAAAGAGACAACAGAAATAGATATAATCCTTGATCCCGGCCTTGCTTTTGGTACGGGGAGTCATCCGACTACCCAGCTATGTTTGCAATGGTTGGAACGTCATTTAGTTCCTGATCAATCAATCATAGACTATGGATGTGGATCCGGAATCTTAGCTATTGCCGCAAAGAAGTTTGGAGCCGGTAATGTGGTGGCAATCGATATCGATGAAGATGCGCTGCAATCGACGCGTTACAACTCTAATAAAAATATGGTGGCGTTAGAGGTGATCTCCGCGATAGACAATGTTAATTTAAATGCTGATATCGTTGTGGCAAATATTTTGCCATCTCCGCTGACTGTCTTGGCGCCATTACTGAGCCAGCTGGTTAAACCAGACGGGCAGATCGTTTTGTCAGGTATTTTAGTGAGTCAGGGACAAAGTCTGATGGACCTTTACGGACAATGGTTTGAAATGAGCACATTTAAAGTTATGGATGAATGGATTTGTTTGCAAGGCAGCAAACACAGTTCTTAACGATATGGAATTATTTATTGTGTGTCCTCGATGTGAGCAGTCGTTTGAATCGACTTCAACACAAATGGTTCAATGTGCAGGTCGCGTTGAGTGTCCCTCTTGTAACCATATGTTTGACGGATATGCTCATTATCGTTTTGATGTTTTGGGTGCAGACCAATCGATAAATCAAGATATTTCAAAAGATGAAAAACAACCCTCCGAGCAAATGGAACGTTCAAAAACTTTTGGCACTTACAACACAAACCACTCAGCTGTGGCCCGAAGCCCGTTAACGCAGGTTGGTTCCGAAAAAATTATTCGAGAAACGAATGATGCAAATTTATACGAGGCTGTTTTCGCCCCCTTGCCTAAAACAAAGTCCATCTGGAGATATATAAATATCGTTTTATGCGTGATATTTGTTGCAATGATTATCACGAGCTTTAACAAACAAATTTTAGCTGGGATCCCTAAAAGTACGGATTGGATGCATCAAGTATGCGGGAGAATTGACTGTGAGATCAAAAGTAAACGGCGTATTAATGATCTCAGATTGGTCGGGGCCGATTTAGTGATGAGGTCCGATGTAGGAGACGGTACATACCAGTTTCGCGCCACCATTCAAAATGTCGGCATTGAGCAACTCGAACTTCCAGCGATCGAATTAAAGTTAACCGATACTCAGGGGCGGATTATCACGAGCCGAGTTATTTACCCAATGGATTATGTTGAGGGGCCTGCGCAATCGGAATTAGGGACTAAAATGGAGTACCAGCTAAACTTGTTAATTCGTGTTGAGGGGGCACCTCCGAGTGCGTTTGACAGTTATTTATTTTATCCGCCAGAAATTAAAGCGTAGTAAGGAAGCGTTTTTATTACTTGCATTCATAAACCGACAGCTTTTGGAGTGGGAATGGCACAAAACAAAGATATGAGATTTAGTGATACACACCAATGGATTTCTACGCATAGTGAGGGTGTCGCGACAATTGGAATAAGTGATTACGCCCAAGAGGCCTTGGGCGATGTTGTTTTTATTGATACCCCTTCGATAGGCGACAAATTTAAGGCTGGCGAGCAATTTGGTGTTATCGAGTCGGTAAAGACTGCATCTGACTTATTTATGCCGGTGGATGGGGAGGTCATAGCAATAAATGAACTATTGAGCGATCAACCTGAGTTGATTAACGAGGAGCCTCATAAGGTATGGATACTCAAGCTGAGGATATCCGATGCCAGTCAAATTGATACGCTTAAGAGTGAAGATCAATACGTAATATTCTTGGGTCAGAACTAGACCGTCTGAAGCTTTCGAAATATTCTAATAATCAACGGTGCAATTCATGAAAATTAAACTAACAATTATTGAAAGACTGTTGCTTACTGCAGTTTTAGGTTTGCTTTTGAAGTTTCTCTCTTTGCAGTTGTAAGAGTTATGCTTAAACTCTATCGCCTATAAACGGAGGACTGGAGGGGTAATCCATTACTTAGATATGAATGAAAGTACTCTAAATTATTAAGTTCTTCGCTGCCGGACTCGAAGGGCACTGCACCTACTGCCTCCATACAACGCTGGTATCTCATTTGCAGTGTATAAAGGCGCTCGCCACCTCGAAACACAGGAAAGTGGACGGCTTGCCCGATGGTTGGGGATAACAGTTCATCTCGAAAATAGCGTCCACCATTGGTTAGATGACAAGAAGCACACGCTAAATTGTACTGACCAATTCGTCTGAAATAGAGTGATTTTCCAAGTTCGTATTTATCTGTTGCAGGCTTACTTGTCACTTCAATTTCCATAAGCATTCCGTCTGACAGACTCCTGGCATAAGCACTTAGTGCTCCCATTGTCTCAGGGTCAACATAAGCCATCTGCATTTCCCCATTTTGCTCAAGGCAGAAATTGAGTGTCATTTCAAATGTGATGACTCGTCTTTGCTCCTCGTTGTAGATGGGAAATCTACCAGCAATATCCACCCCACCATTTTCGAAGCAATCAGAGAAAGTATTGCCGTTTTTAAACGGTGTTTCCCAGATTGTTTGCCCACGATCAATAACGTCTTGGAAGGGCGGAAAGTCCATAATGCTGTTGTATTGACTCAGTGCATCCTCGCTTAACATCATTGAGCCATGGACATATTGCGACACTGGAACGTCAGGTATATTCACAGCGAATGTCGATAAGAACATTGCTTTATCATCTTCGGGAGTACCCCAAGCATATGTATGGGTGGTTACAAACAGAAGTGTTGCGATGTGAAGTAGTAGGCGCATAACATTCAGTCCGATTAGGAAATCGTTGCCGTCCCAACCCCCGATTTCCCCATGTTGTCGTTCCAAACGATCTTAAATTCGTCACCCTTTGATACGTTGGGTACACGAAAGTTTAAGTAGGGATTTTTTGACACAGATCGACTCCAGTGTACTTGCATAATCTGCTTTCCGTTATGAGCAATATTTACTGTTTGGATGAAGTGCTTGGGAATAATCTCCCTAGAATTTTTATCTCTTCTATATCCCGTTTCCATCGGGTGAAAAATCATTACTTTGACGTCTGCCGTGTCGTCTTTGACTCTAATTCTGAATCGTACCGTTTTATCCATTCTTGTACTTATTCCTCAAAATTACTCTTCACCACACCCGCCTATTGTTACCTTGACTTGGCGTGAAGCTCTATAAAAGGTTCCGTTGGCTAAAACGATGACATGCACGAAAGCTGTTTCACTCATTTTTATACGAGACGCGGCAAACGGCTCTACCCCGTCAGTAATGATGTAATCTGATACTAAAGGTTGGGGATTTTTCTCAGCAAAAACAAAAATTCTCTCCGTGTTCATCACTTTGCTATGCACTGTGATGGGAACAATCGCACCATTTTCCGCGATTTCTGGTAACGAAAGCTCGATAACATCATTTGCTTCTATGAGGTTCCCTGGATTCGTAATTCCAATGCTGAAAAATGACTCAGTAATATCAACTTTGTTGTACGCATTGTCATCCCACCGAGAAAGCACTTTGGTGGGAACCATCAAAGAGCCGATCAATACAAGAGCAGAGTGGAGAAATACACGACGTTCTTTTGTTAATCTCATGGATATTACAAAGTGTATAAATAATTTATGATTTTACGTATTTCTGTTTCGGAGAGGATATTATTTGCTCCGAAGGGCGGCATGATTGTTTCTGGATAAGTGTCACGCGCATCCCAAATTTGCTTGAAAAGTGCATCTTTTGATGGAAATCGACGTTTCATATCTATGAATGGAGGACCGATGTTCGCAAGGGTGACCGCTTTTTTATCCGCTGGAGCACTATGGCATGCTAAACAGTTGCCGTGATCGTAGCTGTGAGTAAGTTCACGGCCAGTTAGAGGCGGACCAGGCGCTGCGCTAGCGTAATTAACGATGGAGGTGAATAAAAAAATCGACGTGCCCAAGATTAGTGTTACTCGGTTAGCTTGTTGATATTTTCTTTTCATACAGGCTTCGAAACCCTGGAGTCGTTAAAAGTTCCTAATGGATCAATCTTCGGCAATCCATGTTCCGGATTTTCCGCCGCTTTTTTCTTTTAAACCAAGTTTGCTAATGGTCATCCCGCGGTCCACTGCCTTACACATGTCGTAGATGGTCAGCAGCCCCACAGATACCGCTGTTAACGCTTCCATTTCAACTCCGGTTTTACCTCGTGTTTCCACCGTTGCTGTGCAGACTACAGAATTTAAGCTATTTTGAATTTCAAAATCAGCAGTTACCCGTGTAATGGCTAGAGGGTGACAGAGTGGAATTAAATCCGAAGTCCTTTTTGATGCCTGTATTGCAGCAATCCGGGCGACTCCGAGTACATCTCCCTTCTTTGACTCTCCTGACTGAATCAGTGAAAGGGTTTCGGGACACATCGTGATGGTGCCGCTTGCGATGGCCACGCGTTTAGTTTCTTTTTTATCACCTACGTCAACCATGTGGGCTTGTCCAGCCCCATCAAAATGGGTTAAGTCACTCAATTTACTGTGTCCTAATATATTAATGCTTATTAAAAATTTTGATGATATAAAGTTATGAAGTATTCATCTAGCGTTTATGATAGCACTGTGACTCAAAGACTTTCATTAAAAATTCTCTTGTTGGTTATTAGCGTATGTAGCGCTGTTCATGCGCAAGAGCTACCTGATTTAGGGGACCCGTTCCGAGATGATTTTTCTTTGTTTGAAGAGCAAGTTGTTGGGGCTTCAATTATGGGTAAGATACGGTCGAGTGCCACGTACGTGGCAGACCCTGAAGTTTCTGAGTATATCAACCATCTTGGGTATCGTCTCGTTGCCAACAGTGAGTCTCCTAGCCAAGATTTCCAGTTCTTTGTGCTGACTAACTCTACTATCAACGCTTTTGCTCTCCCTGGCGGGTATGTAGGTGTTCACTCCGGTCTAATTCTTCAATCAGATAATGAATCGATGCTCGCAGGGGTATTAAGTCATGAGGTGGCGCATGTAACGCAACGGCATATCGCGAGAGTCATCGCGGCACAAAGCAAAGCGCGTATTGGCTCTTTGGCCGCTATGGCGGCCGCTATCCTAGCTTCACGGTCCGGCGGAGATGTGACGCAGGCTGCAGTGATGACCTCTGCCGCACTTCCGATGCAGACGCAATTAAGTTTTACCAGAGCTCACGAGAGAGAGGCAGATCGAATTGGGCTTCGTATATTGGAGAAAGCACAGTTCGACCCCCATCAAGTCCCGCTTTTTTTTAAATATTTACAGCGACAAGCGAGGCTTTATGAGTCAGGGATCCCTGAGTTTTTAAGAACTCACCCAATCACTTCCAACAGGGTGGCAGACGTAGAGGCACGTTTGGCTAATATGCCTCGTAAACAAGTCGAGGATAGCGTCGAATTATCGTTTATCAAAGCGCGACTAAGGGTCTACCAAGGCGGCTTTTTGGGCGCTTCAAGGATATTCGAGGAGCAAATGCAGTCGCAAAATAAAATAATGAAGCTGGCCGGCATGTACGGGTTGATCTTTTCAATAATCGAATCGAAGGATTTAAGCCTCATAAATCTTGAGAAAGCCCGAGAAATGTTGGATTTTTTGCTAAAAGCGGAGCCCGAGCACCCGATGTTATTGTCTTTACAGGCTGATTTTGAACGATCTTTTGGGGACCGAAATATTGCTGGGACAATTTATAATGACGCTTTGATACGTTACCCGTTTAGAAAATCTTTAGTTTATGGGTACGCTGAACTTCTGTTGTCGTTTAAAGAGTATGTCGAATTGGAAAGCATGATGTCAGGGCTTCTAATAGGTTCTGATGTCAAAAATCCAAAACTTTACGAATTTAGAGCAAAAGCATATAGCGGACTGAATCAGAAAATGGCGATGCATAGGGATTATGCAGAGGTTCTTGCTTTGAACGGGAATTTGGTTGCGGCCATTAATGAGCTTCTCTTGGCTCAGAAGGTAACCGATGGTGACTTTTTTCTCCGAACATCAGTAGATTCCCGCTTAAAGGAGCTAAGAGAAGTTCAGCAGGCGTTACGTCAATAATTTGAACGTAATATGAATCTCACAGACAAAGAAACGATGCACTATAAGGATGTTATGTGATGTCATTTTTAGATCGAATAATTGAAGAGGTAGATCAGGGCTTAAGGGTTTTGTCAGGAACTGTGCTAGCACAACGCAATTTAGACTTTCATGGTTCTGATGTGAATCTTACTGACGAGCAAAAGAAAGTTTCGGCTAGCTTAATGCGCGTGAATCATACAGGCGAAGTTTGTGCCCAAGCACTCTACTTGGGGCAGGCGTCGGCAGAGAAAAATATCGACATTAAGGCTGAGCTGACCCAATCAGCAAATGAGGAGTTGGATCACCTCGTTTGGACTCAGCTCAGAATTGACGAGCTTGGCGGAAGAACTAGTTTTCTTAATCCATTTTTTTACGGTGGCTCGTTCGCCATTGGTGTGATTGCTGGATTATCTGGAACTAAGAGAAGTCTAGGTTTTCTACAAGAGACAGAACGCCAAGTAGAGGCTCATTTGACCGAATATCTCGGCCGCATTTCTGTCGATGATGAGCGGAGTCGCGCGATGATGGCGAAAATGAGGGAAGAGGAGCGAAGCCACGCGAATAAAGCTGAACTTCTCGGGGCTGAGCCATTGCCTAAGCCTGTACGGCTCGTTATGAGACTGATGTCAAAAATTATGACTAAATCAACTCTATATGTTTAGTGAGGCGTGCTTTTCTTCTCAGTCGGAGGTGCTATGAATTTCGTAGTCATGGGTAATGCGTGCTGATTTGCCAAGCATGATGGAGGCAGAACAGTACTTATCCGCAGACAGATTGATCGCGCGCTCGACAACGTTTTTTTTCAAATCGTGGCCGGTTATTTTAAAAAGTAAGTGTATTGACGTGAAGATTTTTGGATCGGTTTCTGCTCTTTTTGCATCAATCTCCAAGGAAAGGTCTGTAATTTTTTGACGAGACTTGCGTAAAATCGTTACGACATCATAAGCGCTACATCCGCCTAGCCCCATTAAAAGCATTTCCATTGGGCGAGCGCCAAGATTTCTGCCTCCAGCTTCCGTGGCTCCATCCATCGTCAAGGAGTGACCACTGCCGCTGAAGGCTTCAAAAGCTACGCCATCTTTTAAATGTATTTGAGTTTTCATTACCTGATTTTAGTTTTAAATCGTTTTTAAATCGAGCAATTTGCAGGATTTTTGTTAATTTACAATTGCGGCAGACGCATATAGAAAAATAATGCATATAATCAGAAGTTTATAGCGTTTATACTGGATTTATTTTTGCACTAAAGTGTATAATCAGGGTTTTTGTAATGTTGCAACTAATTCGCTCAGCTGAAGGGCTGAGTCGGGGAGAAAAAAGCTTGAGTTCTGAAAAATCAGTGAATGAGCAGCGCCGTATGCTTGTTGTTTCGACTGGAGCGGTGGGCGCAGCAGGGGCTTTAGCTGCGGTGTCTACTCTTCTTATGAGTATGGCCCCAAGCGAGCGAGCCAAGGCAGCTGGGGCTCCTGTTGAAGTCGACCTAGCGAAGTTAGAGCCCGGAATGCTCATTACAGAGGAGTGGCGCGGAAAACCGGTTTGGATTCTTCACCGGACTGACGATATGCTCAGTAAGTTGGGTGAAACAAAGGATCTTGTTTCGGACCCAGACTCCAAGCTACCGATGCAACCTGAATATGCTACAAATGTCGAGCGGTCAATCAAGCCAGAGTATCTTGTTTTAGTGGGAATTTGTACCCATCTCGGCTGTTCTCCAACTCAAAAGCTTGAAGCCGGAGAGGCTTCTGGACTGGGGGCTGATTGGAGCGGCGGATTTTTTTGTCCATGTCATGGTTCTAAGTTTGATCTCGCTGGACGAGTTTACAAAGGTGTGCCGGCTCCTGCCAATCTCGAAGTTCCACCACACCAATTTTTATCCGATTCCCGATTATTAATCGGGGACGATGCAGCCAGGAGTTAAAGCGATGCTAACACCAGTGACGACGTGGATTGACGAGCGTTTCCCGATGAGCAAAATGGTTCGGGAGCACTTGACAGAATATTATGCGCCGAAGAATTTTAATTTTTGGTATTTCTTCGGTGGATTAGCGATATTTGTATTGGGTATACAAATTCTCTCCGGAATCTTTTTAACAATGCACTACAAGCCTGATGCCGATAAGGCATTCGCCTCTGTTGAGTACATCATGAGAGACGTTCCTCTCGGGTGGTTGATTCGATACGTTCATTCCACCGGAGCGTCACTGTTTTTTGTAGTCATTTACCTTCATATGTTTAGGGCGCTTCTCTACGGCTCTTACCGTAAACCAAGAGAGTTATTATGGATTTTCGGGATGGTGATTTACTTGTGTTTAATGGCGGAAGCGTTTTTCGGATACTTATTACCCTGGGGGCAGATGTCCTACTGGGGCGCACAAGTAATTGTGAATTTATTTGGTGCGGTGCCGTTGATTGGTCCTGATCTTGCGGTGTGGATCCGTGGAGATTATGTTGTTTCTGACGCCACTCTTAGCAGATTTTTTGCTCTTCACGTGATCGCGGTTCCCATAGCATTACTAGGGCTAGTCGTCGCACATATTCTATCTCTACACGAAGTCGGATCCAATAATCCGGATGGCATTGATATTAAGAAAAACAAAGACCCAATATCAGGTAAGCCTTTGGATGGAATTCCATTTCATCCTTACTACACGGTCAAAGATATTTTTGGTCTTGTGATTTTTATGATCATATTTGCCTTCATTGTGTTCTTTGCGCCGGAAATGGGCGGATATTTTCTAGAGCATAACAACTTTATTCCAGCAGATCCGTTAAAGACGCCTGATCACATTGCGCCGGTTTGGTATTTCACGCCGTTTTATTCGATCTTGAGAGCTGTCCCACCCATGTTTGGGTCTCAATTCCCCGGAGTTTTAGCAATGGGCGGTGCTGTAGTGATTTTATTTTTCTTACCTTGGCTCGACAGAAGTCCAGTCCGATCAATAAGGTACAAAGGACCGCTTTTTAAAATTTCACTGACTATCTTTGTTGCATCCTTTTTATTGTTAGGATATTTGGGATTGAAGCCTACTAACATATGGGGCCAACTTGGGGGCGCCGATGTAGCTACGGTAGTGGCTCAACTTTGTACAGTGTTGTATTTCATGTTTTTCATATCCTTGCCGATTGTCTCAATACTCGATCGAACCAAGGTAGAGCCAGATCGGGTGACGTCATGAAGACAATTATGATCGTTATTTGGAGCGTGTTATGTTGCTCGGGTGTGGCGGCGGCAGCGGGTGGTGGTTATAGTCTTAATAACGCTAACATTGATACAACTGACGCCGAATCTTTGCAAAGGGGCGCGAAGATATTTGCTGACAGGTGTCTCAGCTGTCATGCGGCGACGTTTATGCGATATAACCGACTCGCCGATATAGGATTGTCTCAGGGACAGATAAAGCAGTACTTTATTGCGGATGATTCTGTGAAAGTTGGTGACACCATGAAAAGCGCTATCGACGCTTCGACGGCAAAGCAAATGTTTGGAGTTACTCCACCAGATTTGTCTGTGGTTTCACGGTCGAGAGGCTCTGACTGGCTATATACTTATTTCATAAGTTTCTACAAAGATGAGGCGACAACGACTGGGTGGAATAATCGTATTTTCCCGAATGTTGCAATGCCTAATGTTTTTTCTCAGGAGCAGGGTGTTCTGCGAGCCGTGTACGCTAAAGACGATAAGTCTATTGTCAGCTTACAACGTGAAACAGAAGGCACGTTAACTTCGAGAGCTTTTGATGATTCCATGCTGGATTTGACTAATTTTCTGGTGTTTATGGGAGAGCCAGCAGCAGAAAAACGAAAGCAGATTGGTAGTCTTGTAATCATTTTCCTTATTTTTTTCGCCTTTATGGCATGGGCTGTTAAACGGGAGTTTTGGAAAGACGTGCATTAATAAATATAAGCGCTAATAAAGACGTAAATTATAAAGGGGACAATAAAAATGATGACGCTCTACTCGGGCACTACGTGCCCTTTCAGTCACAGGTGCAGGATTGTTTTATTCGAAAAGGGAATGGATTTTCAGATTGTTGATGTTGATCTATTCGATAAACCTGAAGATCTCGCTGTTATGAATCCTTACAACCAAACACCTGTTTTGGTTGAAAGGGATCTCGTTTTATATGAGTCTAATATTATCAATGAATATATTGATGACAGGTTTCCCCATCCCCAATTGATGCCGGCAGATCCTGCACTCAAGGCTAGAGCGAGATTATTTTTATTTCGCTTTGAAGATGATCTGTTTTCACATATCCAATTAATTGAGTCGGGTACAGCTCGTCAGGCCGAACAGGCTCGAGTACAGGTTCGCGACAGTTTGATTCAAGTAGCGCCAGTTTTTTTACGGCAAAAATACATGTTGGGTGATGATTTTTCGATGCTGGATGTGGCGATCGCCCCGTTGCTTTGGAGGTTAGACCTCTACGGTATTCAGCTACCAAAACAGGCTGCACCGTTAATGAAATATGCTGAGCGACTATTTAGTCGCTCAGCTTTTGTTGAAGCCCTTACGCCCTCAGAAAAGGTGATGCGTAAGTGAAGACGCTCGTTCCCACTACGTCCTATCTCATTCGCGCAATTTATGATTGGTGTTGCGATACTTCCCAGACGCCCTATGTTTCAGTGCGGGTATCAGAGGCATCTAGTGTTCCTTTGGAACTTGTTCAGGACGGTGAGATTGTATTAAATATCGGTACAAGTGCTACCAGAGACTTACGTATTGATAACGAAGCAATAACGTTTTCTGCACGATTTGATTCCGTATCCCGAGAAATATTCATTGTGATCTCAGATGTGAAGGGAATTTTTTCTCGAGAATCTGGACAAGGACTTGGATTTAACGTGGATGAGGTGGCGAAGCAGGAGAGTTCAAACACTATTGAGAAAGACCGGGTAAAAGCGGTCAACATTTCCTCAAAGCAAAGATTAAAAATCGTGAAGTAACCCATTTAATGTCCGAAGCATTTATAATTCTAAATTGGAATAAGCCGGCGTAGCTCAGTTGGTAGAGCAGTTGATTTGTAATCATCAGGTCCGCGGTTCGAATCCGTGTGCCGGCACCACAGTTTTAAACACCACCGGGAGGTCGTAATGCTACTCACAGGCAATACTAAGAACCTATTGGGGTGTTCTGTAGGTATGGCTTTTTGCTTTGTGTCAATTTCGAGTGTTACGGCTGCGGAGATGACTTTTGAGGATGCACAAATTCGCACTGTGCACGCTCGAAAGGCGATGGAAGATAAGAAAAAAGAGCTGGATGTCTTTATCGAGGAGGCTCAAAAAAAACGCAGTGTGGTGACTAAACTTACGGCTCAATTGAAGTCCGCTCAAACTAAGCTTGACGACGCTGAGGCGCAAGTCCTCAGCGTAGAGAAAGAATATGAAAATTTACAAAAGTCTTGGGCAGAAGAGGCAAAGAGACTTAAAGAAATTCATAAAAAAGAACGCCGTTAATTTCCATAATTTTAAGAAAAATCTGGTGTGAATCCGCATGAAGATCCATGAATATCAAGCGAAAGAAATTTTGCAAGCGTACGGGGTTAGAACTCCTAAAGGAGTCCCTTGTTTATCAGAAGCCGAAGCGGAAGCTGCAGCGCTACAGCTAGGAGGTGAAGTTTGGGTCGTGAAGGCTCAAATTCATGCTGGAGGTCGGGGCAAAGGTGGTGGAGTCAAGGTTGCGACGTCAATAGCCGACGTTAAGTCGGCTGCTACCAGTATTTTAGGGATGCAGCTAATTACTCACCAAACTGGTCCAGACGGTCAGTTAGTTAAACGTCTTTTAGTCGAAGAGGGTGCGCAGATCGAGAAAGAGTTGTATGTGGGTATGGTGGTTGATCGAGAAACTCAAACTGTATGTCTTATGGCCTCTTCAGAAGGCGGTATGGATATAGAGGAGGTGGCAGCTTCTTCGCCGGAAAAGATTCATAAAGTTTTTATTGATCCCAGACAAGGACTTGATCGTCAGCAAGCTCTTAAGCTTGCTGAAGAAATTGGAATACCTCTTGGTTCCACTGAGAAAGGAGCTGATCTGTTTGATGGGCTATATCGGGCATTCGTCGATAAAGACGCTTCATTAGCTGAAATCAATCCTATGATTCTCACGTCTAACGGAGATGTGTTGGCGCTCGACGCAAAAATGAATTTTGACGCTAACGCTTTGTTTAGACAACCGGACATATTTGATATGCGAGATCTCGATGAAGAGGACCCAGCGGAAATACAAGCATCCAAATTCGATCTTTCTTATATCTCGCTCGATGGGGATATTGGATGTCTCGTCAATGGGGCTGGTCTCGCCATGGCGACCATGGATGTGATTAAGTTGTTCGGTGGTGAGCCAGCGAATTTCCTAGATGTGGGCGGTGGAGCGACTACAGAGAAAGTTACTGAGGCATTTAAGATCATGTTGTCGAACCCAAATTTAAAAGCGATATTAGTTAATATTTTCGGCGGTATTATGCAGTGCGATGTAATTGCTGCTGGTGTGGTTGAGGCCGCTAAACAAGTAGATCTCACTGTACCTCTGGTGGTGCGTATGAAGGGCACTAATGAGAATTCAGGAAAACAGATTTTAGCGGAATCAGGTTTAACCATTATTTCATCAGAAACAATGGCTGATGCCGCTCAGCAAGTTGTCGTTGCAGCGCGAGGCGTCCAATAAAATGTCAATTTTAATCAATAAAAATACTAGGGTTATTACTCAAGGAATAACTGGAAAGACTGGACAATTCCATACTCACACCAGCCGAGAATACGCTAACGGTCAAGCCTGTTTCGTCGCGGGGGTGAACCCCAGGAAGGCAGGCCAAGATTTTGAGGGTATTCCGATTTATGGGACTGTAGCAGAAGCGAAGCAACAAACAGGCGCAACCGTTTCCGTGGTTTATGTCCCACCCGCTGGCGCAGGTGCAGCTATGCTTGAGGCGGTAGAAGCCGATCTTGATTTAGTAATTTGTATAACAGAAGGTATTCCAGTTAAAGATATGATTGAGCTTCGCCATAAGATGCGCAGTGTAAATAGCCGAACCCTCTTGCTCGGGCCAAATTGTCCTGGAGTGATCACGCCTGATGAGTTAAAAATAGGGATTATGCCTGGTCATATCCATAAAACAGGACGTATCGGTGTTGTTTCCCGGTCAGGTACTTTGACTTATGAGGCGGTAGCGCAATTAACGGAGCTGGGTCTTGGGCAAAGTACTGCGGTAGGTATTGGTGGGGATCCGGTTAATGGACTGAAGCATATTGATGTTTTGAAGTTATTTAACGAAGATGAAAATACTGACGCGGTCGTCATGATTGGCGAAATCGGCGGGACTGATGAGGAGGCCGCTGCCGTTTGGGCTAAAGACCATATGTCTAAACCAGTGGTAGGCTTTATTGCTGGAGTGACTGCCCCGTCTGGGAAAAGAATGGGGCACGCGGGCGCCATTATTTCCGGCGGCAAGGGGACGGCTGATGAAAAACTTGAAATAATGGATGCCAGTGGTATTTCAGTCACTCGAGACCCATCAAAAATGGGCGTGCTTCTTAAGTCCGTCCTCTAATCGCTTCCTTTGTTGAGGATAATCGCTTCGTTTAAACAGTCAGGACACAAACAAGTGTCACCGAGGTTGCCTGATAAAATTTTGGGAAAATTAGTAGCACACCAACAAGGTTGATCAGAAAGCATCCCGCAGGTGAATTCGGCACCACATTGTGCGCACTGGTTTTTATTCATGTTTTTTGGGTCTAATTCAAAAACGGTACTGCCATCCCTTTTTTTACGGCCTCTCTACTCGCGATTAGTTCATACCATCTTGATACATTTGGATAATCAGATAAATTGATCTTATGCCATTCATGCCGGGCAACCCAAGGAAATGTTGCGATATCTGCTATGGAATATTTTTCCGATAAAAATTCATTAGTAGACAATTGGTGGTCAAGAACGCTATATAGTCGGGCGGTCTCTTTGGAAAATCTGTTAATCGCATAAGGGACTGGTTCTGGTGCAGCGCGGAGGAAGTGATGTACTTGGCCAAAAATCGGTCCAGCCCCTGCCATTTGGAACATAAGCCACTGCATTGTGGTGTATCTGTCAGGTCCAGCTGGAGGTAAAAGCTTTTCATGTTTTTCGGCGAGATAAATCAAAATCGCACCAGACTCGAACAGCTTGACTGGCACTTCTTCTTTGGGGTCATGATCAACAATCGCAGGAATTTTGTTATTAGGACTGATCGTTATGAAATCATTGGCATATTGCTCATCTTTTCCTATGTTGATGCTTGTTGTTCGATATTCTGTACCCAATTCCTCAAGCATGATCGAGACCTTTCGGCCGTTGGGTGTTCCCCAGGTATATAAATCTATCAATGTAATCCCCTATACTAAAACGTCTATTTGAAGTTAATCTTAATATTATTAAGATTAACTATGTTAAAAAAGAGAGATATCAAATCGTTGTATAAGTGGTTCTTCACGATAATTCTTGTTGTCGCTATAGTCGCATACACAAAGCCAGTTTTCTTAAGATTCATTGGGAAACTCCTTGGTCGTAGAGGCATGCCTGGCGATATTACGGTTTATGTATTTAAGCGAAAGCTGTACCTACCATTTGGTTCGACTTTTTTATTTAGCCTTATTGCGACCTGCTTATATTGGGCGATTCGCTGACGATTTAGGCAAAGATACGCCGTAACTTATGATCGAAATAGTTCGTTATCTAGCGCGATTATTCTCGCGGATCTTACTCGTTGATTTATGTCTGTCCCCGAGTCTACGTTAACGAGATCATTAAATTTCATGGATTTTAGTATATCTAAAGATGCTACGAGGATATGTATGTGATGTGAGTATTTTCGCTTGTTAAGGACTTGCCCAATTATTGACGCTGCATCCAATATGTTTTTAAATCGTCCAGGGTTCCTTAGTCCGTCGAGGTGCATCATTAAGTCCACTATTTGCTCGTTAGATAATGTAGCGGCATTAAGGATAGAATCGATGTGTCCCGATAAAATCTTAGATGTTTGAGTTTGTGATTTGGTGGCTCTAAGTTGAGTTAAAACACCTTTTGACAAATTATTTCGTGCAAACACTTTAGGGATATTTTGTTGGATGATTTTTTCGATATTATATTCCGTGAGTAAGCAAAAAATTGCGACGCGCGTTTCGATTGATAGATTATTTTTCGCTGCAAGGTCAAGAGTTTTGTAAATAATAATTTTATTTTCTGATTCGGAGACGCCATTTGATAGCGAACGGTTTATCGCGCCTAAAGCGCCGCACTTTATCAAGCTATCAATCATTCGGGACGGTTTTTTACCCATGAGGCCTTTTAGGATTTCATTCCAAATGCGTTCGGGACTCAATTCATTAAGCTCATACGTATCAACTAGCTTAGTCATAAGCTTCAGCGTGTCAGCGTGAATGTTGAAATCAAGTGTCGAAGTGAAACGACAGACTCGGAGGACTCGAAGAGGGTCTTCAATAAATGCATCACTAACATGTCTTAGAATTTTATTTTCTAAATCAACAATCCCTCGGAAGGGATCAATGAATACGCCATCCGAAGATTTAGCTATTGCATTAATAGTTAAATCCCTTCGTGCCAGGTCCTCTTCGAGAGTTACTGATGGGTCCGCGTGAAAAGAAAATCCTTGGTGTCCTAATCCGGTTTTTCTTTCAGTACGGGCTAGAGCGTATTCTTCTTTAGTGCGGGGGTGTAAAAAAACAGGGAAATCACGGCCAACCGGCATGAACCCTTTCGCTATCATTTCCTCCACGCTAGCGCCAACGACCACGAAGTCTTTATCTGCAATCGGAATACCTAGTAGTTCATCCCTAACTGCTCCGCCAACAAGGTAGTGAGATAGTTTGTCCATTGAGATGATCGAAGTGGTACGTACCTTTATTTTAACTCTAATGTCAAAGGTAACTTGGCGCTATGCTCTCGATCGTTTTGCGAGAGCTATCAACCGGCATGTCACACGTGTTGTCAACCGACATTGAAGATAGATTGTCAGTCGTGATTAGTTTAAGCCTAAGGAACTCAAATGCTCTAGCTTGAGCGTAAGATGCCCAGTCCGGAAGTGGAATAACTTTGGAGTCGAACCGACCAAAGCTTGCCGCGTATCTTACAAGTTCGATAAGCTCATATTGTTTTGGTCCACAAAGATCAATTATTGTTTGCTTCTTTGTCCTATCGATACAGTTCATTACGACCTGGACTAGATCGCCCACAAAAACCGGTTGAAATTTGGCTTTAGGTTTTGCGAGAGGTATTAGTGGAAACCAATTTGCAAGCTCGGCAAACATGGTTAAAAATGAATCGCCAGCGCCGAAGACCACCGATGGGCGGATGATATTCCGGGTTACCTCATTATTTAATGTTTTACAAATAATATCTTCTCCTTCGGCTTTTGATCGAAGATAAGCGCTTGGACCAGCCGTAGAAGCCTTTAGGGCTGACAAGTGGATGAAATGTTTAATTTTTTGACTGTTACAACTGGTAACAATTCGATTAACCAATGTCGCATGAAATTTAGTAAATTCGTTTTCCTGCCTTTCATGAAGAATACCGATGCAATTAATAACCACGTCGATTCCTCGAAATAAATTATCAAGGTTCTCTATATTAGAGACATCAGTTTGAATCACTTCAACGTTGGGAAGTATGATGAGTTGAGACTTAGCACGTTCCCGGTTTCGAGTCGGCACCCGCACGTGGTAGCCTGATTTTGAGAGTGCGCTGGCTAAATAGCCGCCGATGAACCCGGCACCCCCAAGAATCAATACTGTAGTTTCGTTAGAGTTATTCATAAAAGATCCTGCTGATGTGTTTCCTTGATGATATTCTATCTGCAAAATAATAGTCAGTAATAATAAGGTTGTTATAGTAATTCGGTCCTCAAGAGATACACAAACTTTAGATTGTTAGGTTTAATAATGACGCAAGATGAAATGAAACGAACTGCCGCGCGGGAGGCTGTAAAGTATCTATCGATAGGTGATGTAGTGGGGGTTGGAACCGGGTCCACTACGAATTATTTTATTGAGGAGCTTTCTGAATGGGGCGGGGCGGTTGGTGCTATCGCGAGCTCGGAGGCAACTGCCGATCGTTTAAGAAATTGTGGTGTACCAATTCTGGATCTTAATGGTGTCGAGAGCTTCAGCGTTTACGTTGATGGGGCGGATGAGATAAACCATAAGCTTGAGATGATTAAGGGGGGTGGAGGTGCGCTTACCCGAGAAAAGATCGTTGCGGCTGTCGCCAAAACCTTTATTTGTATTGTTGACGAAACCAAGGTTGTGGATGTTTTGGGGCAATTTCCTTTACCCGTCGAGGTACTTCCAATGGCAGCTTCGTATGTTTCGAGAGTTATAAGAGGTTTGGGCGGAGATCCAGAAATTAGGAAGAATTTTGTGACAGACAACGGTAATGTTATCCTGGACACCTATGGATTGAGTATAGAAAACGCTGTAGAACTGGAGCGAAAACTTAATAACGTCGTTGGAGTGGTAACAAACGGCCTCTTCTCAGAAAGGCCAGCGGATCTCATGGTTGTTGGTGGGGCGAACGGGATTAAGGTTACAAGGAGTTAGTTTTCTTAGTAGGAGTGTAACCATTCCGAAACATTTGTATGAGACCTTTATCGGTTTTATACTGTTATGTTGCAATGTTGGAACGTTAAAATTTTAAATTTATGAATATTGATCAACATACGGTTAAAAAATTTGATTCCGAGCTAGAAGGTTTGCGTGCTCAAATCTTAAAGATGGGTGGTTTGGTGGAAGAGCAAATCGCTCAAGCACTAAATGCTTTAACAACCGGAGATTTAGCTCTCTGCGAGCAGGTTGAGGAGGGTGACCATAAAGTCAATGCTATGGAAGTTGATATCGACGAGAAAATCAGTCGTGTCATAGCACTGCGTCAACCAGCAGCCGGAGATTTGCGTTTATTGATGGCATTTGAAAAAACCATCACTGATCTAGAGCGAATCGGTGACGAGGCGGATAAGATCGCACGTATGACGAAATTAATTTATTCAGATGATCGTATTCGTTTGCCTCGAACCACTGAAATACGACATATGTCCGATGTTAGTTTGGGAATGTTAAGAAAAGCTTTGGATGCGTTTGCTAGGCTTGATGCGTCTCTCACGGCTGAGGTCATAGCGAAAGATAATGTCGTTGACGAAGAATTCAAAGCTATACTCCGTCAGTTGATTACTATGATGATGGAAGATCCGAGAACAATCTCGATGTCAATCGAGATGTTATTTATTGCTAAAGCGATTGAGCGAATTGGGGATCACGCAAAAAATATTGCGGAATACGTGATCTATATTGTGAAAGGTAAAGATGTGCGGCACGTCTCCATCGAGGAGATTGAACGAGAAGCCAATAGCTAGTTAAGTAAAAAGCCCACAACAGTTTAATCAGAGTGGTTTAATCAACAGGTACAAAGCCTTGAGCGCTATCCGCCCCGCCACCAAAGAAATAATTTTCGGTTTGCTCTTTCAAATATTTCCTTGCCTCAGGATCTGCTAGGTTAAGTCTATTCTCGTTCACAAGCATTTTTTGCTGTTCGAGCCAGGTTTGCCACGCTTTTAATGACACGTTCTGGAAGATGCGTTCTCCCAGCTCCCCCGGGAACGGTGGAAAGCTCATTGCCTCTTGATCTGGACCTAGCTTGATGCACGTCATAGTTTTAGTCATGTTGTTTTCTTTAATACCGATTAGTGGATTATTTTGCTATATATTTTTGAATTTCTTTGATAGTTATAAAGTTTTGCTCGCTCTTTTGGTAGCCCTACTAGCGTTGTCTTTTTGAAGCCATTCTCCAAGAACCAATGAGACGACTGTGTGGTGAGCACAAAAACATTTCTTAATTTTTGTTTAGCACAGTTTGTCTCGACCACTTTCAAAAGTCGTTCACCTACTCCTGTCTTCTGGAAGTTCGGATGAACGGCAAGACAGGCTAATTCGCCGATTTGTTCTGTTTTAAATGGATTTAATGCTACACATCCAATAATAAGCCCATCGTGGACAACAACCGTAAATTTTTGAATTTCGGTTTCCAGCGTCTCGCGTGGTCGTTTAACTAAAATGCCTTCATTTTCTAGCGGGTCAATCAGGCTGAGTATGCCGCCAATATCATCTTGGGTTGCGGTACGAATCGCTTCTAGGCGATCCCGACTTATCATGGTACCAATACCTTCGTGCGTGAAGAGTTCGAGGAGTATGCCGCCATTAGTTTTTCGATCAATAAGATGAATGCGATCAACTCCTCCTTCAGACGTTCTGATGAGTCCTTGCCAGAACCG
>JAOEKQ010000020.1 GCA_028379895.1 Burkholderiales bacterium
ATACCCAAGAGTTCTACCAATTTGATCGCCTTGAATCACTCTACCGCAGATATTGTAACGCTTGCCCAGTAATTGTTCCGCTAATTCAAGATCTCCCCTCGACAATGCCAATCGAACAGCGGTGCTCGATACGCGCACCTGATTAACCTTAACGCTTCGATTCGCTTCAACCTCAAAGTCACATTCGGAACCCTCATCACGAAGCATTTCGTAGTCGCCACGCCTGTCCAAACCAAATCTAAAGTCATCTCCAACCAATAACCACCTAACGGCCAAGCGTGATACCAATATATCTCGGATGAAATGCTCAGGTAACATCTTTGAATACTTCGTATTAAAGGGAAGTAAAATTACTTGCTCTACACCAGCGTCGGCAAACGAACACAGCTTCTCTCTATTGCCGTATAACCTTACTGGAGCTTTCTCTCTGGCGAAAAAATCTGCTGGGTGTGGCTGGAAAGTTAATACAGAAGGAATTAAATTTCTTTCGGAAGCAACAGATACCAAACGATCTAGGATGGCGCGATGACCGACGTGAACTCCATCGAAATTTCCAATCGTTAAAGCTCGTTCACTTTTGGTCCCCGAATTTTTTAGCTCTAACAAACGCATCTTACGATTTAGTCTTAAAAATTAATAAGCTGTAATTCTAACTCCTTTTAGGGGAGTATATAGCCGCGACCCAGAGAGCAACAGTATCCTCGTCCATGGAAAATAGATAAAATCAACTTTAATGAATTGAAAGCTGAAAAATAACCAAATAGATTGTTTACGAATTGAATCGATCAAGCTATGAAACTACAACAAATCAGATTTATATGCGAAGTCGCAAAGCATAACCTTAACTTAACTAAAGCTGCCAACGAGTTATTCACATCGCAGCCCGGGATCAGCAAACAGATAAAAGCGCTTGAGGCGGAACTTGGTGTCGACATTTTCATTAGACGTGGTAAACGCTTTGTCGGAATCACAGAACCAGGACAAGAAATACTTAAAAAATCCCAAGCGGTCTTAAATGACTTAAACAATCTAAAAACGATAGGAAGCGAATACTCAAACGAAACGTCGGGAGAATTAACAATTGCGACGACACACACGCAAGCACGTTACGCACTGCCCCCAGTTATAAAGCAATTTAAAGAGAAATATCCTGGAGTCCGCCTATCAATTTATCAAGGGAGCCCTGCCCATATTGTTGAAATGGCTTGCTCGGGAGAGGCAGATATTGCAATAGCAACCGAAGCCACGTCCTTAACCAAAGAACTGGCAATGTTACCTTGCTACCAATGGAATCGTTGCGTCTTAACACCGCCACGACACCCCCTATTGAAGAGCAAAGGTCTGTCCTTATCAGAAATCTGTGAATATCCGATTATCACGTATGATTTTACGTTTACCGGACGGCCCGTCATCAAACAGGCATTTGAAGCCAGCGGACTAAAACCCGATATCGTCTTAACTGCAATAGACGCAGATGTCATCAAAACCTATGTAGAACTTGGCTTTGGTATAGGTATCGTCTCTATGATGGCTTATGATCCAGCACGGGACACCAAGATCAGAGCTATGGACGCTAGTCATTTGTTTGAGCCAAGCACAACCGGGATTGGAATCCGTAAAAATTCCTTCATGCGCGGATTTGTTTACGACTTCATTGCGATGTTCGCGCCGCATTTGAACAGGGAAGCGGTAAATTCAATCGTCAATAGGCAGGAAGAATAATTTAATTTAACTTAAGTGCAAAAATATCTTTTAAGCGCCTGCCCATGAACCTAAGCGCTGTTGCATAAATTGTAAAGCCCAAAATGATCACCCCAAACAAGAGACCCGCACGCCGCCATGAATCAGAAGTCAACCAGTCAATCTGAGTAGAGACAAAAAAAACAACTAACGTCATTATCGCAGCGGCCATAACGCAATCCCGACATACAAAAATCCATCTGTTCGTTGACACAAAAAGTCCGTTACGACGAAGCCCCAAGAGGAGCATAGTTGCGTTCAACCAAGCACCCCCAGAAATAGCCAAAGCTAAACCAGCGTGTTTCACATGATCAGGCAGCAACATCCAAAAAACAATATTGAGGAGCTGAGTAACGATAATTGCTTTAATGGCAATTCGCACAGGTGTCCTCGTGTCCTTGTTAGCATAAAAAACGGGAGCAAAAAGTTTGATCATTACGATAGGAACCAAGCCAATACCATAGCCCCAAAAAGCAACTTTCGTCATGGAAACATCTACAAGTGAAAACTGGTCACGCATAAACAGTGTTATGAGAATGGGTTCTGACAAAACAATTAATCCACAAACACTGGGAATAGAGATAACCAACATAAGGATCAATCCCCACTCTAAAGTTGCTTGATATTCGTCATTTTTTTTATCGGCAACTGAGATTGATAGAGCTGGCAGAATCACCGTAGCCATTGCTACCCCTAGAAGTCCCACTGGTAACTCCATCAACCTATCAGCAAAGGTAAGCCAACTCACACTACCAGTTTGCATTCTTGATGCGATATTCGTATTGATAACTAAGGAGATTTGAGCGGCAGACACGCCGATAACTGCTGGAGCCATCCTCTTCAAAATTTGTATCACACCAGGATCATTTGGCTTCCACCGCAGCTTTGGCCAAAGCTTAAGTCGCAAGAGAAATGGAATCTGAAAGAGGAGCTGAGCAATACCTCCCAGAAATATTGCCAACCCTAAAGCGATAATCGGTGGATTAAAGTATGGCGTTAGGTACAGCGCCGATAAAATAAAACTAATATTCAGTAGCGCTGGGGTAAAAGCCGGAACCGCGAAATGACCCCACGTATTGAGTACCGACGCAAAAAGACTCGTCAAGGAAATAAACAATAAATAAGGAAAAGTGAGGCGGATTAAATTGGCGGTAAGGTCAGCTTGACCGGATGAATCGTTGAACCCCGTTGCGATGACATATACCAAATACGGAGCACAAAAAACTCCTAAAATCGAAATAATAAGTAGCAATAATGAAAGTAAACTGGCGACATGGGCAATTAATAGTTTCGCACGCTCATCCCCTCGCCGCTGCCTATATTCGGCCAAAATCGGAACGAACGCTTGGGCGAAGGCACCTTCGGCGAACAATCGTCGTAACAAATTTGGGATACGAAACGCAACAAAGAGCGCATCTGTTGACGCACTTGCGCCAAATTTCGCAGCAATAACCATTTCCCTAACTAAACCAAGGAGACGGGATAATAGTGTAAAGAAACTGACGACAGACAGGGACTTAAATAAACCCATGATTTTAAGTATTTTTTATCTTCAAAATTTTTAAGCGAGGCTACACTACAATTCTCATTTTTACCTTATCAGCTTTCCTCATGAGATCGTAGAGTAATTCCAGCTATGTTGCCATAACTAGACTCGAGGGTTATAATCTGAAACTCTTATTTAATCGCAAAGCAGGATTAACACGATAACATGCCAAACATTGCATCAGCCAAAAAGCGAGCTCGTCAAACTGACAAGCGCAACGCGCACAACGCGTCTTTAAGATCCGAACTTCGCACGATGATCAAGAAGGTTCGTAAAGCGGTAGAAGCTGGAGATAAAGACGTAGCGACTACAACCTACACAAGCGCTCAGAGTAGGATAGATTCAATTGCGGATAAGAAAATCATCCACAAAAATACGGCTGCTCGACAGAAAAGCAAACTTTCACGCGCGATCAAAAATATGAATTAAGCTTTTATCCGCTGAAAGTGTTTACGAACCCGCAGCTGGTCCTGCGGGTTTTTCATTTGAGGGTATGCTGTTTCATAAAATTGAAAAAATAATTGAAGAACTTAAGGAGCTAGACAGGAATTTATTATGCGCCACGTCATGAAGACATATGGGAGGAAATCAATAGCGTTTACTCATGGGGATGGGGCATGGATCTTCGACACCTCCGGCAAACGCTACCTCGACGCACTGTGCGGAATCGCGGTAACTGGACTAGGTCATAATCATCCAAAAGTTACAAAAGCGATTCAAGAACAAGCCGGCATACTCATTCACTGCTCAAATTTATATCAAATCCCAGAGCAAGAGGCTTTAGCAATCAAGCTATGCTCACTGTCCAACATGGAAACTGTTTTCTTTTCTAACTCAGGAGCCGAAGCAAACGAAGCTGCCATAAAACTCGCCAGACTTTTTGGAAATAATAAAGGAATAGAGAAGCCCACTATCATAGTAGCCGAGCAATCTTTTCATGGAAGGACAATGGCAACCCTGTCCGCAACAGGAAATCGAAAAGTACAAGCCGGATTTGAGCCCCTTTTACCGGGCTTTGCAAGGGTCCCCTACGGAGATTTTGAAGCGATTAACCAAGTTGCTCTGAACAATAAAAATGTTGTTGCTATTTTTGTAGAACCTGTACAAGGTGAAGGTGGAATAAAAATTCCTCACCATCAGTACTTGAATAATCTCAAAATAATCGCAGATGAACAAGACTGGCTTTTGATGGTGGACGAAGTGCAAACTGGCATGGGGCGGACTGGCGCATGGTTTGCGCACCAGCATAACGATATCGTTCCAGACGTTATGACACTAGCAAAAGGACTAGGCAACGGCGTACCCATTGGCGCTTGTCTGGCACGTGGTAAAGCGGCAGCGATTTTATCTCCAGGAACTCATGGATCTACATTCGGAGGAAATCCTCTTGTGAGTCGGGCGGCCCTAGCGACAATTGATGCCATCGAATCAGATTCTTTAATTGACAGAGCAACGTTTATTGGTCATGCAATCACTGAAGGTTTGAGAGCAAACTTTCATAACGAAGCTTCCGTCGTAGATATACGAAATAAAGGTCTGATGATCGGCATCGAGCTGGACAAGTCATGTGTAAGTATTGTTGATCATGCCCTAGAAGCAGG
The DNA here is from genome assembly GCA_028379895.1 of Burkholderiales bacterium. Lineage (GTDB taxonomy): Bacteria > Pseudomonadota > Gammaproteobacteria > Burkholderiales > Eutrophovitaceae > Eutrophovita. Next base: position 4,888 of record JAOEKQ010000020.1, read on the forward strand.
ATTACTACTAAACGTCACTGCTGATAAGATTATCAGGCTTCTACCTCCATTGATTCTTGATGACGAACAAATCGAGCTTCTCGTATCCACCTTAACCACGGTTATCAATAAGTTTCTAATTGAATCAAAATGAAAGAACTTAAACATTTTTTGCGGTTTAGCGATCTTACTCGGGAAGAGCTTGAAACACTTTTTAAGTTAACAAGCGAGATCAAAAGAAAATTTAAAACTTTTGAGCGACGCCAAACACTGCAAGATAGGACACTAGTCATGGTGTTTGAGAAAAGCAGCACCAGAACTCGCCTATCATTTGAGCTTGGTATTAGCCAGCTAGGAGGAAGCTCAGTCTATTTAAACACTAAGGATTCACAACTCGGTCGAGGCGAACCAGTTGCTGATTCGGCGCGCGTTATTTCGCGGATGTGCGACATAGTCATGATCAGAACGTTTGAACAAGAGATGATTGAAACATTTGCTTACAATAGCACTGTTCCTGTCATAAACGGCTTGACCGACCAACATCACCCGTGTCAGGTCCTCGCAGATATTTTCACCTTTATAGAGAAAATTGGACCCATAAGAGGCGCGACGGTGGCCTGGATTGGAGATTCAAATAACATGTGTAACAGTTGGATCGAAGCCGCAAGTATTCTTGACTTTACCCTTAACATTTCGTCACCGCCAGGATACGAACCAAAAAATATCAGCGAATCGGGTAATTCAAAGTTTTTTTCAACACCTGAAGCTGCCGTTCGTAACGCAGATATAGTAACGACTGACGTTTGGGCTAGCATGGGCTTTGAGAAAGAAACGTCGTCAAGGAAGCTTGCCTTTCAGAAATGGCAAGTGAATAAGACCTTGATGTCACAAGCCTCAAAAAATGCGATTTTTATGCATTGTCTTCCCGCCCACAGAGGGGAGGAAGTGACCTCAGAGGTTATCGATGGCGATCAGAGCCTAGTATGGGACGAAGCCGAAAATCGTTTGCATGTTCAAAAGGCACTAATGGAAACGTTGTTAATGGGTCAATTAAAAAATTAGTAACGCATTATGAAATATAAGATAACGCAAGAAGAATAGCCATTCGTGATTTTTAAAGGTGAGATATTGATGGCGTCATTAATTATTCAAGGAGAAAATTTGATATGTTTAGATTTTTAATTTACTTCGCAATACTAGTTTTTAGTTCGACTTCGGCCATCGCTCATGACCGCGACATAAAGATGCTCCATGTCAATGATCAGGAGACAAAGACTATTGCTGATGAGAACGGATGTAAAGTTTATAATCCGATGCCACAAACAGGCGAGTCAATTAGTTGGGATGGCCAATGTATTAACGGATTCGCAGATGGGAAAGGTACGCTTAAATGGTTCATCAATGGTGAACTAAAAGAGCATTACGTGGGAGACATCCTAAATGGATGGGCGGAAGGTAATGGTGTTTACACCTCTCACGATGGCACACAGTACGATGGAGATTGGGTTCGAAGTCGGCAGAATGGTCGTGGCGTTCAATTGAACCCGGACGGCAGTGCGTACGATGGGGAATGGAGTAATGGTCGGGCACATGGTTGGGGACGATTTAGGTCTTCTAATGGAGAAGTTTTCGAGGGCGAGTGGCAAAATGGAGAACCCTTAACTGAGTCAGACGGCAGAAGAATTTAAACTACTGAAAAACGAAAATCACGTATGAAAAAAGTAAAAAAAGTTGTTTTAGCTTACTCAGGAGGTTTAGACACATCGGTCATCTTGAAGTGGCTACAAGAAACTTATCAGTGTGAAGTGGTTACATTCACGGCTGACCTAGGTCAAAAAGAAGAGGTTGAACCAGCACGAGAAAAAGCTAAAGCGGCTGGTGTCAAACAAATCTTCATTGAAAACTTAAAGGAAGAATTCGTCCGAGATTACGTGTTCCCAATGTTTAGGGCGAACACAGTGTACGAAGGTGAATACCTCCTAGGAACCTCGATTGCAAGGCCTTTAATAGCGAAACGACTTATAGAAATAGCACGAATAACCGGAGCTGATGCTATTTCGCACGGAGCCACAGGAAAAGGGAATGATCAAGTCAGGTTCGAACTGGGCGCCTATGCACTCATGCCGGACGTAAAGGTAATTGCACCCTGGCGCGATTGGGATCTCCTGTCCCGAGAAAAATTGATTACCTATGCAGAAAAAAATGGTATTCCAGTTGACTTTAAGAAGAAGAAAGGTGCTGCACCCTATTCAATGGACGCAAACTTACTGCATGTCTCGTATGAGGGCGGAGTCCTCGAGGATCCAAGCATCTCACCAGAAGACAGTATGTGGCGAATGACAGTGTCTCCAGAAAAGGCACCAAGCAAAGGAGAAGTCATACAAGTAACTTATAAGCATGGGGACATTGTCGCAATCAATGGTAAGAGACTATCTCCGGCTAAGGTTCTGGATCAACTAAACAAGTTGGGAGGAAAGCACGGTATTGGTCGATTGGATCTCGTCGAGAACCGTTATGTCGGCATGAAATCAAGGGGCTGTTACGAGACACCAGGCGGTACTATCATGCTCAAAGCACACCGCGCCATTGAATCTATTACGCTCGACCGAGAAGTATTAGCGCTAAAAGACGATCTAATGCCCCGATATGCTCGACTAATCTACAACGGATATTGGTTCAGCCCAGAGAGAATCTTAATTCAAAATTTGATAGACGAGTCTCAAGCCCCGGTTACCGGTCTGGTCGAACTAAAACTATACAAAGGAAACGTACAAGTGTTAGGACGTAAGTCTAGTCGCCACTCACTATTCGACGGACGTATTGCTAGTTTTGAAGACGACAAAGGGGCATATAATCAAGCAGATGCTGAAGGGTTCATTAAACTAAACGCTCTCCGCTTAAGAATAAGCGCGAAGCAAGCCACCAAACTTAAAACCAACAAAAAATGACTACGATTTCAGTCGTCAGAAAAGATGGATATATTGCGATCGCGGCGGACACGTTAACTAAATGGGGTTCAGGTAAAGAGAGTGCGAAATACATAGTAAACTCTGGAAAAATCATCCGTATTGAAGACAACTTTATTGCAGTCACGGGTAATGCAACATTCAAAATGATTTTAAAAGAATATTTTATGAGTAATTCGCAATCAATATCATTTCAAACAGTTGACGATATTTTTAAGGCCTGGAACCAGTTGCACTTAAAGCTAAAAGAGAAGTACTTTCTGATGCCAGAAGAGGATAAAGAGGATGCAATTGAATCATCGCGGATGGACGCACTCATCGCAAATCCTTACGGAATATTTGGAGTGTCCGGACACCGTACTGTCCAAGAGTTTTCTCGATTCTATGCATATGGTAGCGGTAGTGATTATGCACTAGGTTCTATGTGGGCTACGTATGACTCCCAAAACATTAATGCAGAAACGATTGCGAAAAAAAGTGTGGAAGCTGCAGCCGAATTTGACGACGGTACTGGCTTACCTCTTGATTCATTCACATTTGCAATAAAATAACTTTTAAGTGGAGCCTATGTCCTATGCCGTCATTTGATGTAACAATAGAAGTCGATAAGGTTGAATTAAAAAATGCTATCGATCAATCAAATAAGGAAATAAGTAACCGTTTTGATTTCAAGGGTTCTGACGCTCGTATCGAATTGTCAGATGATGAAACGCTATCAATTTTTGCTGACGATGAATTTAAGATGGATCAAGTTTACGACTTAATGATCAGCAAAATGGCAAAACGAAAGATTGATGTTAGAAGTCTTGCGAAACAAAAACTAGAGAAAATCAGCGGCGATAAATTGAAACAATCCGTGGCTGTCCTCTCCGGCATCGATAAGGAACTGGCGAAAAAAATCGTGAGGACCGTCAAGGACCAAAAACTAAAAGCTCAAGGCTCAATCCAAGGTGACGTCGTCCGGTTCTCAGGCTCAAAACGAGATATTCTTCAGAGTGTGATCTCCCTTTTGAAAACCGAGATTACAGAATTACCGCTTCAATATAAAAACTTTAGAGATTGAACGACTCAGTCTTTAACAATCATTGCGTAGGCCGAGTGGTTATGAATAGATTCGAAGTTCTCAGACTCAACAATGTATGAATCAACCCTATCGATCTGATTGAGCGCTGTTGCGATATCCCGAACCATATCTTCTACAAACTTCGGATTATCATAGGCTTTTTCAGTCACATATTTTTCATCTGGTCGCTTTAATAATCCAAAAACCTCGCATGATGCCTGCTCTTCTGCGACAGCGATTAATTCCTCAATCCATACGTGCGTGTTAGTTACCGCTGAAATTGTCACATGAGACCGCTGATTGTGCGCACCGTAGTCTGAAATCTTTTTAGAACAGGGACACAAACTCGTAACCGGCACAACTACTTTCATCTCAAGTTTGTATGTTCCATTAGTGACCTGTCCTTTAAAGGTAACTTCGTAGTCTGACAAACTTTTTACTTTGGAAATTGGCGCGGCCTTTTCAAGGAAATAGGGAAAAGTCATTTCTATATAGCCGGAATCAGATTCCAAGCGCTCAAGCATGATGCGAAGTATAGCCTCAAAAGACTCCACAGATATCTCGCGCTCTTGCTCATTTAATATCTCAACAAACCGGGACATGTGTGTCCCTTTGAAATTATGAGGAAGCTCCACATACATATTAAAATTCGCTATCGTATGCTGAATACCCTGAGATTTGTCAGCTACCTTAACAGGATGTTGGATATCCTTGATACCCACTTTATCTATCGCCAAATGACGACTATCAATTGAGCTTTGCACATCTGGGATTGCTAAATCTGTTGGTGAATTCATTGCTAACGCCTTGCTTTATAAGGTTATACTAATTATACCTGAATAGATTTATCGCTTTACGGATCCGCTATTATATTTCTACAAAATCATTAATTTGCTCAAATATACCCTGCTCGTCTAACCGACATTCCTTTAGTAATGAGGTCGTATCGCCATGGGACACAAATTTGTCCGGCAAGCCAATCCTCAAAACCCTTGAATTTTTTCCTCCCAAAGCTTCACATACCGCTGAACCTGCACCGCCCATCGCTACGCCATCTTCTATGGTGACTATACTCGTATGATTGCTTGATATTAATGTGACCATAGCAACATCTAAAGGTTTCACGAATCTCATGTCAACAACTGTGGCATTCAACTTTTCTGCTACGGCAATCGCCGTATGCAACAGTGGTCCAAACACTAAAACCGCTACCCCGGAATCACCCTCTCTAACAACTTCCGACTGCCCCATGGCCAACGAAGATGTCGTTGTAACATCAGTGTCGGATGCATTACCTCTCGGATACCTTACTACCGCAGGCCCAATATAATCGTAAGCCAAACGCAGCATTTCGTTACATTGACGTGCATCGCTTGGCGTCATAACGACTGCGTTGGGAATACATCGAAGGTAAGCCAAATCAAATGCTCCGTGGTGTGTCGGACCATCAGCGCCGACTAGGCCACTCCTATCTAGCGCAAAGGTGACATCGAGATTTTGTATGCATACGTCATGAATTAACTGGTCATAGGCCCTTTGTAAAAAGGTGGAATATATCGCCAGTACAGGCTTAAAACCCTCCGTGGCTAGGCCTGCAGCAAAGGTTACTGCATGTTGCTCCGCTATACCGACATCAAAATACCGTTCAGGATATTGTTGAGAAAACCCTACCAGGCCAGACCCTTCCCGCATCGCAGGCGTAATACCAATCAATCGCTCGTCTGTTTTAGCAGTATCACAAAGCCATTCTCCAAAAACTTGCGTGTACGTTTTATTTTGACTCGACTGTTTTTTAATACCTGCAGGAGGGTCAAATTGACCAACACCATGATAAAGAATAGCATCGTCCTCAGCGGGCTGATACCCCTTCCCTTTGCGCGTTACGACATGTAAAAACTGAGGCCCTTCAAGTTTTTTTAAATTACCCAGAGTGGCACATAACGCGTCAATATCGTGACCATCAATCGGACCGATATAGTTGAAACCAAATTCCTCAAAAAGAGTTCCCGGCATGACCATTCCCTTAACATGCTCTTCAGCACGTCTTGCCAACTCAATGACGGGTGGGATTTTTTTAAATACCTTCTCCCCAGCCTTCCGGGCTGCGGAATAAAATCGTCCGGATAACAGCCTGGCTAAATAATTGTTTAGCGCGCCAACATTTTCTGAAATGGACATGTCATTGTCATTTAAAACTACTAAGATATTTGCATCCATAGTTCCAGCATTATTCAACGCCTCAAAAGCCATACCAGCTGACATCGCTCCATCGCCGATAATTGCAACAACCCGACTCTCCTCTTTCCTCAGCTTTGCGCTTACTGCCATCCCTAGAGCTGCGCTAATAGATGTGCTGGAATGCGCTGTTCCAAAACAATCATATTTACTCTCCTCTCGACTGGGAAATCCAGCGAGACCTCCAAATTTCCGAAGAGTGTCCATTTGATTTCGACGACCAGTTAAAATCTTATGCGCGTATGTTTGATGGCCGACATCCCAAACTAACTTATCAAGTGGCGTATCGAAAATAAAGTGAAGTGCGATTGTAAGTTCGACCGTTCCGAGGTTGGAAGCAAGGTGCCCACCAGTTTTGGATACACTTGCTATGATGAATTCTCTCAACTCCGTTGCTAAATGACTTAAATCTTTTCTATCCATGCCCCTTAGGTCCTGAGGCGTGTTAATAGTGTTGAGTAATTTATCCATATCCACCGACTATCCCTCTAATAAACCCGGTCGAAAACAAGCTTAGCAATATCACTAAGATGCCCGCCTTCTCTAGGTAAAAGAGCTAGAGTATCTTTTATGTTTTTAGCTAGTTCACTTGCCATCTCTCTCGCACGATTCAATCCAAATAGGGTCACATACGTCGGCTTATTATCTCTGAGATCTTTCCCAGCCGACTTCCCTAACACTTCTGTAGGCGAGCTTGCATCCAGTATGTCATCAACCACCTGAAATCCAAAACCTATCTGACGAGCGTAAGCTCGAAGTGGTCCTTCGAATGATTCCGCGTATGTTTTACCGCAAAGTGCTCCAAGCTCCGCACTCGCAAAAAACAAAGCGCCAGTTTTTTTTGAATGCATCAACTCTAGTTCTTTCCGGGTCATATTCATACCGATTTGAGACAAATCAATAGCTTGCCCCCCAACCATTCCAAGTGAACCTGCCGATTCTGATAACACACCCACTTGCTTTAATCGCGTTTCATAATCAAGTCTAGTTTCTTGATTAACGAGCACGTTGAACGCTAATGGCTGAAGAGCGTCACCGACTAACATCGCGGTAGCTTCATCAAAGGCCACATGCACCGTCGGCTTACCTCGTCTAAGTTCATCATTATCCATGCATGGTAAATCGTCATGAATAAGGGAATAAGTATGTATGAGTTCAATGGCGACAGCACTATAGAGTGTATCCGCAATATTAGCCCCAAAAAGGTCTCCAGAAGCACAAGTAATCAAACTTCGGATACGTTTCCCTGGACTATTTACCGCGTAATGCATCGCGCGGTGTAACGTCGTTGGAATTTGATCTGCTTTCGGTAAGCATTGATCTAATCCCTGATCAACTTGGGCTAAAACCTCTGTTCTCCAATGGTCGAAAGAATTAAGATTCATCAAGACCTTCAAATTTTTTCAGCATACCCGCCTCGAGCACACTCACCTCTCGCTGCGCCCCCTCCAGTTCTTTTTGACAAAACTGAAGTAATTCCACTCCTCGCTTGTAAAATGAAAGTGAGTTTTCAAGTGTCGTCTCGTCGTCTTCCATCTTTTCAACTATATTTTCAAGCTCAACTAACGCAGTTTCGAAACTAAGTTTTTCATTAGATTTTGTCATAATATGGAATTGCATTTAATGTACACACCAATTATCTCACGCGATGGGTAACAAGGTTGAACACGTTGCTTTAAGCTACTTAATTAATAAAGAAGACACGCCAATCTGAGAACCATTCAATATGCATAATAAATTAATTCAATCGTCAGAACTTCAGCTAATTGTCGATGAGCCGGATACGGTAATTTTTGACTGTCGTCACGAAATCAATAATCCTGAATATGGTGTTACTAGTTATCGAAAAGGTCATATTCCAAATGCAATATTTGCATGTGTAGATAACGATCTATCTAAGGAGCCCAATGGAGTCAACGGTCGTCATCCATTGCCAGATACTCATGTTCTTTGTGACTGGCTAAACAAATGCGGAGTGACAAATACCACTCAAGTCGTTGCATATGATGATTCCGGCGGTGTGTACGCATCCCGCTTATGGTGGCTACTCAAATGGCTTGGGCACGATGCGGTAGCGGTCCTCGACGGAGGAATACAGGACTGGGAAGACACTTCAGGAGAGATCGATACAAACACTTCGCAAGGCAGGTTGAAGGGGAAATTTAAAATTAACCCGAAAGACATCTTAGTTGACACACGCTTTATAATGAAAGAATTATATCGCCACAACTTGATGATAATAGACGCGCGAGCAAATGATCGATTTTTAGGGCTCAATGAAACAATAGACCCGGTCGCAGGACACATTCCAGGAGCTGTAAACCGATTTTTCAGAAACAATCTCAATCAGGCTGGTAAATTCCTGGGTGAAAAAGAGCTGAAGGCATCATTTCGACATATCATTGGCTCCACACCGAGCCACGAAGTGATACATCAGTGTGGCTCGGGCGTAACCGCTTGCCACAATCTTCTCGCAATGGAACTGGCAGGGCTCAAAAATTCGAAGCTATATCCAGGCTCTTGGAGCGAATGGATATCGGACCCCCGCCGACCGATTTCGACTGACTGACGACGCCGCATTGGCAACGTCGTTAGTAAGTTTTGCCTAGGCCGTCACAGTTCGATCATCCTCTTCATCCATGATCTGTATTAGTACCTCGCCATTTTCATCCAGATCTATTTCAACATCGCCGCCTGCCACCAACTTCCCGAAAAGTAACTCATCCGCCAGAGCGCGACGAATGGTGTCCTGTATCAGTCTGGACATGGGTCGAGCGCCCATCAATGGATCAAAACCTTTCTTTGCCAGGTGATCTCTCAGCTTCGAGCTGAACGTAGCATCGACTTTTTTCTCTTGTAATTGATGCTCTAACTCCATCAAGAATTTATCTACGACCTTGAGGATAACTTCTGTAGACAATGGAGAGAAAGAAACAATTGAATCTAACCGATTCCTGAACTCCGGTGTGAATTGCCGCTTTATCTCTGCAAGTTCATCACCTGCAGATACCGCCTCTGTGAAACCCATCGTATTTTTAGAAATCTCGGCAGCACCAGCATTCGTAGTCATGATGATAATGGCGTTCCGGAAATCCGCTTGGCGTCCGTTATTATCGGTTAAGGTGCCGTGATCCATAACTTGCAACAAGATATTAAAAATATCGGGGTGTGCTTTTTCTATTTCGTCAAGAAGGAGGACGCAATGCGGCTGCTTAACAAGTGCCTCAGTTAATAATCCGCCTTGATCAAAACCAACATATCCTGGAGGAGCTCCGATCAATCGGGAGACAGCATGACGTTCCATATATTCCGACATATCAAAGCGCACTAATTCGATGCCCATTGTGTAGGCCAGCTGACGGGCCACCTCAGTTTTACCCACACCAGTAGGACCACTGAATAAAAATGCCCCGACGGGTTTTCGTGGATTACCTAATCCACTTCGAGCCATTTTAATTGACGAAGACAGCGCATCAATCGCACGCTCCTGACCAAACACCACAGCATTCAGATCTCGATCCAGAGTTTTTAGTTTCGAGCGATCATCATTCGATACGCTCTGTGACGGCACTCGCGCAATCTTGGAAATAATCCCTTCGATCTCTAATTTTCCGATCACTTTCTTTTTCTTTTTACCAACCGCAATACGCTGAGCGGCTCCGGCCTCGTCAATGATATCGATCGCCTTGTCAGGTAAGTGCCTATCATGAATGAATCGAGCAGACAGTTCCGCCGCTGCAGTCAGTGCTGTCACCGTATATCGAACTTGATGATGCTCTTCAAATCTGGATTTGAGTCCTCTTAAAATTGATACGGTTTCCGTGACAGATGGCTCTCCGACGTCAATTTTTTGAAAGCGTCTCGAAAGCGCATGGTCCTTTTCAAAAATTCCACGGTATTCGTTGTATGTTGTAGCACCGATACAACGCAGTTGACCCGACGATAGTGCTGGCTTCAATAAATTTGAAGCGTCAAGCGTTCCTCCAGATGCTGCGCCTGCCCCAATGATTGTATGTATCTCGTCTACAAATAGAATAGCGTTAGGCTGCTTCGCTAGCTGCTTTAGAACAGCCTTAAGTCTTTGCTCAAAATCACCTCTGTATTTAGTGCCAGCAAGCAAGGCGCCCATGTCTAAAGAGAATACCTCTGCTTGCTGCAGAATTTCAGGAATCTCGCCCTCGACAATCCGACGCGCCAGACCCTCGGCAATCGCCGTCTTGCCGACTCCAGCCTCACCGACTAACAATGGATTATTCTTTCGACGACGACACAAAATTTGAACGACTCGCTCCAACTCTGAGTCCCGCCCAATTAACGGGTCAATCTTGCCCTCAACTGCTAATTCATTCAAGTTGGTGGCGTAACTCTCTAAAGCGCTGTCAGCCTTCCCAACTTTCTGCTCTCCTGAATCGTCAATGCCAACTCCGTCTTTTTTTCCTTCGGCATCTGAATCCTCGATTTTTGCGATACCGTGAGCAATAAAATTCACTACATCAAGTCTGGTGACGCCCTTCTCATGAAGAAAATAAACCGCATGTGAATCTTTCTCCCCAAATATCGCTACTAACACGTTCGCCCCAGTGACTTCTTTTTTGCCCGAAGATTGAACGTGAAGAATCGCGCGTTGAATTACTCTCTGGAACCCAAGTGTAGGCTGCGTCTCGGATTCCTCATCACCAATCAGTGGCGTATGTTCTTCTATAAAATCCACCAATAGTTTTTTCAGCTCCGCTAAATTTGTTCCGCAAGCTTTCAAAACTTCCAGTGCGGAAGGATTATCAAGCATAGCTAACAGCAGATGCTCTACTGTGATGAATTCATGTTTTTTTTGACGAGCATCCATAAATGCCATGTGGAGACTAACTTCAAGTTCCTGAGCGATCATGCTTCCTCCATCGTACATTGCAGTGGGTGTTGGTTTTGGCGCGAGAATCCTGCTACCAGCTCTACTTTAGTTGTTGCTACATCTTTTGCGAACACTCCACAGACTCCGACGCCGTCACGATGAACTTTCAACATAACTTGCGTCGCCTGCTCACTGGTCATAGAAAAAAATTTCTTTAATATTAAGACAACGAATTCCATCGGGGTGTAGTCGTCGTTCAATAAAAGGACTTTGTATAGTCCAGGCGGTTTTATTGCCGCTTTTTTTTCAACTGTATGTGTGTCACCTTGCTGACTACTCACGGCTTATATCCTTAATTTTTTTGTTGTTGCAGTATAACCCGTAAACAACGATATCTACCTTCAAAATATAACCTATAAACTATCAAATCTTGTGTATGCATTGCAACATTTTTGGTGCAATTGTTTTCAATAGAAGGATACGACACAGAACTAGCCATAAAGTTGCTTGACTTAAGTGCTGGAATCGCCTAAAAAGTTAATAGGAGTTTTGTATTCTCATCATCAGAGCCACAGATATTTAATGTGACTTCACGGGGTTAGGATCAAACACATAGTGGCAGCGTGACTGCTGAATTTTTAAAACAGTATTTGGGGATTAGGGGTATGGCAACTGGTACAGTGAAATGGTTTAACGACGCTAAAGGGTATGGGTTCATCACGCCAGATGACGGTAGTGAAGATCTTTTCGCACACTTTTCAGCTATTGAAATGAATGGGTTCAAGACCCTCAAAGAAGGACAAAAAGTCGCCTTCGAGGTAACCCAAGGGCCTAAAGGAAAACAGGCTTCTAACATAAAAGAGTCGGATTAAACTAGCAGGGTATTGCTCTTCATAGAGAGTAGTTAAACGGCAACTTCGGTTGCCGTTTTTTATTAACAATAGTCAAAAACCTAGAACAATTTCGGTATAATTTATCCTGGATTGAAATTAATTTTCATAATATGAAATCATGACGCTATGCGTCAAAACACCACCTCGGAGAACTATGATGAGCCAGCAATACGACTGCCCAAATGGAGTAACGATCAACGGCGTATTCAAACAAGAATATGCAGAAATCTTAACTAAAGAGGCAATAGACTTTTTAGCGAAACTTCATAGAAATTTCGATGCCACGAGGTCAGAGCTCATCAATCGACGAGTTACCCGCCAGCAAGAACTTGACGCGGGCAAACTGCCAGAATTTCTACCTGAGACAAAGGCAATTAGAGACGGAGACTGGGTAGTAGCATCAGTTCCTCAGGATCTCCAGGACCGGAGAACAGAAATTACCGGACCGACAGATAGAAAGATGGTTATCAATGCGTTAAACGCTGGCGCCAAAATGTACATGGCGGATTTCGAAGACTCCAACACTCCGACTTGGGATAATCAAGTTACAGGCCAAATAAACATGCGAGATGCGGTTCGTAAAACAATCAGCTTCACTAATGACGCAGGAAAATCATATTCTTTAAATGAAGAGACGGCGACTCTCCTCATACGACCGAGAGGATGGCATCTAACCGAGGCGCACGTCACTATTGATGGTGACCCTATGTCAGGCTCACTATTTGATTTCGGCCTTTACTTTTTCCATAACGTAAAAGAGCGACTTTCACAGAATTCAGGGATCTATTTTTACCTTCCTAAAATGGAATCTCATTTAGAAGCGAGACTTTGGAACGACATTTTTGTTTTCAGTCAAAACGAACTTGATGTACCGCAAGGTAGCGTAAAAGCCACTGTGTTAATCGAGACGATCATGGCGTCATTCGAAATGGACGAAATACTGTATGAATTGAGAGAACACTCAGCTGGACTTAATTGTGGCAGATGGGATTACATCTTTAGCTGTATCAAAAAGTTCAAGCAGCAAGAAAATTTCATTCTAGCTGATAGAAACCAAGTAACAATGACTAGTCCATTTATGCGTGCGTATTCGCTATTATTAATAAAAACGTGTCATAGACGCGGTGCATTCGCAATGGGTGGCATGGCAGCGCAGATCCCAATTAAAAATGACGAGGCCTCTAATCAAGCCGCAATAGATAAAGTGAAAATAGATAAAGCAAGAGAAGTTACTGATGGTCACGATGGGACTTGGGTAGCACATCCAGGGCTAGTAAAAATCGCTCAAGACGAATTTGATAAAGTGATGACAACACCAAATCAGATCAGCAAACAGCGTCCGGACGTAGAGGTTTCTGCCAAAGACCTTATTGAATTTAAACCCAATGCCCCGATCACGGAAGATGGACTACGCGCTAACATTAACATCGGCATTCAATATATCGGCGCGTGGATTGCGGGAACCGGCTGTGTTCCCATATTTAATTTGATGGAAGATGCGGCTACCGCTGAAATATCCCGCGCTCAGATATGGCACTGGATCCGAAGTCCGCTAGGCACCCTAGAAGACGGACGAAAAGTTACGAAAGAATTATTCAGCAGTTTGATCCCTGAAGAACTCGAAAAAATAAAAGAAATGCTCGGAGCAAATTACCAAAATGGACGTTATGCAGAAGGTGCTAGTATGTTCGAAAAACTTACGTTAGATGATGATTTCGTCGAATTTTTAACATTGCCCGCTTATGAAGAAATTGTGAAAAGTGGCGCGTAAAAGATAATCGCTTAAACAGCAAATCAATCGGAGATTGATTTGCTTAACTTAAAAATCTAATATCATAAAGCCCTACAAAAAAATCAGTGAATTCATAAATGGTCTGGAAACCAAATGTCACGGTCGCTGCGATTGTAGAGCAAGAAGGTCGCTTTTTACTCGTTGAAGAGAATACAAGTCAAGGGGTTAAGCTTAATCAACCTGCCGGCCATCTAGAATGCGGCGAAACTTTGATAGAGGCCATCAAACGAGAAGTACTCGAAGAAACTGCGTACATATTCGAACCTGAATTTACCACAGGAATACAGCTTTGGGAAAAAACGTCAAACGACACAACATTTCTTAGGGTTACATTCTCAGGATCAGTAGGACAGTTCTTTCCGAATAGAGAACTAGATACAGGCATCATTCAGACTGTTTGGCTGACGCCCAAAGAGATAGAAAATGCCGCACCGCGCCTCAGAAGTCCAATCGTATTAAACTGCGTTAAAGACTATGTAAACGGCCATATTTTTCCACTTAGCGTAATCCGACCTTGATAAAGAGCACTATATTTTGAAAAAGAAAATCGTTGTAGGTCTCTCGGGTGGAGTCGATTCAGCCATAGCTGCTTGGTTACTTAAAGAGCAGGGTTACGAAGTCATTGGTGTTTTTATGAAAAACTGGGAGGACGATGATGACGAGAGGTATTGCAGCTCGAGAGAAGATTTAATCGACGCCGTTTCAGTCGCCGAAACTATAGGCATTGACGTAGAGACTGTGAATTTTTCAAATGAATACCGAGATAGGGTATTTAATGAATTTTTGAATGAGTATGCCAGAGGGCGAACGCCTAATCCTGATGTCTTTTGTAATTCTGAAATCAAATTCAAAGCTTTTTTAGAACATGCTTTACAACTAGGGGCAGAAAAAATAGCCACAGGGCACTATGCTCGGCTAAGAGAACAAAACGGAAGGTTTCAACTATTAAAAGGTGAGGACGGAACAAAGGATCAAAGCTATTTTTTATATCGCCTCAGCCAAGAGCAATTGTCTCAAGCTGTATTTCCGCTCGGAGATATGTATAAAAGCGAGGTAAGAGCGATTGCTAAACGTCTCGGTCTTGCGAACCATGACAAAAAAGACTCAACCGGAATTTGCTTTATTGGAGAACGTCGATTTAGAGACTTCCTTGCGCGTTACTTGCCAGACAAACCTGGGACCATAGTAACCCCAGAGGGAGACAAAGTAGGAGAACATGATGGATTAATGTTTCACACCATCGGTCAACGCCAAGGATTGGGTATAGGTGGGGACGGACTTCCCTGGTATGTCGCAAAAAAAGATATGGCTCAAAATACTCTTACAGTGGTTCAAGGACACGATCACCCTTTACTTCAAAGCCCAGAAATCTATGCTGAAAACCTCAATTGGATATCCGAAACTAACCCGACCAGTCAATGGGTTTTTGGAGCAAAATCCAGATATCGCCAAAAAGACGCCGCCTGCACAATTAAGGAAGTGAACAAATCCCATTGTCATGTTCAATTTGCTGAACCACAGTGGGCTGTAACCCCTGGACAGTCTCTGGTTCTCTACGAATCTAACGTCTGCTTAGGTGGAGGCATCATAATGGATTCAGTTGAATATCATCCTGCACATCATGATGGCATTGACTTTAAAACCACTTAATTCTCCAATATGAGCCGTGTTAAACTGCAAGATTAGATAATCACACTCCCAGCCAACCGAGCCATGCCTGAAGAATTATCAGCCTTGACAGCGATCAGCCCTATCGATGGTCGTTACCATTCAAAAACAAAACCACTCGCTGAATTTTTCAGTGAATATGCTCTTATCAAACATCGAGTACTGGTAGAGGTCGAATGGCTTAAGTCGTTGTCGCTAGCGGACGAGCTTGAGGAAATCCATAAAATATCTGGAAGCTCCATTGAAGAACTCGATGCATTGGCGGCTAATTTTTCCGAAAAAGACGCTGAGGCAGTCAAAACAATTGAAAGCACTACTAATCATGACGTAAAAGCTGTCGAGTATTGGTTGCGTGAAATACTGAAGACAAAAAAGGATATTGCTCTAACGACTCCTTTCATTCACTTCGCTTGTACTTCAGAAGATATTAACAATCTCTCCTACGCCCTAATGCTCAAAGGAGCACGTGATGAGGTTATCATGCCAAAGCTAACCTCAATCACCTCGACGCTCAGTGAGCTCGCTATCAAATATTCTGAGATTCCAATGCTGTCAAGAACACATGGGCAACCAGCAAGTCCTACGACACTCGGTAAAGAACTGGCAAATGTAGTTTTCCGATTAAACCGTCAAAAAGACTCTTTATCCAGTTTAGGTCTACAAGGGAAAATCAATGGTGCAGTTGGTAATTTCAATGCTCATTTAATTGCCTACCCAAACTATGATTGGGAAAGCCATTCAAACGTTCTTGTTAAAAGTCTAGGTTTAGAACCAATACCCTACACAACTCAAATCGAGCCTCATGATGGTATCGCTGAGGTCTTTGATTGCATCATGCGCATCAACACGATACTAATCGATTTGAATCGTGATTTATGGTCGTACATATCTATCGGCTACTTCAAGCAAAAAACAAAGGAGGGTGAGGTGGGCTCATCGACAATGCCCCACAAAGTCAATCCTATAGACTTTGAAAATGCAGAAGGAAACCTCGGTCTGGCAAATTCAGTTCTAGGACACCTAAGTCGAAAGTTACCAGTTTCGCGGTGGCAACGTGACCTTACAGACTCAACTGTGCTTAGGAACATGGGAGTAGGTCTTGGTTATGGACTTCTAGCTTACGAGTCCTGTATTAAAGGATTGTCAAAGTTGGATATAAACCTAGATAAGCTCAATACAGACTTAGAGCAATGCTGGGATGTGCTCGCAGAGCCTGTGCAAACAGTAATGAAAAAACATGGGATAGAAAACGCCTACGAAGACCTAAAAAAAATCACTAGAGGACAAGGTGGCATTACTAAAGCGGATCTGCATGTATTCATAAAAAATTTAGGTATACCAGAGGACGCCAAGAACGCACTCCTTGATTTAACCCCTCAGTCGTACACGGGTATTGCACGGAAACTCGCTCAAAACATCAATAAATAACATCATCTAAGCAGTTACTGTTCACGAAAACGCACCTTTGCCCATTCAACTAAAGCCGGGGTAATACTAAGCAAAATGATTAAAAAAATCACAGCTGTGAGATTATTCTGAACAAACGGCAGCTCTCCCACGTAAAATCCGATTCCGATTAGGGAAAAAACCCATACAAAAGCGCCGATCACGTTAAACAATAAAAATTTACCGTATGAATAGCGCGCAACTCCTGCAACAAAAGGAGCATAAGTTCTAACGATCGGAATAAAACGAGCAATAATTATTGTTTTCGCCCCATATTTCTCGAAAAATTTCTCAGTGCGGTCTAAGTATTCCAATTTTAGGAACCGCATCTTTCCCGAAGTAAATATCCTCCGGCCGAGTAGACTGCCAATGTAATAATTAACCGCATCCCCCAAAATGGCTGCGCAAATCAGCAAACTAGTGATTAAAATAAAATCAAAATCGCCTTTAGCTACAAAGGTGCCGATTAAGAACAGTAATGAATCTCCGGGAAGAAATG
>JAOEKQ010000021.1 GCA_028379895.1 Burkholderiales bacterium
CGAGAGGAATCTCTTGTAATGCTAAGTCGATTTTGTGATGCGAACTTAACATTCTTCGGTGACTATCAAGACGCTATGTCGGAGAAAAGCCAGACGCTGTTCCACTCTTTGTTATCTTTTTCTCTGAATCTCAAAATGATTTCCCCGAAAGAAGTGATTGACGCAGTTGTCCATACCTTATCAGATGATCATAAAAATATAGCAAGTGTTGAGGGGTTTGTGCGTCAAGTGCTTGGGTGGAGAGAGTACGTCAGGGGTATTTACTGGGCGAAAATGCCTGACTATTTGTCTAGTAATACATTTGGGTTCTCTGATAAATTGCCGGCTTGGTTTTGGAGTGGCAAGGTAGGCATGAAATGTATGGACGTCTCTATTAACCAGTCATTAGACACAGCGTACGCGCATCACATACAGCGTTTAATGATTATTGGTAACTTTTCATTGTTAGCAGGCATTGATCCACGTGAGGTGCATTTATGGTACCTCGGCATTTATATAGACGCTTTTGAATGGGTTGAAGTACCTAATACACTCGGTATGAGCCAGTATGCGGACGGAGGGGTACTCGCGACTAAGCCATATGTGTCGAGTAGCGCTTACATCAATCGTATGAGCGACTATTGTAAAGCTTGCAAGTATCAGAGAAAGGAAAAGCATGGTGCACAATCCTGTCCTTTTGATACGCTCTATTGGGATTTTTTGATTACTCGTCGAAAAGACTTTGAGAATAATCCGAGAATGGCTATTATGTTGAAGAATATAGATCGGAAAACAGACGCTGAAATTTCTAAGATATCTGATCGCGCCAAATTTTTACGCGTTAATATTGAAAGTCTATGATTTAAATGAGCAATTAGGTTTTATTTTTGGTTTTTGAGGTTAGAACATGGTGATGAGACATAAATTTTTAAGTTTTCTAATTTGTTTATTGGGGGCGTTTCCCTTGCAGTATGCTTGGGCCTGGAGTAGTGATGTGCAAGCTTCAGGGGTGTTTACAGCAACATTAGCTTACGAGAACCAAAACACCTATCAGGTACATATGTCGCCAGTGTCCAATTTGCGCTGGATCACTACTCAGGGATGCGAGTTAGAGCTGCTCTTTGACGATGTTGTCGTTGAGATTTACGAAAAGAATGGTGAGCGATTTGGTGCCGTTTTTAAGCTCGCGCAAGAAGCAAATGTCCAAGGAAGGGCTCCGGAGTGCGTTGTGACGGGACTGTTTAGCGAAGAGCCTAAGTAACCGTCTTACATTAGGCTGGGTTGGTCTTTAATCTTTTTGGTTAAATCTACGCTGATGCTATGTTTAAGTAAGATGCTCAACGTTGGATTTCGCGAAAGTAACTGGTTTAAAATGAGTCTATCCCACGCTACCAATCGTGTCGGGGTCAAGGTGGTCGTGGTTGCAGAAGCGCTGCTATTATTGATAAAAGACATTTCTCCGATAAAAGTACCATCTGACGTTCGAGTTATTTCCTTATTGCCTCGCGTAACCGAAACAGAACCATTTTGTACGAAGTACAGTTTGTGAGGTACTTCGTTTTCCTTGGTTAATGTTGTATTGATATCGACACTTTCCCAATGGCTAGAGCGCATAAGTTTCGCAAATTCAACTGGGTTGAAGTTAGAAAAACTCGTATCTAACATCTCTAATTCAGTATCGCTTAATGAAACTTTATATTTTTCAGTGTATATCTGTAATACACGCCAGATATTTATCAACGCGAATACGAAGCACCAAGACAGAGGCAACCAGTCTGGAGAGCCCATTGGGTGGAAGTAGTTGTATAAAATGGCTGCGAATGAACTAAATATCGCAAGTATTCTTAGCGCTACGATGTCCTTGACTACAAAAGAAATCGCAGTAAGAAAAAAAGCAAGGTGTCCCACAAAAGACACGAGGTGGATGGACATGGGGTAATTACCGTTAGCTAGTCAGGTAAATATCATACCTGTGTTGTGATTGTCCAACAGATAATTTATCTCATATGTAATCTCCATTCGCTATACATTTGATAGAATCTCAGTAATTCTATTTTTTCAATTTTCGTGAGGTGAATCCATGCATAGCAAGACAGATTTTTTCATTGATGGTGCTTGGGTAAAGGCGCATTCTGATCAGACGCTATCCGTCATAAATCCCACGACGGAAGAATCAATAGGGACGATTTCGCTCGGAGATGAGGCTGACCTAAATTCTGCAGTTGCGGCTGCGAAGAAGGCTCAAATAGGCTGGTCTGATACTCCAATGGAGAAACGCAAAGGTCTACTTGAGAATCTTTTGGGAATTTATAAATCTCGAATGAATGAAATGGCCGAGGTGATCTCATCGGAGATGGGAGCCCCAATCGCGCTTGCACAAACGGCACAATCTGGAGCAGGTTACGGGCACCTAAGGCAAACAATCAAAACGTTGGAGACATTTGAGTTTGTTACTCAAGTAACGAAGAAGGATGGTGTTGATAATGTGTTTCACGAGGCCGTCGGTGTAGTGGGATTAATTACCCCTTGGAATTGGCCTATGAACCAAGTCATGTTAAAAGTCGCTCCGGCACTGGCAGCAGGATGCTCGATAGTGTTGAAACCTTCAGAAATTGCGCCGCTGTCTTCAATGTTACTTGCAGAAATGATCGAAGAGGTTGGCTTTCCGAACGGTGTATTTAACTTAGTGAACGGTGATGGAGCTGGTGTGGGGACTTGGCTAACAAAGCATCCCGATGTGGCAGCGATATCATTTACAGGATCAACAAGAGCTGGCAGATTAATTATGCAATCAGCGAGCGAACACGTTAAGCCGATTTGTCTTGAATTAGGTGGGAAGGGAGCGAACATCATATTTGCTGATGCGGATGAGAAGGCTGTTGGGCGAGGGGTGCGACAGTGCTTCTTGAATAGTGGTCAGTCTTGCAATGCCCCAACTAGGATGTTGGTTGAAGAATCAATGTATGAATCAGCAGTTAATCAAGCAAAAGAAATGGCAAAGAAAACAACGGTTGGTCCAGCTCACGAGGAAGGGCGACACATCGGCCCTGTTGCCTCGGAGAGTCAATATGAAAAGGTCCAAGCGCTAATCAGCCGTGGCATAGCGCAAGGAGCTAAGTTAATTTGTGGTGGTGAGGGGCGCCCTGAGGGATTTGAAAAAGGTTATTTTGTGAAACCGACGGTATTTGCCAATGTAACGCCCGAGATGGATATATTTAAAGAAGAAATATTTGGTCCTGTGTTGTCCATTATTTCGTTTAAAGACCAAGCTCACGCAATAGAGCTTGCGAACGATACGCCTTATGGTTTGACGAATTACGTGCAAACTGGTGATGTCGATAAAGCGCGCCATTTAGTTAGGAAACTAAGATCCGGCATGGTCGAGGTTAACGGTCAATTACTGAGTCCAGCCAGCCCGTTTGGTGGAGTTGGATTGTCTGGAGTAGGTCGTGAAGGTGGTATGTGGGGTTTGGAAGAGTTTTTATATGCGAAAGCTGTGAGCGGTATTTAATTGGTTTTGTATGTTGGACAAACTGATTAAATGATCATTGTTTCATAGGAGCTGTAACTGACGTGGGTTCACATTCTAAGCTCATACAGTACTTAGGCTACGGTGGCTTAATCCCGTTTTATGGTTGTGCGTTTTTGGTTTATTGGCTGAATCAACCAGAATTTTGGGTTTATGCGATTCACGTTTATGCGTCAATGATCATATCGTTTCTCGGAGCGCTTTCATGGGGTTTCGCACTTTCTATTAAAGATATGCCGAGCTACCAACGAACGGTATTATTTTATTGGGGTGTTACACCTGCGGTTTTAGGCTGGGTATGCTTACTGTTACCTCAGTTCATTCGTGTGGGGCCGCTTTTGATGTTGTTTGTCCTTACGCTAGCAGTCGATATGTATTTTCAACGGCAACTAGATTTTCCTATTTTTTGGGTAAAGATGAGGTTGAGATTAACTTTTGCCGGGATCTTCGCGTTAATTCTCACTGAGCTCGTATAGCAGTGCTCAGCGGCACTTTTCCCGTTTGCGACTCAATTTTGGGAAGCTAGTTATTCGGATTAAAGGTGAGAATACATTTGCGAAACGATAGTTCTACCTTCAGTTGTTTCTCTTAAGAGCATGATTTCCTCTCCTACATCCGGGTATAGACGTTCCCAGAAATACTGTACCCATTTTTTTCGGAAATCAGCAAGGTCATTAAATATGGCTGTATCGACTAAGTTTGCTTCTTTTGCGGATAAATAAAACTCCACCATTTTTCGTTGATAGTTTTGATCTGACATCAAAGTTATTACTTGAATGGCGCGCACATACTTGGCTACTTCGCCTACGTCTGGAGATGTATCAGTTGTGTTTCCGAAGAAATCAGAGTGCTCGATCGCTCGACTAACTATCTCAAAATTTACGTTCGTATCTAAAAAAGATATGTCTTGAATGAATTTCGTACTTCTGAAAGACTTATATGGCCATAGCGAGGAGTCGGTAAAAGTTTGATCTACAAAGCGAGGTTTTTCATTATCGATTTTCTGATGATCACCATTATCCTCTGGCAAAATATCCCGAATAACACCCACATTGCAAAAGAGTACGGAAGCCATTAAATTTACGATTTGAGCGGGCCTGATTAAACCGTCTCGGCATCGCATTGCATTAAGAATATGCAGCCCGACAATTGATGTAGAAAGTGCGTGACTGAGTGAGAAATAAAGGCTGCTTGACTTTGCAAATCGCGTAAACGAAATCAATGCCATATTTTTGATTATGTCTGATGCCAACTGTACGTCTGAATTTTGGTACTCAATGGACTCAGCCAGAACTTTTTCAAATTCTGCTTTGGCGATACGTGTGAAATTGATCATTCGTGAAAGTCCTTGCTGATATAGCTACTGACATGCTTCATGAGCTCCAATACTGAAGGATCAAGCATTTCCGGATCGGGGCTAAAAAACTCGAGAACCCATCTAACGCCCAATCCGTCGCTTAGTGGAAAGGCGAATGCGCCACGGACTCCAATATCATTTGCTAATTTAGCGCGAGGAAAGTTCGGATCCACTGTCACATCAAAAATTGTCTGTACCGCTCCCGTGGTGCAAACCCTCCCAGGAAGACCCTCCCCAGCTTTGAAAACGTAACTCTCGCTTATTTCCTTGAATTCATCTGTTTTTTCATCAGCCCTCTGGGAGTACCATATTTTCATTGATCGAAGCAGTGCATCGTTATCGTTGCGTTGGACGCCATACGCGTGCCCCAGCGGCCAATCTTTATACTTACAAATTTTCTCTAAAATCAGAATAATCAATTCTTCAATCTTATATTTTCGAGCTTTTATTTTCGTAATTTCACTAAGTAGATCTATTCCGCTTTTCTCAAGTTCAGCTTTATGGCTTTGTGAGAATACGTGATAATTCAAGCTCGATACCCACGTCTTACCTTCATCACTAACCTGTAAATATTTAACCGCGTTACCAATGTGAGGTTTAACAAAATTAAGAAAAAACCCCGGATAGCCAGCTCGGAGATCATCTGGGGTCTTGTACCCCATTTTGTCTGCAGATCCAGTTTCGCTGAACTCGTAAAATAATCTAGGTATCTTGACGTCATACATTGGGTCAGCGAGTTGCCCTATCAAGTCGGCAGAGCCAACTAAGCTAGCCAGAATCCGAAATTTTTCTTCTTCTAAAGTGCTGGCCACACCGCGGTCTGGTATTGGAAATTGTGTGTAGCTGATAAGTTCTTCTAGTCTGCTTTTATCAACATCTTGATGCCAATTCCTCTGATTTATGAAAAGTTTGCCACGTTCAACGTGGTACGGCGTTAAGGCAGCATCCGTATCGCCACTTTGCAAGGTGTGTGTATCTCCAGAGGTATTGATCACTTGACCTGCGTCGCTGTCGCCAGCCAGTATGTTTCTTACATATCCAATATCGTGGAAAAGTAGCGCAAGCGTAAAGTGAAGCCAATCAGATGAATCTAGCTCTCCTTCAAGTGTCTTCTTACCCGCAAATATCTCTTGGCCGCATAATGTGACCATACAAGTGTGCTCAATGTCATGGTAAAGAGCGTCAGAGCTACTAATGAGGTTCATTGACGTGTGAACAGCATCAGCGATTATATTCAGATATTCAGGCGGGCTTTGAGGCAATATTTCTTTTCTTTTAAGCTCTAGCCGCTCAATGAAATCTTGTTTGATGTTTTTGAGCATGTTATCTGTTTTTATTTTGTGTTTAAAATATAACTCCCCTTACTTTATAGTATCAGTCGGACTGACTTTTAGGGTAACAACTAGAACATTTCAACACTCATTGTATCTGTTGGGCTAGTGTTGGATCTTGTGAGGAAGCCCCGTAGTCGTCGCCACTATTGTAGATTGGATAATTGGTCGTCGACGAGTTCTGGTAAGCCGAATGAAAGAGCTGCTGGAGAAGAGAATTTGGCGTAATGAGTTAAAAAGTAGGTTCGTCCACCACGGGACATTAGTCCCTCGGCAGATATCGGGTCCCGTTTCTGCCACTCGTTAGCGAGACTTTGTGTTAATTCTTTTTCAAATTCGGGCATCGCGCTTGCTAGGATATCTGATTCTTGACAAATCACTGCTTGCCAAGCTGGATGGTTTAATGAAAATTTTGTAGTCTGGGCGCCTTTATGTAGCTTCTCATAAAGCATAGGGTCGGTACCCCAAATTATGCGTTTAACAGCATATATGTCCTCTGGGTCGCATTTTGCAGCCTCTAATAAGGGACTTATCAATCTAAAAGACCGTGATTCCAGCTGGCACACGGAGCTATTCCTGCTGCCATCATGGCCCGCATCATGTCCTGCCATTGCAACAAGTAAAAGAATTTCTTCTCTGAGAGGAGATTTAGTCGTTGTCTTATCTATTCTCCGCTGTTCGAGCAACAAGGCAGTTAAGCTTTCCAGCACGATTGCAGTGTGTAGTCTTGAGTGGTAGTTAGGTTCTCTGTTGTTTCTGGCCATTTTTTTATTTGAGTGTTCAACAAAATTTGCGACTGATAAGCCAGCGGCTATTAAGCGAGACACTCTTTCCGACCCTCGATCAAATGGAGAGATGAAACCAAGACGTTCGTGGCATGATTTGAAGATGTCACGCATGCCAATCCAGTTGTCTGGCCAATTGGATTGCAAGTTCCTAATTTTTTCTGATAAGGCCTGAATTGACATTTTTCACATTAGTAAACAACAAGAGTTTAATTTTCGCACACATCAAAGGATAAAGAATCCGATATTTTTTTAACTTTTTAGTGTTTCTCATTTTTTTTGTTTAGCCTATATATGCTATTCGCCCAGCTTGGTTTTTTTATCAGTTGTCACGTAAACTGTATGCTTTCATCGATTGGTTGATAACTATGATTCGCACTCGTTTTGCTCCTAGTCCTACTGGATATCTACATATTGGTGGGGCGCGAACTGCACTTTATGCTTGGGCTTTCGCCAGAAAGCATGGGGGGCAATTTATTCTGCGAGTTGAGGATACGGACAAGGAGAGGTCATCCGAGGAGTCAGTGCAGGCGATCCTTGATTCGATGTCGTGGCTAGGCCTCGATTATGATGAGGGTCCAATTTTTCAAATGGACCGACTAACTAGGTATCGAGAAGTTGCCGAGAGCTTAATTGCTGCAGGTAAGGCCTACTGGTGCTACACGACGCCCGACGAGTTAACAGCTATGCGAGAAGCGCAACGATTCGCTGGACTTAAGCCGCGTTATAACGGGGAATGGCGTCCAGAAAACGCTTTAGGAAAAATACCTCCAGAGGGTATTAAGCCGGTCTTGAGGTTCCGAAATCCTGACAGGGGTGATGTTGTCTGGGACGATTTAGTGAAGGGCAAGATAACTGTTTCTAATGAGGAGCTTGACGATTTCATTTTACTGCGGGGGGATGGTATACCAACATATAATTTTGGGGTTGTAGTTGACGACCATGATATGAAGTTGACCCACGTAATTCGAGGTGATGATCATGTGAATAATACGCCAAGGCAGATTAATGTTTATCAAGCCCTGAATTTTGAAATCCCCTTCTTTGGTCACGTCCCTATGATTTTGGGATCTGACGGTGAGCGGCTGTCCAAGAGGCATGGAGCGGTAAGCGTCACTCAGTATCGAGATGAAGGATTTTTACCTGATGCATTATTAAATTATCTTGCTCGTTTGGGGTGGTCGCATGGAGACGATGAGGTTTTTACAAAAGACCAACTTGTACAGTGGTTTGATTTAGAGCATGTGAGCCGCTCTCCTGCCCAATTCGATGCTGTAAAACTCAATTGGACTAATGGGGAGCATATTAAACTTGTGAGTAACGAGGTGCTTGCTGAAATTATCCGTAAGACGTGCGTGAGTAGTGCTATCCAATGGAAAGATGGTCCCGATTTGCCTCCGCTCGTCGCATTATTGAAAGATCGAGCTACCTCAATTCATGAGCTGGTAACGTCTACTCTGGTTTTTTTCCAAGATATAAAAATTAGTGAGGAAGATCGAGCTAAATTTTTGACTCTAGAAATTAAGCCTGTAATAGAAGCGTTTGCGAGTGCATTGCGAGAGGTTGATTGGGACCGAGCCTCAATAGGCGGCAGTATTAAAAACACGCTCAAGGAGTTTAAAATAAAAATGCCGCAGCTAGCAATGCCTCTAAGGCTCCTGCTGACCGGTCAAACGCAGACGCCAGCGATTGACGCTGTTATCGAATTGATCGGAAGGGAGAGAGTATTAAGCCGCCTGGAGACTGGTTTATCGTCGATTTAGAGGCTAGACAAAAAGCTTTACACAATCATAGTCACTCCGTATAATTTGGCGCTCGTTTGCTGGGGGTATAGCTCAGCTGGGAGAGCGCTTGCATGGCATGCAAGAGGTCAGCGGTTCGATCCCGCTTATCTCCACCAAGCACGCGAAGACGAATTAAGACCCCATCGTCTAGAGGCCTAGGACACTGCCCTTTCACGGCGGCGACAGGGGTTCGAATCCCCTTGGGGTCGCCACAAAATCAAGGACTTAGCAATTAGCTAAGTCCTTTTTTTTGCTTGGAACCGACGTAACGCGCCATTATTTGATATTAATCGTGACCAAAATAAGTGGGGAAGAGAGTAAAAAACCATGAGGATATTTAAAAGATTATGGTGAAAAGAACAAAGCGAACCGTGCGGGAGGCCGTATTGGATTATCTGGTTAATTTGTACTTGAACGATGAGAACCAAGACAACTACTTTACGAGCCACACACTACGTGAGTTTTGTTTCTATTATTGTGACGAACACGATCCTCAAAAACCGCTTCGAGCGTTGAGGTTGTGGAAGAAGGGTGGTCTTGTCAACTACGAATGTATTAACCGTAACAAAGGTGAATACCAATTAAAGTTTATGAATATTTGTATTGATACGCCTGAAGGACTGGACGTTGAGCCGATTGTGATCGAGCCCAGCGGTAACCTCGATTGACTACGTTCTATAATCAATTAAATCGTGAAGAATGAGCAGCGCAAAGGATCGGACTGCAATGGGTTTAGTTTAGGAACGTTCAGTAATGGGAACCAAATAGCAGCTATGCTTATTTAAACTCCACAGAGCAAGGATCATTCTTGCCCTTTTAAGCCAGTGGTGTTTCGATTGCGTTGGAAGGCATTGGTTGTATTGGCTGGTTTTAACAAATCGAAAAAAACGAGCAAAAAGTCCTTACACATACCCGTTCACGCCACATCTAGAGGAATAATTATGTTGATGGTGTTGTAGAAAAAGTAAAGGCTCATCACACTTTTGCTTGAACGATAAATTTCCCAACAGCAACCCCGGTAACTTCAACTAGAGTGCCTGCTGACAGCTCTTGTTCGCTACTGAGTTTCCATTGGATACCTGAGTAACTGTATGCAGGATTTTTGGTCACAGACACAGCTTCCTCCAAAATAAAACTGTGTCCAACCAAATCACTCGTAACTTTCTTGCGTTCAACGTTGCCTTGCATAGACTTTAACGGGCGCCACAAAAGTATAGCCCATAAGGCTGTTAGTACTCCCACGCTGGACAATGCGCTGAGCATTGACTCTGGGAGAACACCAACGGTCATCAGCCCACCTGCTACAACTGCTGCAAGGCCAACAAAAAATAAGACGAATGTCGAGAAACCCAGAACCACAACTTCGATAGCAAGCAATGCCAAGCCAGCCATAATCAAAATTTCAGACAAATTATTACTAATCCAATTCATCGTTTAGGTCTCAACCGTCTTATTAAGCGTATTTATAATCGTCATCGCCTGAGTAACCATGCTGGCAGCATCAGTGCCGTTATCAGGCAATAAGACCACTGAAGACTCTTTCGCTATTGCAAGTTTAGCCTCAATTGCCTTGGTAGCTAAGTCAAGCTGTACTGCCTTCTGACCCTCTGCAGTCGCTGCTGCTTGACCCACCTGCCTTAGAGATTCTGCTTGGGCTGTTGCAATTGCCACAATCGCCTTGGCCTCACCTTCTGCGCGTAAAACCTGCTCTTCCTTATCTGCTTCAGCCGATAGTACTACCGATGCTTTTGCACCCTCAGCCCGGTTAATGGCTGACTGTCTATCACCCTCTGACTCTAGGATCTGGGCGCGCTTTACTCGTTCGGCTTTCATCTGCGCTTCCATGGCCTCCATGACTGACTGAGGTGGGACAATATCTTTTATTTCATAACGAAGTACTTGAATACCCCATGGGCCCGCAGCCTCATTAATTGCAGCTACGATATTGGTATTTAATATGTCACGTTCTTCAAACGTTTTATCAAGCTCCATTTTTCCTAACTCAGAGCGCATCGTAGTTTGCGCCAACTGTGTTACGGCAAATACATAATCGTCTATCCCGTAAGTTGCTTTATATGGATCAAGAACACGAAAATAAAGTACGCCGTCTACAGATAACGAGATATTATCTTTCGTGATCGCACTTTGCTCCGGTACGTCAACAGCTTTTTCTTTAAGAGAACGGTCCGCAGAAATACGATCGATAAACGGGAGGATAAAATTTAATCCAGCTTCTTTTGTGGACTGGAATTTACCGAAACGTTCGACAACATAGGCCCGATTTTGCGGAACGAATTTAATTGAGCCTTTAAGGCCGATTATAATCAAGACCAATACCAGCGTTTGCATGCTTAATATATATTCAAATACAAAGTCCATAATTTTTACCTCAGTGTTCTAGTAATTTAATAAATAAATTTTAATTAACAAATAAGGCCTAATTGCGATCACCATTCAAGGCGCCTATCGACATTCGCTATATTTCTCGTCCTGTTGTAATTCATTGAGGTGATTAATTCGCCTATCAAGTTGTTTAAGACTTAATAAGTATTGAAGGATCTGCATAGCATTGTAACTGTAGGAGACGTATTCAGCTTAATCAAATAGTCGGATTTGGCGTGAAAGTTATGATAAGATAAATAAATCAATAAAATCAATGTGTTAATAAAATTAACTAGTTCTTACTCAATTGGTGTAATGGTTCTTGTCGTAAAAGTAACTTGTTTCAGGCTGTGCACGTCACCAGACTGAATTGAACCTGTCACTAACATGTTATTCCCGACCAAGTCATCAAATTTTATTTGTAAGTTATTCTCTGTAAACGCAAGGAACACAAGCTTTATATTTGGCATAGAGGGGCAACCGGGTATGTTTGGTGTTTCTATGATTGTGAGATCTGCCTGTAAACGAAGCGCTTGTTTTTTGCTGGCGCCTTCCAATACTGCTTCACCAGCCAGGGTGACTTCATTAAGACAAGGGGTCGTTACTGGCTCGTAGGGATATTTAGGCGTCATGCCGTGTGCATTGAAAACGCTACTCATTATCACAAAGCCTAGTAATCGAATTAATAACTTTTTCATATCAAATCACTCTGCACGTAAATGTTTCTCGAGATTCCGTATAAACTGAATGCTGTTTATTATCGCTTAAAAAATATATATCTACTCAACTGATGAAACGTATCCCTTGGCCGGCGCCAATAATGCCTGCGGTATGCAAAATCGAAGAAGATACAGTTCATTCCACGACCTTTAATGACCTGTATTTTTCAAGGTCTGGTGGACTTGCGGAGAAGAGATATGTTTTTGTAGAGGCGAATCACCTCGAAGAGCGGTTCCGACGTTCTAGGAAAGTTACGGTCTTGGAGTTTGGCTTTGGTCTCGGATTAAATCTTTTAAGCACCATGGATGCGCATACATCAGCCAGTAATGATTGCGTGCTTGATTATGTCGCGTTCGAGAAGCATCCACTGACTAAAGACCAGTTGCGCGAGTGCTTCAGCGAAGTCATTGGAACACACGCGCATGCGGAGTCAATGATTACCAATTTGCCGCCATTACTGTCTGGTTTTCACCGAATTGTTTTATCGCCTAAAGTTATCTTGACTTTGATTTATGGAGATGCTGCGTCCTCGATTAAAGAACTTGATGCATCGGTAGATGTTTTTTATCTTGATGGTTTTTCTCCAAGAAAAAACGAGGATTTGTGGACATCGCAATTGTTTACAAGCTTTAGACGGCTTGCCGCTTCAGGCGCAACCTTTAGCACATACAGTAGTGCCGGTGACGTACGCCGTCGTATGTCATATGCAGGATTTGATGTTCGAGTTAAAAAAGGATTTGGACAAAAAAAGACATGCTGGTAGGTACGTTTCATGAGGAGACTCGGGCTAAGCGTAAGTCAGTTGATAATGTAACAATCATTGGAGGTGGCATTTCGGGTTGCTCGTTAGCGCTTCGTGCTAGTGAATTAGGCCTGAACATAACACTGATTGATTCGGAGTCAGCGCTCCTCGCGCGGGGGTCAAGTAATCCGCTGCCATTAGTACGGCCAACAATTTCATTGGACTTTGGCCCACGCGGGCAGTTTAATTGGTACGCATATTTGTATGCGATGCGTTTTTACCGAATGTGGTCGAGATCGCAGCCACTGGGTTGGAGAGAGATCGAAGTAATACAGTTAGCTAAAACTGAGACTGAATTTTCGAAAATGAAGGATGCGATTAAAACTCTGAATCTAGGGCAAGACTTTTTAAGATGTATTGATCGCGAGTTCCCTGCTCTTACAACGGTAGGTAGGAAAACCTCAAGTGGTATTTTAATATCTGGAGTAGGGCAGCTCGATAAATGCCAGACTGGTTTCGCGCAGGCTATCAGGAATCGCTCTATTGAATTGGTGACAGAGATGCCTTTCATAGATCTTGCTGACGGAGGCTCAGTTGGAAGATGTCTAATAAAGAGTGATATCGATCCTGTCGTTTTGGCAAATCCGCAAACCGTACAAAGATTGGTGTCTGATGTGTGTTTTAGATTGCAACCTATACGAGGCCAATCAACGCGCGTAGTGGGCATGGAGCAGCCCTTGAAGTATGGGTTGTGTGGCGACGGGTACCTCGCGGGATTAGACGACGGTAGCGTTTGGTCCTCTGGAACCTTTGATCTTAATGATGAGTCCGAGAAGCTGTTGAATCAGGATGACTCATTAAATGTTGACCGTATACGGCACTTATTCGGCCCAAAAAAATCAAGTAGTGATTATCGAGTTCTAGAGTCTTGGGCGGGAGTGAGGTATGCAACTCATGACCGAATGCCGCATGTGGGTCGTCTAGCCCAGAGTGCTTACGCTCTCACTGGGTTTGGATCGAAAGGCTTCACCTGGGCGCCACTGGCCACTGAAATAATTGTTTCCGAGATTCTTGGGCTATCTTGTCCGATAGAGCGGAGTTTAAAAAAACGCATGAATCCGTTAAGGTTTAATTAAGCGATAACAGCAGGGAAGGGCAGGAAGAACATGACTAAAACAAGCATCAGCATCCTAGGATTATCTGGTAGTACCAGGAAAGGTTCCTTTAACACGAAACTTTTAACAGCAGCGCTTGAGCGCGCGGAAAATGTAGGAGCACGCGTCACGCATCTAGATTTAGGTTCTATCAATTTACCATTTTATGATGCGGATTTGGAAGTAACAAGTGGCCTACCTGGTAAAGTTAGAGACTTAAAAAAGCAGTTCGAGGAGGCCGATGGATTGATCATCGCAACTCCGGAATATAATGGTTTTTTTCCGGGGATATTAAAAAATTGTTTCGATTGGTTAACACGACGAACTGGACCTGAAGATCCCATCTTATCTGCTTTCAACGGAAAAGTTGCTGGGCTCATGTCAGCTACTGTCGGTGGGAGCGGTGGAATACGAGCGCTGACTTCTTTAACGTCTCAGTTACACTATCTTGGGGTTACTGTTTTGCCGAGGCCTTTTTCTCTGACCCATGCAGGAAAAGCATTTAGCGATATTCAGACTTTGCCGGTAGATAGTTTGTCTGCGTTAGATGATATGAGTGTAGCCTTATTGCACGCTTTGAGAAAATCTGACTAAGATTAATTTTGTGAGCATCGAATATTCATAATAATAAGGAGTTGAACACATGTTTTTAAGAATCCTAATGCTTATTACTTTCCTTAGTCCGGCTTTTGTCTTAGCGGCAACATGGATAGATGTTGGCGCAGATACGGACGCTAAATATTACGTGGATACTGACTCTATTTTCGTTGAAGGCGAAAATACTATCGTAACAAAAAAAGGTATCTATACTAATGTTCTTACGGACAAGCTTGAAGGAGATAATTCGGTTGTTTTTAAGGTGACGAAAGCGCGTCTTGAGCTGGATTGCGTGCGTGAACTTAACCGCGTTACACAAATCGATATGGTGAATGAGCAAGATGAAGTAGTTTGGAGCTCAGGTTACATGGACAAACGAATTTGGTTGACCATAAATACACAAGGACATTCTCGTACAACCTTTGACTTGGTGTGCAGTCAAAATCGCTAATTAAAGGTAGACCGGTTTGCAACCGGTCTATTAGATGCTCGTGCTATTACTGATTAGGGTCGTCGTCTGGGTTAACCCAACGCATATCTGTAGGTCCAAATCCTGATTCTTGAAGGATTACTTCCGTCCGGGCCCATGCGTAGTGAGGCGTATCTGGGGGGGTAATGTAAAAAGATCCGACTTCCATGGTGCGCATGGATCGAGCGTCGTATTGCTCCCCATCGCCGATCCAATAAGTCCCTTTTAAAACTGTTACCGTTCTTTGGTCCTGATGTCTGTGCGGCGGAAGTTTATAGCCGGATGGCATTTTTACGCGAAACGTGTATGGCCCAGGTTTAGCCGGATCTCCATGAATGACGATGATGCGCATTCCCCAGGGCGTAAAGCCATTTCTTTGCCACTTCATGGACTCGGGGTCTGCAGTGACCATGTCGCTCTTCATCATTACTTTGCTGCGACTATGATCTTCAGCTAACGCAGATTGCATGCCGATAATCAACAGTAATGCTGCGGGAACTAATGCCAGTGTTTTTAACAACCTCATACGTCCTCCCTCATTCATTAGTTTAAATACGCAATTACAAACATCATTAATAAGTAAAGCAAAGTTTAGTTTATTTTGAAAGTACTTGTTGGCCCAATGGGTAATCTTAGGTTATTTACTGAGGTTCTTTAAGAATCGAAACTATTTTCAAAACGATGTGGTAGACCAAGTTTTTGGTTCGGTTTAGGCAATAATGCCGATATGTTTGTTCTATTAGAGTTCTAATTTTGTTACGATGATAGCCTTAACTGAATGTCACGATTTTTCTGCGCTTAGTAGCAGTAACATGCATACATTTGTGGAGGCTGAGTATGGTTGTAAAAATGATGCGGTCTGTATTATTGATATTGACAATGTCTATTATCTCACCGGCAGCTCAGGCGGATGAACAAGTAGTATGCGACTGTTATGTCAAAAATAATAAGACCTCGTGTTCGGTAGATTTAGAAGCTGATGCATCAATGCCGTGCGCTTGCGTGAAGGAAACCATGTACGGTAAGCGTAAATTTAAAGAAAAAGCCTGTGTGGTTGGCGACTCAAATTCAAAGTAATACTATCTAAACCTTAAGTTGTGGAGCTGAATATGGAAAATGTACCAGTACGTCGTTCAGAATTGCTGATGCCTGCTGGTTCCCTAGAGCGGTTAAAGGTGGGGGTTCTTTATGGAGCTGACGCTATTTATTTAGGTACGCCAGATATGTCTATGCGCACCAAATCTCAATTTAGTCTTGAGGACATTAAAGAGGGGATTAGTTTTGCGCACGAACATAATGTACGCGTTTATCTGACACTCAATATCTTCACACACAATAAAGACATTCCTAAACTTGATGCTTATATTGAGACATTGAAAGATGTGCGGCCAGACGGCGTTATCGTGTCTGACCCCGGGGTATTTCATTACTTACGGGAGCACGCTCCCGAATTTAATATTCACATTTCTACTCAGGCGAATGTTTGTTCGTGGATGACGGTTAAGTTTTGGAAAGATCAGGGAGCGGAACTCATTGTGCTCGCGAGGGAGGTTACCTTTGCAGAATTAGAGGAGATCCGTGAGAAGTGCACTGATGTTCGTCTTGAAACTTTTGTCCATGGCGCTATGTGCATGACTTATTCTGGTCGATGTTTGTTATCAAACTTTATGGCTGAGCGAGGAGCGAATCAAGGGAATTGTGCGAACAGTTGTCGTTGGCAGTATAAGGTGCACTTGCGCCTAAACGACGGAACAATTAAAGAGTTAGAACTCTCCGAGGAGAATATGAAGCTCTTTGAATTCGTTCTTGAAGAGGGCCACCGTCCCGGGGATTTGATGCCCATTGAAGAGGACGATCGTGGCTCTTATATCTTAAATTCAAAAGATTTATGCCTAATGCCAAAACTCAATGATTATTTAAGAATCGGGGTGGATAGTCTCAAGGTGGAGGGAAGGGGCAAGAGTCCCTACTACATAGCAACAACTGCGCGAGCATATCGCCGTGCTATTGACGCCTACTATGAGGATCCGGAGAGCTGGGATCATCGCCCCTACATGCGCGAGCTGGAAATGACTGGAAACAGGGGTTATACGTTGGCGTTTCATGAGGGCCGCGTCACCAATTACGGTCATAATTATGAAAATACCAACAGTATTGCGGCTTGGGAATTTGGTGGTATTGTGCGAGCCGTCAATCAAGATGCACTGGTTGTAGAAGTCAAGAATAAATTACGTTCGGGCGATGTGCTTGAGTTCATCCCGCCGAATCCTAAGGATGCTCCTGTTTTGCTGCGGTTGTATGAGTTTGATGTTGAGGGTAAGGATGAGCCTCAAGAGGCGATACATGGCGGGCCAAAATGCAGAATACGAATACCTTTCACGGCTTTTGATCGGGAGAGTCCTGAAGACATCTTAAGAAAATTTCCAGAGTTCACCGTGGTGCGGAAAGAATCATTACTCACGGAGGAGGCGTGGGAGCGTATTCGCCTAGATCAATTGACACAGAAAATAGAGCTAGGTCGGTCTTCACCGGAGCGATACGGGGATGCTGTTGAGCGACTTAGAAGCACCATCAGTGTTGAAATGCTGGAGAAGCGGGCGAAGACAACTAGCCGCGGCCTTGAAGGTTGCTGTGGACGAGGCTGTAATGGGTGCTTAATGTTTTGGAATGATCCAAAATATGAGGCAGCCAGAGCTTTAATGGCTGATAAAAAGTCTGGAGAAATGCTGACAAAAAATATGCGCGATGACGTGATTGAGGCGCGTGCTGCGATAGGTGCTTAGTCTAAATATTCGTTGTTTTTAGTTCTGTTAAGGTATATCACGAACAATTCTGAATCCGAGGTCTTGCTCGCTAGAGGTCAAATCCCTAAACCGATCTGACTCAACCAGGTACGTCGGCTCATTAGTAAGCCAAGAGCTGCCGCGATATCCTCGGAGTGAACAATCCCCATCTAACCAAGGGGCGCCATTGGTAGGCAACCCACTCGCGTCGAAATTGCCTGGGCTCGCGCAATCTTCAGTCCATTCAAATGCATTTCCAATCGTGTCGTATAAGCCAAATGCATTTGATTTAAATTGTCCAACCGCAACCAAGCTGTCTTGTCCATCATCGCAGGGGAGCATGTCAAGGTTGTAAGCTAACGTTTGCTCTGCAGTGTGGTCGTAAACATTGCCGTATTCGCAGACATCTTGCGGTTTAATATCAAAATATCGATTCATGCCCAATCCCGCTCGTGCTGCATATTCCCACTGCGTATTTGAGGGTAATCGATATTTTTGTTCGGTTTTTTTGGATAACCATTGGGTATATCTTTGTGCTTGCTGCCAATTAACCTTGGTGACAGGGTGTTGCTGATTAAGCGCTGTGTCATATTCGAGTTGATCACATTCTCCTTCTTCAATACAAGCGTACCACTGTCCATTGGTTACCTCGAAGACGCCAATTGCAAACGGTTGAGTAAAGATTATCCGGGTATACCATCCTGCATTATGGGCGCGGCCGACTACCCCAGGGGGTACTCTGTAATCAACCGCTCCGGGAGGAATAATTACTAGAATAGGACAATCATTACAATCTTTAATGAATTTGTCGGGCGCAGCGTTGATATTGAATATCAACGCCCCGGAGAGCGCGAATAAGGCACACTGCAGAACGAGTCGCTTCACCATGATTTAAAATCCTTAATCGATCTATCTCTGGAGCTCACGTACGACGCGAAACCCAAGATCCTCCTCATTTGAGGTGAGATCTTTAAAACGAGTTGACTCAGTAAGATAGTATGGTTCGTTGGATAGCCAAGAACTGCCTCGATAGCCACGCAGCGAGCAATCTCCATCAAGCCAAGGCTCACCGGTGGCTGGAAATCCTCCCCGACCCTGACCTCCGGGATTTGGGCAATCTTCGGTCCATTCAAATACATTGCCAATAGTATCGAAGATGCCAAATTGGTTCGGTGTAAAGCTTCCGACCTGTGCCAACATCGTTTCTCGATCTTCACAGGGCAATACCTCTAGCCCGTAGCTTAATTCAGCCTCCGCAGTTTCATCGTAGACATTACCAAACGTGCACACATCGGCAGGTTCCAAGTTGAAGTATCGATTCATACCTAGATCACCCCTAGCTGCATATTCCCATTCTGCATTGGACGGCAAACGATAGGTATAACCCGTTTTTTTTGTTAACCATTTCATATATTGGTTCGCTTGTTGCCAGCTAATTTGAGTTACAGGGTGTTGCTTATCGATGGTAGTGTCATACTCGAGGGAGTCACAGCCATCGTCCTGAATGCAGGCTTGCCATTGCACATTCGTCACCTCATGAATACCAATCGCGAAAGGTTTGGTGAATTTTACGCGTACATACCAACCGACATTATGTCCACGACCCAGCGCTCCTGGTGGCAAACGAATGTCTATCTCTCCGTTTGGGATTGTTACAAGAACTGGGCACGAATCACAATCCGTTATGTATTCTTGATCTGAAGCAAGGCCATTGGTCATGAAAATGCCGAGGGTCATAGCAACAGCAATGAATAAAATAAGGAAATGGCTACATTTGATCAGGTTATTAAACATATTTTGATTCGGTAGACTGAGTAATTATGTTCCACTTTGATATTGCGCGACCCGGATTCTGTGTGTGCATGATAGCTTTTTTTGCGAATTAAAGGTTACTCAAAAGATCGTCCTAAAAGTCATCTATGTTGCGAATTTTCTAATTGACATAAGAGCGTTGTCAGATTCTCTTGTGTGACAGTTATGATGAAGCATCTATAAAGACATGTTGTGTTTAATA
Source organism: Burkholderiales bacterium (assembly GCA_028379895.1). Classification (GTDB taxonomy): domain Bacteria; phylum Pseudomonadota; class Gammaproteobacteria; order Burkholderiales; family Eutrophovitaceae; genus Eutrophovita. The sequence goes on from JAOEKQ010000021.1 coordinate 19,627, forward strand.
AAAAACTATTTGCAGTAGTTAGTCATTTTAATGCTTGGCCGGAGGGGGAGAATTATGGAAAACAGAGGTGGCTGTATGTGCGGTAAAACCCGTTACAAAGTAAGCGGTGAGCCAGTAGGTGGTGTGTTTTACTGCCATTGTAACGACTGCAAGAAACAAACCGGGTCACCGTTTACCATTGCGGCGGGTTTTTTGGTTGAGAGCTTCGCGTTTGAAGATGAAAGTCATACAAAGACGCACGTTACCGTAGGAGACTCGGGTACGAATATGGATCGAGTTTTTTGTGGGAACTGTGGTTCTCCGATTTACTCAAGAACAGAACTCGTTCCAGGTGTTCTGTACGTAAAGATCGGAACGCTTGATGACGCTTCTTGGGTAGAGCCCCCCATAGAGATTTATACAAAAGATAAAATCAAATGTGCAGTGATTCCGTCTGACATTACTGGGTTTGAACAATTAATGCCGATGGAATAGTTCTACGTTTAAAACGATTTGTAATTAAGTATGAAATCGTGAATGGGTAATCGTTAACCAAGCCTTATGTTGCGTTTAAGCGCGCCATTCGTTCTTTCGCTTGAGTTGATTGAGCGTTTTCCCAAGCCTGTTCTTGGCCGGGCTCCGGAAGTACGCTACCGAACTCTGCAACCTGGCTGGCCGGTATATCTGTTATGTAAACTTGAAGACTTGATTTATCCGCTCCGGTCTCTTGGGTAATTGAGTGAATAATATCGTTCATAATCTTTTGCTTTGACTCGGTTGTTCGACCCTCGCGAATGTGTGCATGCACATAGATGTTGTCTTCTTCGAGATGCTTTCCGGCGAGGAAGTAGTTTTCTGCAAGAACATCATTAAACAGTATTTGGACGAAATATCGCGGTGCTCCCGTGACCGAACAATGAATCTCGGTAATTTCTTTGGCGATATTCACCTTATGCTCTTTCGATAATCTTCGCGGTGTCGCAGTCACAACATATGTTGGCATTG
>JAOEKQ010000022.1 GCA_028379895.1 Burkholderiales bacterium
TTAGCATCGCGAGTGTTCATTTCAAAATTTAAAATATCAGAATCTGTTTCTGTATTTAGGTGACACACATACTAAGTCATACAGAAAAAAACTGTGACCAAAAAGCAAAAAGTGGTAAATACCAACAATCTATTCAGCTAAGAGAAATGACCTACCCTAAGTTGTAAAGTCAACAATTTTGACCTGCGTAACATGTTTATGTAACTATTTTATACCCTTTATTCCACTCCTAAGCACCCCGGGGGGAGGGTCTACGCAGGGTAACGTTATCTATAGGTAGCTTGGGAGATACAAAAAAGAGCAAAATCGGCTAATGTATTCTTATCTATCCATTAATCGTATGTAGGCATAAAGAGAAGAAATATGAAAGTTAGGAGCTTGATGACTTACTTAATATTCTCAAACATCACCTTCTTCTCTTTCATATCTTGGATCTGGGCTGTCGTCATCCAGCATGAAAGTATACAAGATAATATACCACTAATCTTCGAGCTTCAGAAATACGCTCTTGGACGCCTCTGGACAATAATTGATATAAACTATTGTTTTAATTGATATTTATAATAATTAATAGACCTGCGTGGATGCCTATAAATGCAATACTGGCGGAGAGAGAGGGATTCGAACCCTCGGTACGTTTGCACGTACAACGGTTTTCGAGACCGCCACATTCAACCACTCTGCCACCTCTCCGGGACCGTGGATATTACCAGTTTGAAGAATCTGTAGCAGGGATAAGAATTAATACGACCGAGGTAGACCCAGAACTTTTTCCGCGATGTAACACATTATCAACTCACGACTTACCGGGGCAATGCGAGCAATCATAATTTCCCTTAGATATCGCTCCACATGATATTCCTTAGCATACCCAAAGCCACCATGGGTCCGAACTGCGCGATCGCAAGCTTCATAGGCCGCATCGGCCGCTAAAAACTTTGCTGCGTTTGCTTCCGCACCACAAGGTTTTTGTTGGTCGTACAGTTTAGCTGCCTGCCAAACCATAAGGTTCGCTGCCTCCAGGGCCATCCAACTCTCCGCAAGGGGATGCTGGATACTCTGATTTTGTCCGATAAACCGATCAAACACTTTCCGCTCACCGGCATATGACACAGCTTTTGCGAGCGCTCTCTGACCTATACCAATCGCCTCGGCTGCAATGAGTATGCGCTCAGGATTTAACGTATCCAGAAGCATCCGAAATCCATCACCCTCCGCACCAATTCGATCAGTCTCGGGGACCACTAAACAATCAATAAAAACTGAGTTCGAATCTACGGCTCCACGTCCCATTTTTTCTATTTCGTTAACTTCAACGTGGGTTCGATCAAGGTCAACATAAAAAAGCGTCATGCCATCCGTAGATTTACTACACTCATCTATGGGCGTCGTTCGCGTAACGAGTAACATCTTATTCGCGTGTTGTGCCGTCGACATCCACACTTTTGAACCACTGATCTCGTAGGTGGAACCACGTCGAATCGCACGTGTTTTGATCCGCGTCGTATCAAGACCAGCATCGGGCTCAGTGACACCAAAAGCTACTTGGTCCGCGCCCGATATCAATCGGGGTATCCAGCGCGACTTTTGTTCCGGTGAACCGTACTTAATAATCGCATGCGGACCAAACAAATTAATGTGGATGGCAGAACAAGCTGCAAACACGCCTGCCGAACGACCAACCGTATGCATCACGAGTGCAGCCTCGGTGACCCCTAGTCCAGCACCGCCGTATTCGGTTGGCATTGTGATCCCCAGCCAGCCGGATTCGGCCATGGCCGAGCGGAATTCAAACGGAAATTCTTTATTTTGATCTTTCTTCGACCAGAAATCATCGTCGTATCGGTCACATATTTTTTGTACTGAAGCCGCAATTTGCTCCCGCTCAACGGTCGATTCGATACCGGCAGGAAGGTTTAAGCTCTCGATCATCAAATACCCCGCATATACGATAATGTGGCAATAGCAACCATACTAGCTCGGCTCGATGACCTCAACTCCACCCATATACGACTTAAGAACTTGTGGAATCTCGATCGACCCATCTTGGAGCTGATAGTTTTCAAGCACAGCTATTAACGTGCGTCCAACAGCCAAGCCTGAACCATTTAAGGTATGAACGAACTCTGTTTTATTTTTTCCGGCCCTAAAACGCGTTTGCATTCGTCTTGCCTGAAAATCTTCAAAGTTACTGCAGGACGAAATCTCTCGATACGCGTTTTGTCCAGGAAGCCAAACTTCGATGTCGTAGGTCTTAGCAGATGAGAATCCCATATCTCCAGTACATAGCGTGACGGTTCGAAACGGTATTTCCAGATCAATCAATATGGATTCCGCTTGTCCCGTTAATTCTTCTAATTGATCATAGGAATGATCTGGGTGAGCAAATTGAACGAGTTCGACTTTATCAAATTGATGTTGACGAATCATCCCTCGGGTATCTCTCCCATATGATCCAGCCTCAGAACGAAAACATGGCGTATGACATACAAACTTAGTAGGCAATTGATTGATCGATAATATTTCACCGCGATAAATGTTTGTTACGGGAACCTCAGCCGTAGGAATAAGATAGAAATTTTGATCATCAGATAGGGGAATTGAAAATAAATCCTCTTCAAACTTGGGTAGCTGACCCGTTCCAAACAAAGAGTCCGCATTAACTAAGTACGGCGTATAAACCTCGGTATACCCGTGCCTACTTGTGTGCGTGTCGAGCATATACTGCGCGAGCGCTCGATGGAGTCTTGCTACACCCCCCATCATCAGAGAAAAGCGAGACCCAGTAATTTTAGTCGCACGCTCAAAGTCCAACGCGCCTAATTTCTCTCCGAGATCAACGTGGTCTTGTGGCTTAAAATCATAGTTGCGCGGAACACCAACCTTCTTGACTTCAACATTATCGTCTTCAGTTTTTCCAATCGGAACAGAGTCGTTTGGCACATTTGGGATTTCCGATAACAAATCGTAGATTTTCGCCTGAATGTCACCAAGCTTCTCCTCGTTCGACTTTAAACGATCTGCAAATTCGCCTACCCGCGCCATTAATTGGGAGGCTTTTTGCTCGTCACCACTTTTTTTAGCATGACCAATTTCTTTCGAAATCGAGTTACGTTGTGCTTGCAGCGCTTCGGTATCCGACTGAACAGTTTTACGCTCTGACTCCAGCGTCACAAAAGCATCTATATCCAACGTGAAGTTACGACGCTCTGTTAACTTGGTTGTAACGTTTTCTAAGTCATTTCTTAAAATCTGTACGTCGAGCATTTATTCACTCATCCTTAAAAGTATCCAAAAGTAATCATTTTTTAACTCTACGGTTGTCGATCTCGTTAGCATCTAATTGCCTTAACCTATCAAGCTTTTCTTTTATCTTTATTTCTAAGCCACGGTCAACTGGCCGATAAAACTGCTCAGGTTTTATATTTTCCGGGAAATACTGCACATTTGCGGCATAACCCTCCTGCTCATTGTGAGGATAACGATATTCCTCGGAGTATCCCAAGTCCTTCATCAGCTTTGTAGGCGCGTTTCTTAAATGTGGCGGCACCGCACTTGAACCATGGTCTTTAACGAAAGCTAACGCATTATTATAAGCTGTGTATGCAGCATTGCTTTTAGGAGCGCACGCAAGATAAAGAACACATTGTCCTAGCGCTAAGTCACCCTCAGGAGAACCAAGCCGCTCGTAGGCCGAGACCGCATCCAAAGCAATAGTTAACGCCCTTGGATCAGCTAAACCAATGTCTTCAACAGCCATACGAATTATGCGTCGCCCAACGTATAGCGGATCAACGCCACCATCCAACATGCGTGTCAACCAATACAAACTCGCGTCTGGAGAGGATCCTCGAACTGACTTATGAAGTGCGGAAATACTGTCATAAAACGAATCGCCCTGTTTATCAAAGAGACGGAATATCCGAGGAAGTACGCTGACAACGAACTTCTCATCGACTATTTTGTGGGATATATCTTTTGCTGCAGCAACGATAATCTCTAACATGTTTAAGAGCTTTCGAGCATCACCGTCAGCATGACTAACAACTAAAGACTTTGCCGTATTATCAATATCAACAGATGCATCTAAATGTTTTAAACCGCGATCAAACACAACCATCAGCTCTTCTTCAGTCAACGATTTTAGAACATAGACTGTAGCTCTGGATAAGAGCGCATTATTCACTTCAAACGACGGATTCTCGGTTGTTGCCCCTATAAATATCAAGAGACCGCTCTCCACGTGAGGTAAGAAAGCATCTTGTTGCGTCTTATTAAATCGGTGTACTTCATCGACAAAAACCAGTGTTTGTTGATTAAAATCCTCTCGATTTTTCTTCGCTATTGTCACCACATCTCGAATCTCTTTCACGCCCGATAGAACCGCAGATAACTCCACCAAATTTGCCGCACTTGAATGAGCTAATATCCTAGCCAACGTCGTTTTACCCACACCTGGTGGGCCCCAAAGGATCATTGATTGCAAACTGCCCGACCGAGCAGCTAGGGTCAGCGGCTTACCGTCCCCAATTAAACGTGATTGACCAACAAATTCGTCTAAGCTTTGTGGCCTTAATTGATCCGCTAAAGGTATGCTCATCAAAATTTAATAGACTTAGTTCATATTTGAATTCAGTGAAATGGGTAGCTCACATATCACTGAGTGACCAAATCTACATTCTCTGGAACCTCAAACTCAAATTCATTCTCATCAAAATTTGAAGGAATTGAGAATTGACCAAATTCGATAACTGTTTTTTGACCAAAATAGTCATAAAGCGTCATATTTTGCACCATGGAGGCAACGAGTCCGATCTCAATACGTTCAAATAACCCGCTCTCTTCGTAAGGAATCACGCGAACTCTTACCAGCTCTCCCTCTGACTCAAGAGCCTCCAAGCCAAAGTAACTATCGATATCTTCCGAACCATACAGAAGCGCTGCAGGACTTGACCCGAGCGCTAGGTCTAACGAAACCCGTGTGACCTGCATTAAATCCAGATCGTAAACCCACAGAAAATCACCATCTCCGACAAGTAACTGCTCGTACGGCTCAAAATAATGCCACTTGAACTTCCCTGGGCGGGAAAACTTCAAATCCCCTGAGGACACCTGAACGAGCTCTCCGGCGCTATCATAAACGCGCTGAACAAACGTAGATTGGCCGGATACCGATTGACCGACGAAATTTTGGAGTTCCTCAATCGCACCAGCCGGTGCTTGGAATGGCATCAAAAAAGTGATGAGCATTATCAACCGAAAAGAATCGACCCGCATTGATCAACCCTTTAAAATTATTTGATCAACTGTCATTGTTAGGCGCTAAGATCTCACGGCTACCAGAGGAGGACATACTTGATACGAGGCCCGCTGATTCCATTTGCTCGACAAGCCTAGCAGCTCTGTTATAGCCAATACGTAAATGCCTTTGGACTAGGGAGATGGAGGCACGTTTATTCTTTAAAACAATCTCTACGGCTTGATCATATAGCGGGTCGCCTTCGGCATCACCGCCCACAGCTCCCTCCCCCGAATCATCGGAAGAAACCGGCGCCTCCAGGATACTTTTTATGTACTGTGGCTCACCTCGACTCTTCAGTGTGTCAACAACGCGATGCACCTCCTGGTCGTCCACAAACGCACCATGCACTCTCTGTGGGTAGCCACTACCTGGGGGCAAATAAAGCATATCCCCTTGACCTAACAATTGCTCAGCACCCATTTGATCTAAGATGGTCCTTGAGTCCACACGGCTGGATACTTGGAACGCGATTCGTGTCGGAATGTTCGCCTTAATCAATCCAGTAATTACATCAACCGAGGGTCGCTGAGTCGCTAAAATCAAGTGAATTCCAGCCGCTCTCGCCTTCTGAGCGAGACGCGCGATTAATTCTTCAATTTTTTTACCTACAACCATAATTAGATCGGCTAACTCATCAATAACGACCACAATTAATGGCAGTTCTTGTAGCGGTTCCGGCTCCTCTGGATTCAAGCTAAACGGATTATCAATTGTTTTATTAGATTTTGCCGCCTGACGGATTTTCGTATTGAATCCTGACAAATTGCGAACACCTAGTGCGGACATAAGTCGATATCTTCGATCCATTTCACCAACACACCAATTTAACGCGTGTGCCGCCTTCGGCATCTCAGTCACAACTGGAGCCAGCAAATGGGGAATTCCCTCATATACAGATAGCTCAAGCATCTTGGGATCCACTAAAATCATGCGGACTTCATTGGGAGTTGACTTATAAAGTAACGACAAAATCATCGCATTAATCGCAACAGATTTACCAGATCCTGTGGTTCCAGCCACGAGCAAATGGGGCATCTTAGCGAGATCGGCACATACCGGTACACCAGAGATATCCTTACCCAAAGCGATGGCAAGCGGTGATGGAACGTCCGCGTACGTCTGAGATGCAAGCACCTCGGATAGGTAAACAACCTGTCGTTTGGTATTGGGGATTTCTAAGCCCATTGTGGTCTTACCGGGAATCGTCTCGACTACCCTGATACTAACTACCGATAAAGACCGCGCCAAATCTCTGGTCAAGTTAATAATTTGGCTACCCTTCACACCGACCGCGGGCTCTATTTCATAACGCGTTATGACAGGCCCAGGCTGCGCTGCCACGACCCTTACCTCAATATTGAAGTCTAATAATTTTTTTTCAATCAGTCGGGACGTATACTCAAGCGTGTCTGAGGAAATCACCTCAACATCTAGTGGTGGGGAATCCAGAAGGTTAATAGATGGGAGCTCAGAATCGGGTAAATCTTCAAATAAAGGTTTTTGCTTTTCTTTTTGCGCTCGTTCCGATTGCGCGACCTGATGTACTGGTTTGTCAATTCTTAACGGCTTAGGCTCCGGAAACGTGAATTTTTCGCGTACTTCGTCTAACCGATCCATCCTCGCCTCTAAGGCAATCTCTCCAGCCTTTCTGTCGCGCCAACTTTCCCAGCCTCGCCATAGTTGCAATACCGTTAATTCCATCCAATACCCCACTTTTTCTGATATTGATATCCACGATATTCCGCTCACTAAGGATATGCCAACGGCCATCAATATCAGGAATATTAATGTACTACCGATAAATCCAAATGTGCTAGTACTGATGAATGCGATCTCCCCACCGATAATACCTCCTGGCTTACCGGGTAACTCAAAATGAGCTGAATACAAACGGAGTCCTTCGAAAGCAGCACTGGAAACTATGAGGAGCACTAAACCTACAGTCACAAGTAATACGACCTTAGGATTTTCAGTAATTCTTCTAGCGGTATGGCGATACGCCCGAATCACCAAAAGCGCTCCAACCAAGACGATCCACCATGCTGAAATCCCAAATAAATAAAGGAGCACATCAGAGATGTGTGCACCAAAAACGCCCCCCGCATTACTCGCTTCCTCCGTGGCACTTTGACGCGACCAAGCAGGATCCAACCGGTCATAGGTACTTAAAACAAGGGTCAAATACGCCAGAACACCCGACGAGAGGAGCAGCCCAACCTCACGTAACAAGACAACAAGCTTGGGCGGCAACACACTTTTAGTGGAAGAATCTTTGTTGACTATTTCCGATTTCTTAATAGTTTTTCGTTTAGCCAATGAGTAAATCCGTCGAACAGTTAGTCATAAGGTCTGTAAAATTAACAAGATATAGATTTTAGCTTAAACAGTATTGTAACTGAGTCAAATCTCTCTGATCGTAAACATTTCCAATTTGATAAGATCACCAACACGCGAAACAGTTGTCAAATTTGGAACTACCAGCACACAATTAGCATTTAGGAAATAGATATGGAAAAAAAACATAACAAGCTCATTATTTTAGGTTCAGGCCCGGCTGGCTACACAGCGGCCGTCTATGCATCCAGAGCGAACCTAAAGCCAGTAGTCATTACTGGGATCGCGCAGGGAGGTCAGTTAATGACCACTACAGATGTTGATAATTGGCCAGCAGATGCCGACGGTGTTTTAGGTCCAGAGCTCATGGATCGATTCCAAAAACATGCCGAGCGTTTTGGCGCTGAACTCATCTTTGATCATATTCATACCGTAAAGCTTGATAAGCGGCCTTTTACGTTATTGGGAGACCAAGCTGAATACACTTGCGACGCATTAATTATTGCCACTGGGGCCTCAGCCAAGTACTTGGGTATTCCCTCGGAAGAGGCCTTTGCGGGGAAAGGAGTCTCGGCCTGCGCAACTTGTGACGGCTTTTTTTATAAAGGTCAAGATGTTGCAGTTATCGGGGGTGGTAACACTGCTGTTGAAGAAGCGCTTTATCTATCAAATATTGCGAAAACGGTTACCCTAGTGCATCGACGTAATCAGCTGAAAGCCGAAGCAATACTTGTCGATAGGCTTTTAGAGAAAGAAAAAAATGGCAACATAAATATTATTTGGGATCACACCCTAGACGAAATAGTCGGTGATACGTCTGGCGTCACCGGAGCTCGCATCAAGAGCACAAAAAACAACCAAGAGTCAACACTATCAGTTGCTGGTGTCTTCATTGCCATTGGACACTCACCTAACACAGATATCTTTAAAGCCCAGGTTGATATGGTCGGCGGATACATAACCACTCAAAGCGGGCTTGAAGGAAATGCGACACAAACAAGCATTTCAGGCGTTTTTGCCGCTGGAGACGTACAAGATCACGTTTATCGCCAAGCGGTGACGAGTGCTGGCACGGGTTGCATGGCTGCGCTAGATGCAGAGCGTTTTTTAGCCAGTAACGAATAATCTTATTGAATGTACTGTGACGCATGTCGAATAATAATGACTCAAAACCTAAGGAGCGATTTGAGGATCTTCTTGAAGATTCATTGAAAGATATAACCATCTTAAAGAAAGATGAGAAGATCTTTAGCTCAAAAGAACCGCCTGCGCCCATTCCCACACAGTCGATTCAGGACGAAGCTGACGTTTTAAAAGAATTACTGCATCAGGATATGGAAGAAGAAGGCACGGAATTCCTATCAGAGGAACCAGCTTTCTTACGACCTGGGGTGCAACATCAAGTTCTTAGAAAACTCAGAAGGAACTATTGGGTTGTTCAAGACGAACTAGACCTTCATGGTTCCACATCTGATGGCGCTCGCATCCTCGTGGCGGAATTTCTTTCAAATGCAAAAAAAAGGGGCATTCGCTGCGTCAGAGTAATACATGGTAAGGGCCATCGGTCCAGCAATGGTGAGCCAGTTTTGAAGAAAAAGCTGTTTCGTTGGCTCCAGCTTAGAGCCGATATCCTTGCTTATTGCGAGGCAGCCCCAAAAGATGGAGGAAGTGGAGCAACAACGCTTTTATTGAGCTCGAAACACTGAAAGGTAGATAAAATTAAACCGCATCCTCGTTAGTCTCGCCAGTACGAATACGAATAACCTGTTCTACTGAAGTTACGAAGATCTTTCCATCACCGATTTTTCCCGTTTTAGCATTCGACACTAAAGATTCGACGGCTTGATCAACAAGACTATCGACGACGACCACTTCGATCTTGACTTTTGGTAAAAAATCCACAACGTATTCAGCGCCTCGATATAACTCAGTATGTCCTTTTTGACGACCGAAACCCTTAACCTCGGTGACTGTGAGACCAGTAATTCCAATTTCCGATAAACCTTCACGCACTTCATCAAGCTTAAATGGCTTAATCACAGCTTCTATTTTTTTCATGGCTTAAATCCCCTCATTCGCTCGAACTAGGTCAACAAACAACCAATATTTTATCAATAAAACCAACGATTTATTACTCACCTTAACCTTGTCAGTATCATGGCACGTTTTTTACTGATCGATCAAGCCACGATACTTACTCGTAATTGGATATCGCCAGTCTTTACCAAAACCACGAGCCGTAACTCGAACTCCTGGAGGAGACTGTCGCCGCTTGTGCTCATTCACATGAATCAGCCAAACGATTTTTTTTACGTCCTCCGGCAAATACCCGAGCGCTATGATCTCTGCCACACCGCGATCATACTCAACATAGTGTTCGACAATTGCATCCAAAATCTCATATGACGGCAAGGAATCCTCGTCAAGCTGATCAGCTCGTAGCTCAGCACTCGGTGGGCGCTCAATAATTCGCTCAGGAATGCAGGCTGAAATCGTATTTCGGTAAACCGACAAACGATAAACCGCCTGTTTTGTCAAATCCTTCAGTACAGCAAAACCCCCAGCCATATCGCCATACAAAGTAGCGTAGCCAGTGCTCATTTCACTTTTGTTTCCTGTAGTCAACACTAAAGAGCCGAACTTATTTGATAAGCTCATCAATAACGTACCGCGAATTCGTGACTGCAGGTTCTCCTCGGTAGTGTCAAACGCCCTACCCAAAAACTCTTTGGACAGACTATTCGTAAAAGCATCAAACATCGGTTTGATTGCCACCTCCGAATATTCAACTCCCAAACCCGCAGCCATGCTACTCGCATCCTCCCGACTCATACTGGCCGTGAATTGAGAGGGCATCATAACTGCCTTAACTCTTTCCGCGCCCAACGCGTCAGTAGCCACCGCCATCGTTAGCGCAGAATCAATTCCTCCAGATAGCCCAATCAACACTCCTGGAAAACTATTCTTCTCGACGTAATCCTTCACCCCCAAAACAAGCGCTTCATAGATAGCGCGTTCATTACCGAATAGCTGTTCTTTAGTCTCCGAAGTGATTTGGTCTTTATCTACGGTTACTGTCATACAGCTTTCGCTAAAAAACTCCGCTTGAGCTGAAACCTCACCATCTCTGTCGCACACAAATGATCCTCCATCGAAGACGAGCTCATCTTGACCACCGATAAGATTACAAAAGATTACGGGCATTGAATGCAAGCGCGCTTGGGTTTGAACGACCTTCCTTCTTACCAAGTCTTTGCCAGAATGAAATGGAGAAGCATTTATAACAACCAACAAATCCGCCCCACTTTTTTTAGCACTTGAGACAGCTCTCGCAGGGTGTTCATTGACCTTCGACTGAGTCGAGGCTTCACGACCACCTTCCCCCCAAACATCTTCACAGATATTTAGTCCAACAGAAACTCCAGACACCGAAAATACAACCGGTTGCACACCAGCCTTAAAGTATCTAGCCTCATCAAATACGCGATAGTTAGGCAACTCTTGCTTGAAGTATCGTGAGATAATCTTACCATCTTGAATGACTGATGCGGCGTTATACAAACTCTGACCCTCCTTGTGAGGGTGACCAACTATAAGCGTGATCCCAGATACATTGTTCACGAGGCGTATCAGCGCTAACTCGCATTCTTTTAGAAAATCTGGTCTTAGCAATAAATCCTCGGGGGGGTACCCACATAGTGACAATTCAGGAGTAACGACTAAATCAACAGAATCCAGCTTTGCTTGATTAATAATCGAAAGAATTTTGGCCGCGTTGGACGACACATCGCCAACGACACAATTAATTTGAGCGACAAGAATTTTTAAAGGCATACTACGTATTGATAGGTGAATAATTAAAACAACATGAACAACGTTAAATTTGACATAGTCCATAGTTTATCTGGAATCAAAGCTGAGGACTGGAATTCTTTAAACAATGGCCACACGGTTACATCATATGAATTTCTAGCAGCACTAGAGGAAACGCAAAACGTTGGCGAGCAAAGTGGATGGCTGCCCTCACATTTAATCGCCACATCGAATAAGAGATTAGTCGGCGCGGCCCCTCTCTACATCAAAACTAATTCGTACGGTGAATACATTTTCGATTGGGCTTGGGCTGATGCCTACCATCGGTCAGGCTTGGATTACTACCCGAAGCTTGTTTCGGCGGTGCCATTCACGCCAACAACTGGTCCGCGGCTGTTAGCCGCTGACGTAAATATAAAAAATGCACTCGCAAATGCGATACTGTCTTTTACAAAAAATAATCAACTATCTTCCTTCCATTGCTTGTATCCCGAAACAGAAGATTTATCGGTCTGGAAAAAAGTTGGATGTCTTCTACGAAAATCGATCCAATTCCACTGGACTAACCAGGATTACGAAAACTTTACCCACTACTTATCATCGATGAAATCGGCGAAAAGAAAAAAAATCAAACAAGAACGCAAACGACTTGTTGATAATAATGTGAAATTCAAGATGATCTCAGGAGACCAAGCCTGCGAGGATGAATGGGAGTTTTTCTATAACTGTTATCAACACACTTACAACGTCAGGGGATCGAACCCCTATTTGAATTTTAACTTTTTTTTAGAATTGAAAAATAAGCTCGGAAAAAATATGTTGCTCACTATCGCCAGTCAATCTGGACAGCGCGTCGCCGCCGCCTTAAACATTCTGAGCAATGACACAATTCTAGGAAGATATTGGGGTGCCAAAGAGTATATTCCAGGACTGCACTTTGAGACCTGTTACTACCAAACAATAGAGTACGCCATTGAACATGGATATAAAAAATTTGAAGGTGGCGCACAAGGTGAACATAAACTATCTCGCGGATTAGAGGGAGTTGAAACCAACTCGGCTCACTGGTTAGCACATCCTCAATTTTCAGATGCCGTAGGTAACTTTCTGGACCGAGAAGGAGCGGCAATTGGGGAGTATCACGAGAACCTAACGACCCGGACGCCGTTCAAAACTTTATAATTAGCATTAATCGAAATCGACCAATAAAGGTAAAAACTGTGGTTTTTAATTTTTATAATCGTTTAACCGCACGTCAACAAAGTATCTACCGGCAGAGTGATGACATAAAATACCTGACACTCAAAGATATCGAACGTCTCCATAATGAGTCCTCGACACTAGAGACGCTTCTGATTGAAGAAAATTTAATAGAAATTGAAATGGTGTGTCAAACCATTGCTGATGACATAGTGAGTCAAATCAAATCACCAAGACTCAAAGTACAAGTGCTTAGCGTTCGGCCATCGGACGACTGGGGAGAACTCCATGGGTTATATCTACCAGAGGACGATGGTAAGCCTGCCAAAATACAGGTATGGATGCGAACCGCTAAAAACAAAAAAGTTGTAGCTTTTAAGAGTTTCCTGAGGACTTTGTTGCACGAATTGTGCCACCACCTAGACTACGAACACTTCGGGTTTCCAGAGACCTTCCATACCGAAGGATTTTACAGTCGAGAGTCTAGCTTATTTAAGCAAATACGATCTTAAAAAAGCCAGTAAGCACTGTCGACCGAGATTAAATTACTTGTCCGATTCAGGGCAAAACACTGTCACCGAATCTTTGAAGCAGCCGTGGGCATTAAATCCGTCATTCTCTTTAATGCATTCAAACATGTAATCACCCATTTCTTCTGTGTAGGGACAGTCACGAAATTGAAACATCTTGTATTCCTGTTCCATCGCTTTTTCATAAATTTCTTCATCGATAGGTACCGTGCCACCTGAATCAGTCTCCTGACTTTGATCATTTTGTGCGAGCATCGAATTCATATCGTCATCAGAAACCGACTTCTTTTCACAACTGTTTTCAATAGTTGTGTTGAAACAATAAAGAGTACTAAACCCATTATTATCTTTTATACATTGATAAAGCTCTTGACCCATCGCATCGGTCCAGTCACAGCCACTATAATTTGCAACCATCTGTTCTCGTCGAGCAGATCCTCCTGCCCATGCCTGCAAAATAAATCCGCTCATTAGCAAGACAAACAAAATTAAACGCCCTGGTTGGCAAATACTACGCATACTGCACTCCCTTTTTCGTTACTTTTTAGCTAGGCAGCGCTATTGCGTAAACTTAAACCGCAACCTCAAATAACGCCGACCTGTCAAATCTTTAGTTTCTGTAAGTGTTTGTCCGTTATAAGTAGCGTCAATAGTATACCGACCCCCAACAACTTCAACAAAGAACAATGGCCCTCTAGATTCTTCTTCTAGAATCACGTCTCCAGACAAATTCTTAACCGTGACCAACGCGCCCGAAATTGGTCCGTCAACAGCTGTTGATGTGAGCACCATATGCATTGGAAACCGTGATGCTAAGTTATCCATTATTTTGCGTTCAGCTTCATTCATTCCACCTGAAACATACTTTACGCCACGATAATCGAGTATCTCCGGCTCAACAGCAAATAAAAAAGTCGATTGTATGCAGAAGAACATTAGCGTGATAAATTTTACAAGTCTCAAAACTAATCCTTTCGCACTCTCTAGAAACCGTGACTAAAACCATTGGTCGTCCTTAGATGGTAGATCATTTTCTATAAAGATGCTGAAATCCACTTACTTCATCTCTACAAACTTAGACCTGAAAGACAATCATCGTCTTGATTAGGTAATGACGATATGTTCGATTCATCCTAGTCACTACCGGCCAATAATTCTTCGCGCATAGTCAATCGCGGCCGTCATATTGGTGTTGTTTGCCACACCTTTCCAGGCAATTTCAAAAGCTGTCCCATGGTCAACCGAAGTTCTATGTATCGGAAGGCCAAGACTAACATTGACTGTCTCATTGAACGCAATAAGCTTTGTCGGAATATGACCTTGGTCATGATATTGAGCAACAACCAAGTCAAATTCTCCTTGCAACGCTCTGTAGAAAACTGTGTCCCCAGAAATTGGTCCTTGTACGTCAATTCCCTCAGACTTCGCCTGATCAATGGCCGGCACCAACCGGTCCGTCTCTTCTGAGCCAAACAAGCCCCCCTCGCCACAATGGGGATTAAGTCCCGCAACCGCTAACCGCGGACTTTCATATCCGATGCTCTTAAAATGCTGATCCCCGATACGTATGGTGTCCAACACTCGCATCGTCGTTGGTTTGAGCGCGGCATTAGCCAGCGATGTGTGCGTGCTGACGTGTATTGCGTTTAATTTTGGTCCGGCTAACAGCATGTAAGACGACTTAGCTCCCGTAAGCTCTGCCAGTAATTCTGTATGGCCGTCATACTTGTGACCAGCTAGGTGCATGGCAGCTTTGTTCAGCGGAGCAGTCACGATCACTGAGATTACCTTCTTTAGTGAAAGCTCTGCGGCTTTTTCAACATAACGATAGGCTGCCTCGCCAGCACTCGCGCTCATTTTTCCATCATTTATGGATTCCGATTCACTAGTCGGTACGTGAACAACTGGCACCATTCCAGCATCTACCGCAAGCGAGTCGCTAAATTTAAGTTCTGCACCGACCATGCGACTAGCTCGATCTAGAAAGTCGATATTCCCGACTATAATTGACCGAGACCGAAACTCAGGCGACATCTCTTGTAGCGTTTTGACGATAATTTCAGGCCCTATCCCTGCAGGGTCGCCCATCGTAATTCCTATTCGACTTAATTCCAAAATTTAACCTTTATTTTATTTAATACTCGGAAATAGAAATTAAATCCCGGATGTCATCGCCTCAAGCTTGTCACTGGAAGCGGCCAACCTAACCTCGGCGGCCTTTGCTAGGTCACCACCGCACCTTTCAATCGAATTTACTGCATCCTCAACAAGCTCCAAATTGGTTTTCTCACATCCAAAAGGCGCATCCTCAAGTCCTACTCTTATGTGTCCAGACTCCATAATGACCCTCGGTATCAGTGGTAGAAGGTTGACGTCCAGACCCGCAATCATCCAGTTACAACCAGGTGCGACCTGATCCAATAGATTCAAATACGCTGTCAGTCCATAATCTTCCGGCGGAAAGCCAAAGGTGAATCCTGAACTGAACATCAGCCGGTAAATAGGGTCTGGCGTACTCTCCCGCCAGTGCAAATTTGCGCCGAGCCGAGCGAATCCTGGTTCGTATATAGCGTAGCTAGGGTGCAGACCAAACTTATGCGCTATACCCATACCGTGACGAATGTCCGTCTCACTATTCTGATAAACATATCCGACTTTATCCTCTTTCAGTTCATCATAATGTGAAAAATTACACGACCCTGGATCCAGCACAGTCCACTCGAGAAAACCGTCCTTGGCCAATGACTCAATATGCGCGTATCTATCTTCGGCGGTACTTCGCTCATCAATAGGATTCATTCCTGAAGCAGGCACTGTTGGATAGACAATCGCATCAACTTTTGTACGAATACCCTCAATGATTTTCTTATAAACATCCACGTCGTCCTTTTGACGCCCAGTCTTTTCATCATAGGCATGCACATGCACGATTGAAGCGCCCGCA
>JAOEKQ010000023.1 GCA_028379895.1 Burkholderiales bacterium
GGCGGAGGGACAGAGGCTGGTTGAGCTCTATCTAAAACTTATGCGTTTTAGAGTAATTTTAGTCTCGTTGTTGTGTTTTTTTTCTTTTGCTCAGGCGGCAGATTTACCAGAGTGCGCGGGCGATGATTATGAATTTTGGACAGACTGCATAGGAGTAATTGATTCTGAGAGTCTGAACTACATTGGGGCCTTTGGCGACGGTAAACCGCACGGTGTTGGCTTACTTGAGGACGCTTTTGGAACAAAGTATAACGGACAATTCAGACACGGGAAGAAATACGGGCAGGGCGAGATGACATTCGGTTCTGAGCATCCTTTGTCAGGGTCCACTTATGCCGGACAGTTTAAAAACGATATGCCGCATGGCAAAGGGGCCATGCAATACGATAACGGGGCAAAGTATGAAGGCTCATATCAATTCGGCCAGTTTCATGGATACGGCTCTATGCAATTTGTTAATGGGGATCATTATCGAGGTGGTTATCGAGAAGGCCAGAAAGAAGGATTTGGAATCTACACTTACGCTGATGGTGCTCGTTATGAGGGTCGCTGGCGAAACGACCAAGAGCATGGTAGAGGCCGCCAGACGTATTCAAGCGGTGGTAAATATGTCGGTAATTTTCAAAATGGCGCACCAAATGGCGAGGGTGTTTACACGTTCTCCAACGGCGCGTCGTATAAGGCGCTTTGGGTGGACGGAGAACCCCTTCAAGAAACGATTGAAAACTTACCTTTAGACAAGTAACCGTTAACTATAAATCTAATTTTTCGTGGTTCCACCAGGGCAATGCTGAATATGGCCTTAAATCTAATTCATGTGTCCATGCCGAAGGGTGTTGGCGTGCGAGGTGAAAATAACTATCTGCAATTTGATCTGGAACCAATAAACCATTTTTTTCGTAGCCTTTGCGCTGCTTAAGCTCCTCAAAGGCATCGGGACCTAACATTTTTCCAAGTGTGTCTGGAGCATCTATGAGTCCATCAATTACGATGTGCGCGATATGTATCCCTTGAGGTGCAAACTCAGCATTTAAGGATTGACACAACATCCGACGCGAAGCCATTGTCGCGGCATGTGAGTGTTGGCCGCCATTCCCCCTAACTGATGCAGTTGCTCCGGTAACAAGTAGAGTTCCCGTTGAGCGCTCGACCATGTAGGGAAGTAGTTTTTTGGCAAGCCGAAACAGCCCAAAGGTACCTAATTTCCAGCCTAGTTCAAAAACTTTAAGTGTGGTGCTGTCTAGATGGCGATCGCCAATTTGAGCTCCCACATTGTAGATGGCGGTATCAATCGGACCGATTTCCAGCTCTACTTTTTCGACGAGTGCCTCAAGATCATCGGACTCAGTTACATCAACCATAAAACCTGTCGCTTCATAACTATTTGCCGTGAGTTCTTGAAGTGATTTATCGAGACCTTTGTGATCACTTCGCCTGACAAGGCAGATGTGATAACCCTCTTTGGCGAACCTCCTCGCAGTTGCCATACCTATTCCTGCGCCAGCACCTATGATTAAACAAACTTTACGCATGTCGTGTCCTGTCTTTTTGTTTTTGGTGAGCAGTAATTATTTAGTTAACTTTTACGCTTAATCGCTACAGTTACACCATCTGGTTTTGACCAGTTTTTATCAATCCACGGATCCCCATCGATGTAGGCTTCAAGCATCTTGAGAGAGTCATTTCCCCAAAATATTTTATTATTATAATGAAATGACGGAACGCCATAAACGTGATTAGCGATAGCCTCCTCGGTGTTTATCTTGAGTCGCTCTTTAACGATTGGGTCGTTGAGGTCTCGCTCTGAGTTGATTGAGTTTCTAAGTGTTGAAAATTCATTTTCATCGGTTACATCGACTCCACGATTCCATACAAACTCGAAAATCTTGTTACATGTCTCTTGGCTTGGATCCCCTGACGCGTTTTCCGCAATAGATAAACGAAGAAGTGCGAGTGGATTAAACGGGTGACTTTTAGGGAGCTGAATTGGAATGCCGGCTTCTTTGCCTTGCCATAGGGCTTGCAGAAAAGTCCACTCTCTTCGATGGGGAATCTCAGCGGGACCTAATTGGCCATAGTGGTTTAGTAGACCGCCGAATAGTATGGGTCTGTACGTGACGTCTACCCGTTCATTTAGCCCTTTTTCAATTTCTTTGAAGGCAAGATAAGCATAAGGGGATATAAAATCAAAGTACATCGTAATTTTGGGCATACTCACTTCCTCTATATTCGCAGTTTTGATATGTGTTGTGTCGTCTTTTCACGCAACACATACGTTAGATACCATGATACCCTCATGCTAGTTTTTCATAAAAAAACGATTACAAACTGTTCAGAGTAATTAGGTAACATAAGTCATGTTAGCAGTTCAAAATTTAGGTTTTGCTCGAGGTAAGAATATTTTATTTGAGGATTTAAACTTCTCGATGAATGCGGGCGATGCTGTTCGTGTGACTGGATCCAATGGCTCTGGTAAGACGACTTTGCTTCGGATAGTTTCCGGGTTGTGCCGACCGGACAACGGAGCAGTAATTTGGCATGGGGGGTTAGCTAGAAAAAGTGATAGTGGATTTGTGAAATCAGTCAACTTTATTGGTCACGACGATGGCTTAAAAAAACAACTCACAGCCATAGAAAATTTGAAGTTGATGCTTCCGCTCTTAGGTGCTTACCCATCCGATGTTGAGATAGAGTCCGCGCTCGATGCAGCAGGACTTCAAGCTGTGAAGCATAAACCGGTGATGTATATGTCGGCCGGACAAAAGAGGCGGGTGGCGCTAACGAGACTTGACTTTATGAAGCACCGTGTTTTGTGGATTCTTGATGAGCCGTTTACATCGTTAGACGTTGCAGCAGTATCTTGTTTAGTTCTAAAGCTCAGGCAACATATCGAGTCCGGCGGGTTCCTTATTTTTACGACGCATCAAGATTTTGATGTTGTATCTGAGGCCATTAGCCTTTCTCTGGACTAGTCGTGTATCAAGCTTTTATATTTGTGCTTCGGAAAGAACTTTTGCTGGCGTTTAGGCAGAAAACAGATATGGTGACGGTGTTGTTCTTTTTTATAATTGTCTCCAGTCTGTTTCCATTCGCTGTGGGCCCAGAATTAAGTATTTTAAAAATTATTGGTCCAGGAGTTGTATGGGTTGGGGCCCTTTTATGCTCACTACTTGCGCTGCATCGGGTGTTCGAAACTGATTTTAATGACGGCTCATTAGAACATTTAGTGCTGAGTGGCGAACCGTTAACGGTTTTGGTGATAGCGAAGGTCAGTGCGCATTGGTTGATTACAGGTTTGCCGGTAGTTATCGTTGCGCCATTAATTGGGCTTCAGTTTGGACTCTCTGTCGACAGCTTGACCATACTTTTAATTACGTTGTTAGTTGGCACACCTGTCCTATCACTGATTGGCTCGATAGGTGCTGCATTAACACTAGGAGTTCGTGGGGGCGCCGCGTTAACGTCTATGCTCATTTTGCCGTTTTATGTGCCTATTTTGATTTTCGGGGCAGGAGCCGTGGTCGCTGACGCTCAGGGGCTCTCGATAGATGGACATTTCTCGATACTTGTCGCCATGTTATGTCTATCAGTTGCTTTAGCCCCGTTAGCAATCGCGAGCGCAATTAAAATTGCTTTAGAATGATGGTTTATCAAGGTTAGATAAACATTAATTGATGTTTCATCCCAATTGTAGATATCGAAAGTTTATGAATATTTGGAAGTATTCTTCACCGCAATATTTTTATCCTTTAGCTAAGAAAATGGCGACTATTTTTTTTGTGTTTGCCGCAGTTTTCACAGTATGGGGGCTTTATATCGGATTTTTTGTTGCGCCCACAGATTTCCAGCAGGGCGAGTCATATCGAATAATCTTTATTCATGTTCCAGCAGCTTGGATGTCGATGCTTATCTATTTAATTATGTCGTTTTGGGCAGCGATAGGATTGATAATGAATACCCGCCTTTCGTCGATGATGGCTCATGCGCTAGCACCTACTGGCGCGCTTATGACATTCGTTGCTTTATGGACGGGAGCTTTTTGGGGTAGGCCCACGTGGGGAGCGTGGTGGGTATGGGATGCTCGTTTAACTTCTGAGCTAATTTTATTATTTTTATATATCGGGTATATGGCGTTACGCGCTTCCATTGAGGATCCGAGACGCGCCGACCGAGCTTCAGCAATCCTTGCCCTGGTCGGCGTTGTAAATGTGCCGATTATCTATTTTTCGGTGCAGTGGTGGAACACGCTGCATCAAGGAGCCTCTGTCAGTCTCACCAAGTCCCCAAGCATGGCTACGAGTATGCTCACTGGTATGTTGGTTATGGCGCTAGCGTTTTGGATGTATTCGATTGCGGTCTCATTAATTCGCGTGAGGCGTATCATTCGTGATCGCGAGGCTAACGCAGCTTGGTTAGCCGAGTCGTCTGGAGCGCAATAAATGCAGTGGGAGAGCATCGCAGATTTTTTTGCAATGGGTGGTTACGGGCTCTACGTCTGGGGCTCCTATATTGTTACGGCTCTATGTGTTGTATTTGAGATTTTGGATCTCAAAAAAAATAGATGAACTCGCCTCGAGAGTAGAGGTCTACTACGAGAGTAGAGGTCTACAAAAGTGTTAAATAAAAGGTAATTACATGAAACCACGCCATAAGCGCCTGATTCTAGTTGTAGTCGCGCTTGCGCTGCTAGGACTTGGTGCGACATTCGTTTTAAAGGCCTTTCGCAGTAATTTGGTATTTTTTTATACACCAACAGAGGTCTTTGCGGGTCAGGTTCCTCAAGGTCAGGCCTTTCGCATCGGAGGTATGGTTTTGGAGGATAGCCTCCAGCGCAATGAGGACGGTGTGACTGTTCGTTTTGCAGTTACTGATACCATAGAAGACGTGCCGGTACAGTTCACAGGTATATTACCGGACTTGTTTCAGGAGGGTAAAGGAGTTGTTGCCCAGGGCAGAATTAATATGGAAGGCATGTTTGTTGCGGACCAAGTACTTGCCAAACACGATGAAAATTATATGCCGCCGGAAGCGGCGGAGGCGCTTGAACGAGCAATGAAAATAAAGATGGAAACTGAATGATAAGCGGAATAAATGACTGGATTGTTGGTCCTAGAAAGGTGGTAAATTTTGGTTCCTGAGATAGGACATTTTGCGGTTATATTAGCGCTCTGCGTAGCAATGGCACAGGCATTCTTCTCATTAGTCGGCGCGACGCGTGGATACGTCAACTGGATGGCAGTGTCCCGGCCTTCAGCGTATATATTGTTTTTCCTTACTAGTTTTGGGTTCTGCTGCTTAGTAATTTCGTTTTTAACGAACGATTTTTCTGTACTAAATGTAGCATCAAACTCGAATTCACAGCTTCCTTGGCCGTATCGGCTTGCAGCGAGTTGGGGTAGCCACGAGGGGTCTCTACTGCTTTGGGTTTTGATGTTGTCGGGATGGATGGCGGCGGTTGCACGCTTCAGTAAAGGGCTACCAAACGATATGCTGTCTCTGATACTTGGGGTCATGGCCCTGGTCGCAATCGGTTTCTATTCATTTTTATTACTCACTTCTAATCCATTTGATCGATTATTACCGCCCGCCATGGACGGTCGTGATTTAAATCCGTTACTTCAAGACCCAGGAATGGTCATTCATCCACCTATGCTCTATATGGGTTACGTAGGATTTTCGGTAGTTTTTGCTTTTGCCATTGCCGCCCTAATTAGTGGTCGTTTGGATACTACTTGGGCTCGATGGTCTCGCCCTTGGACAACAATCGCATGGGCATTTCTTACCATTGGGATCGCCCTTGGGAGTTGGTGGGCATATTACGAGCTCGGTTGGGGTGGCTGGTGGTTCTGGGATCCAGTTGAAAATGCATCATTTATGCCTTGGCTATGTGGTACCGCATTGATGCATTCACTCTTAGTTACTGAGAAACGAGGAAGCTTTAAGGTTTGGACTGTATTGCTGGCAATTATTACTTTCTCTTTATCACTGCTCGGTACTTTTTTGGTGCGTTCTGGAGTGTTGACTTCGGTCCACGCGTTTGCAACAGATCCGGAGAGAGGTGTTTTTATACTCGGTTTTTTGGTCTTCGTTGTAGGAGCTTCACTGATATTATTTGCGTGGAGAGCACCTAAAGTCGGCTTAGGCGGCCGATTTGACTTAGTCTCGCGCGAGTCTGCATTGTTAGCGAATAATGTCTTACTGGTGGTTGCCGCGGCTTCAGTGCTTCTAGGCACTCTTTATCCTCTATTTCTCGATGCTCTGGGCCTGGGTAAGATATCTGTTGGCCCACCTTATTTCGACGCTGTTTTTATCCCAATAATGGCTCCTGCAATGTTCCTCATGGGGATCGGTCCTATTTCGCGTTGGAAGAAGTCCTCGGTTCCGGATTTGGCGGCAAAACTCAAATGGGCGTTTGTAATATCGATTATATCTGCGTCAATACTGCCCTTTACAATGGGTGGCTGGAGCTTGTTTGTCAGTTTTGGCTTGCTTCTGGCCCTTTGGATTACGTTGGCTGGATTAGTAAACTTGTGGACTCGCCTCGAGCAAATGTCAAAAGGTGACGGAAGAACGCTTTGGACTTCGCTATTGAGTTTACCGAATTCTTATTATGGAATGCTATGCGCTCACTTGGGTGTTGCCGTGTTCGTCGTCGGCGTGACTCTTGTCGGTGGGTATGAGGTTGAGAAAGATGTGAAGATGAGTTTGGGTAATACCGTAACAATCGGGGACTACACAATTCGTCTTGATGCGCTTGAGGAATTGGAGGGACCAAATTATACGGGTGTTGAGGGTACAATGACGATATTGGTCGATGGTGAAGAGGTCGATCAAATGTTTCCGCAAAAACGACTTTACACAGTCCAACAAATGGCAATGACCGAAGCTGCGATTGATACGGGATTTACAAGAGATTTGTATATTTCATTAGGAGAGCCATTAAGCGATGGGTCTTGGGTGGTTCGGGTTTATTTGAAGCCCTTCGTAGATTGGATTTGGGGTGGCGCATTTCTTATGGCTCTAGGAGGAGTGCTCGCTGTCTCAGATCGTCGCTATCGGAAAGCCAGCGAGGTGAGCAGTAGTCCTGAAGAGGTCACCACCTCTACTTGAGGCGGTCAATACGATGGCGCCGACCCGATTCTTAATTCCCCTGGGTATATTTATTGCAGTCGCGGCATTTTTGTTCAAAGGCTTGTCACTCGACCCGAAAGAAGTACCATCTCCTCTCATTGGCAAGGCTGCACCTGAATTTTCTCTCCCGATATTGAATGCATCCGATACTCGTTTCGCCAACGTCGATATGGCGGATAAAATTTGGCTGCTTAATGTTTTTGCTTCGTGGTGTGGACCATGCCTGGATGAGCATCCAATTATTGTTAACTTTGCTCGCTCTGCCGCAGTTCCGATATTAGGATTCAATTACAAAGATAGACCTCAAGCCGCTTCGCAATGGCTCGATCGTCACGGAGATCCTTATGATCAAGTCGTAGTCGATCTTGATGGACGGATTGGCCTCGATTATGGCGTTTATGGAGTGCCTGAAACATTTTTGATAGACCGTGAAGGAATCATAAGATACAAAAAAATTGGTCCATTGACTCAGGCGGATGTCTCAAAGGACATTCTTCCCTTGATTAAGGAGTTAAGTGAGTGATCGCGCAAATTAGAATAATAGGCTTGACGTTGCTTCTTTTTGGTAATTGTTCATTAGCGGATGAGGCTCCTTCGCTTGCCAAAGACCCAATTCTTGAAGAACGAGTAAAGTCAATCAGCCTAGAACTCAGATGTTTGGTTTGCCAAAATCAAACTATTGCAGACTCTAATGCAGGCCTAGCAGTTGATCTGAAAAACCAAGTGCGTGATATGTTGCGCGAAGGCATGACCGAGAAGCAGATAAAAGATTTTATGGTTGAACGTTACGGGGACTTTGTTTTGTATGATCCGCCAATCAAGGGTATTACAATGGTACTTTGGGCCGGTCCTCTCTTGATGCTTTTTGTTGCTTTTTGGTTCGTAGTGAGAGTCGTGCGACGACGCTCCGGAAGTTTCGATACACAACAAAGCTCGGAAGACGTAGACCGTGCGAGAGCGTTACTCAAAGACTGATTAGGATCGAATTGCTGATGTCAATATTCAATGTATTTGCAGGGCTTCTGAGCGTAATTGTTTTAATCGTTTTTTTGAGGAGTATTTTCAAAGCGCGTGTTTCGTCATCGAATACGCAATCTCAAACCAATCTCCGGCTTTTGCGTGACCAACTTAAAGAGCTTGCGGAAGACCATCGCGTTGGGAATTTATCTTCGGAGCAGTACGAACTATCCAAAGCTGAAATAGAAGGGCGGGTTTTAGAGGAGGTATCGAAAGAGCCTCAGAAACTCGTCCTGTCCGGTCAATCCGCAAAGATTGCATCTCTTGTGGCTATAGTATTGATACCGGTGAGTGCTGTTTATTTATATGGTCAAATAGGAAGTCCTGAAGGCCAAGACGTTGCAGCCTTTGTTGACGCGCAAAACGACTCATTTGGTCAAACTGACCTTCAGGCACTTGCTGAAAAAGTCATTACTCATATCGAGGAAAATCCAGGTGACACTCAGGCATGGGGAATGTTGGGGAGGACATACCAAGCGATGCAAAAATTTGATGAGGCTGCTAACGCCTGGGAACGTGCGTATCAAATCGAGCCAGATGATCCAGCGATATTAGTCGATTATGCTGAAGCCAGAGGACTGACTGCCGGGGGCGACCTTTCTGGGGAACCTACTACGCTTATAAATCGCGCATTGGCAATTAACCCTGATCATGGGAAAGGACTTGCACTTGGGGGTACGGCAGCTTTTGCCGAGGGAAGCTATGAACTGGCGATTGAGCGCTGGACGCGCCTCATGAAGGCTAACCTCACTGATACGCAGTTAATGGAAACCCTGCAAGCAGGAATTGCCGAGGCTAAAATTAGACTAGTTCAGTCCGGAGATCAGATTGAGTCAAACGACGCTAACGAAACGAATACCGCGCAAACAAATGTTATTTTTGACGGTGTGGTTAGAATATCTGATGAATTACAAGGAGCACTTGGCGCTCAAGACGTAGTATTTATCTTCACCAGGTCACCTGAAGGGCCGCCTATGCCCATTGCCGCGATGAGGATTCCTGTTAGTCAGTTGCCTTACACATTTGCTTTTAATGATTCATTTTCGCTCATGCCAAGCCGTAAATTATCTGATTTCTCGGAGTTCGTAGTTGGGGCGCGTATATCAAAATCCGGTGACGCGATCAAAGCTAGTGGAGATATGGAGTCCTCAACTAGCCTTGTGCGCCAAGGTGCGACGGTTGAAATCATAATAGATAGTAAGGTACGGTGACAAGATATATAGACTTGAAGAGGCTTGCCGTGAAAATTCGCTCAAAGATAAATATTCAGAATAGATCAATCGCATGTTTGGCGGTTTTGATTTTGAATTTTGTATTCTACGCTCAGGCGCATGTGCCGCACGAAAGTCATGACGCTGCTGTTACTGAGTTTATTCAGGGGATGGTGACCAAACATCAATTTTCTGAACAAGAATTAACGATACTGATAGATGACGCGAGAAAAAAGGACGGGATCCTTAATGCTTTCGATAAACCCGCTACATCTAAGCCTTGGAGTTTTTTTAAGAAGCTTTATGTAACGGATTGGCGTGAAAAAGAGGGCGTTAAATTCTGGGAAAAACATCTCCAAACTTTAATTGCGGCGGAGGAGAAGTTCGGCATCCCTCAAGAGATAATTACAGCGCTCATCGGAATAGAAACTAATTATGGGACGTATACGGGTGAGTTTCGAATCCTTGATGCGTTCTATACACTCGGATTTTATGGTAAGCGTCGGAATAAATATTTCTTGAAAGAGTTTGAAGAGTTCTTAATTCTATCCAGAGAAAATAATATTGAGCCTGACGGTATAAAAGGGTCGTTCGCAGGAGCAATAGGAATCGCTCAGTTTATGCCGTCTAGTTATCGAGAGTACGCCATTGACTTTGATGGGGATGGCAAAGCCGATTTGGAGAATAGCGTTGCTGATGCGATTGGTAGTGCAAGTAATTATTTAAAAAGACATGGTTGGAAACGTGGTGAGCCAATCGTTTTTGCGGTAAGCGCTAAAGAAGTAAGCACTCTTACTGAGATGGCGGGCAAATCGAAACCTAACCGTACTTTTGGCGAGCTTAAACAAGCGGGGGTGAAAGAGAATTTTGTACTTAGCGATGAGGAGCCCGTTGGTTTATTTAAGCTGGAAGGGGAAGGTGGGGCCGAATTCTGGATGTCCTTAAAGAATTTTTATGTCATCACACGTTATAACCCTAGTAATAATTACGCATTAGCGATGGTTCAGTTAGCTCAAAAAATAAAAGCACTAAAAAATGCTCAGTGAGCTTAATCGCCCCGAATCTATCTTCATGATGGATTTGATATGAGCATTTCGTTCAGTCACACATTTGCGAACGAGATGGATGGTTTTTATCAAGCTTGTAGTCCCGAAAAATGTACCGCACCAAGACTATTACAAGTAAATACTGTTTTGGCTGATGAGCTGGGATTGGATCACAAACTTCTCCATGGTGAGCTCGGCGCATCAATATTTTCAGGAAATTCGTTACTAGACGATAGCAAACCAATAGCGCAAGTATATGCAGGTCATCAGTTTGGAATGTTCACGTCTCAATTAGGTGATGGCCGAGCACTGCTCTTAGGTGAGGTGATAGACGGGAACGGTGATCGAAGAGACATCCAGTTGAAAGGCTCTGGAAGAACACCGTTTTCGCGTGGTGGCGATGGAAAATCAGCTCTGGGGCCAGTATTAAGGGAATATTTGGTGAGCGAGGCTATGCACCAGTTCGGTATCGCGACGACGCGTGCATTGGCTGCAGTAGGTACCGAGGATTGGGTCGCGCGCGAAGAATTGAGGCCGCGAGCGGTGTTAACGCGCGTTTCGGCCAGCCATATCAGGGTGGGGAGTTTTGAGTTTTTCGCGGCGAAAGGAGAATCGATTCAGGTTAAGCGACTAGCGGATTATGCAATTAACAGACACTTTCCTGACATTAAAGACTCAGAGGATGTGTATCTTCAGTTTTTTAAGTCAGTGCTACAAAACCAAGCCAAGTTGATCGCCGACTGGATGAGTGTGGGGTTTGTGCATGGAGTAATGAATACAGACAACATGACTATCTCTGGAGAAACTATTGACTACGGTCCGTGCGCTTTTGTTGATCGTTACGTACCGTCTACTGTCTTTAGTTCTATTGATGAGCATGGCCGTTACGCTTATGAAAATCAACCAAAAATCGGTCAATGGAATTTGGCCCAATTAGCAAAATCGCTTATACCGCTTTATCAAGAGGACCATGAAGTGGTTATACAAAGATTCGTGGATGAGCTTGACAAGTTTAATCATATCTACGAGTCATGTTGGCTAGAGAATATGCGTGCAAAACTCGGACTTATTGGTGAGTCCGAGAGCGATCTAGAGCTTGTGAACGACCTCTTGACGCTGATGCACCAAGGAGCCGCTGATTTCACACTTACGTTCCGTTATCTCGCTGATGTGAGGCTAGAGAGCTCGCTCAAGTTTAAATCGCAGTTTAATGAATCGGTTAACGTTAATGATTGGTTATCCCGTTGGCGCAAACGAGTCGTGGCTGACGGGCAATCAGAGCATCAGTGCGTCTTGAATATGAATGCAATTAATCCCTTGTATATCCCACGAAATCATAAAATTGAAGAGGCGTTAGAAGCGGCGGCGAATGATAATGATTATGAGCCGTTCCGTACGATGCTCAATGTGGTGTCCGAGCCCTATTGTTTAAGATCAGGTTTTGATAAATACGCTGAACCACCCCCACCGAACGCCGCGCCTTATATTACTTTTTGTGGTACTTAAGCGCGAATTCGGAGCAGATTTCGCACGAATTTTAGCTATGGCCTTTTTTTCTGATCTGGTCGATCTCGTAGATCAGATCAAGGGCTTCTTTGGGTGTTAATTCGTCTGGATTAGTTTCAGCGAGTCGACGAGAAATAGGATCTTCAAGTTCCAAGTGTAAAGTTTTTGGCTGGCGGAATAAATCAGGCTGAGTTAGGTCGTCTTTGCCTTTTGACTCTAAGAGCTTAAGTTCTCGTTTTGCCGCATTAACAATTTCTTTAGGCACTCCAGCAAGTTGAGCAACTTGGATGCCGTAACTTTGCGATGCAGGCCCTTGAGCAATACTATGTAAGAAGATAATTTCATCTTTGTGCTCAACCGCAGAGACGTGGATATTTTCCACATCTGGGATTTCTTCGGATAAGCCAGTTAATTCAAAGTAATGTGTGGCAAACAACGTAATGCTTTGATTTGTTTTTGCTAGGTATCTAGCTATCGAAAATGCCAGAGCAAGCCCGTCATAAGTTGATGTGCCGCGACCAATCTCATCCATAAGCACTAAGCTATTTTTGGTAGCATTATTCAGAATATTGGCGGCTTCGGACATCTCCACCATGAATGTTGACTGCCCCCCTGAGAGATTATCCGAAGCTCCAATACGTGTAAAAATTTGATCGATGCGGCCGATTAAGGCGGATTCTGCTGGCACAAAGCTACCCACATGAGCGAGTAGGACAATCAGCGCGCATTGTCGCATATAGGTAGATTTACCACCCATATTTGGACCAGTGATGATGAGCATTTTACGATTTTCACTAATTTCTAAGTTGTTCGAAATAAAATTTTCAATTTGTGTTTCAACAACAGGATGACGACCGTTAACAATATTTATCTCATTACTCTCTACAAGATTCGGGCATGCATAGTTCTGTTCTAAGGCTATTTGAGCGAGACTACAAAGACCATCGAGTTGAGCAACAGCTCTCGCAACCTTTTGAATTTCTTCTCGGTGTCGCTGCATTGTCTCAATGAGAATTTCGTAGATATACTTTTCACGCTTCAGAGCACGGTCTTTTGCGGATAACGCTTTGTCTTCAAATTCCTTTAGTTCCGGAGTGATAAAACGTTCTACATTTTTGAGTGTTTGTCTTCTTCTATATGTGTCCGGTACCGCTAATGCATGATTTTTTGAGACTTCAATATAAAAGCCATGTACACGATTGAATTCAACTTTAAGGGTGTTAATTCCTGTTGCCGCCCTTTCTCTTTGTTCTAGATCTATCAGAAAGTTGCCGCAATCGTTCTGTACGGATCTCAAGGTGTCTAGCTCGTGGTCAAAACCATTATTAATAACTCCACCCTCGGTCAGTAGGGTTGATGGGTCGGGAAGAATAGCAGCAACAAGTTCGTCAGCGATTTTGGTATTACATGATATGTCGCTTGATAATGAGGCCAATAATGGTAAACCAGAAGCTCTAATTACCGTTTGTAACTTGGGCAGTAATAGCAGGGACTCTCTTAATCCAGACAGATCTCGAGGCCGTACGCTTCTGAGCGTAATGCGTGAATTGATTCTTTCGATATCTGAGATTGAGCCAAATATTTGTCGCATTTCAGTCAAAGCGCTAGCGTTTCGTCCGTCAGTGAGCCATTTGACAGTCGAAAGGCGCTCTTTTATGTCGTTGTGGTTATATAACGGGTGATTGAGCGCGTGTTGAAGCCAACGGGACCCCATACTTGATTTCGATCTATCAAATGTCGATAGTAAAGTTGGGATGCTCTCTCCTTGAAGTGTTGTGTTTATCTCAAGGTTTTTGCGCGTTGCTAAGTCAAGTTGTATAAAGTCATTATCTTGTTCAACCTGAATGGCTGTAATGTGCGATAGCGGTTCAGATTGGGTGCTTTGAGCATAGGCCAGGAGCGCTCCGGCCGCCGATATGGCAGAGGTAGAGTCCTCACAACCAAAACCTCGCAAGTCTCGAACTTTTAAGTGAGTACATAGATTTTTTCTTGTTAATTCCTC
>JAOEKQ010000024.1 GCA_028379895.1 Burkholderiales bacterium
AATAAAACAAGCTCCAAATTATTTTTTGATAGTGCCTCGCCGATTTCCTCTTTGTGATAAGCGTAAGGAAATAATATTTCGACACCCATAAATCCTTGTTGGCGAGCTTGGTTGAATCGCTTCATGAAATCAAATTCATTGAACATCATAGTGAGATTTGCGTTAAATTTTGGCACAGTTGAATCCAATCGAAACGAAACATCTGTCATTATAATCGTATGTAGTTTGGAATGGCGGGCATCGCAATGCCCGTATAATTGGAGGTGTGAGATTGAAAAAGAGGAGCGCGGGAATGGCTGAGAGATTTTCAGGAACTAAAGATTATGTAGCAGGGGAAGATTTGATGATGGCTGTTAACGCCGCAATCGCATTACAACGACCCCTCTTAATTAAGGGCGAGCCTGGTACTGGAAAGACAATGCTGGCAATGGAAGTTGCAAATGCGTTATCGCGTCCTTTATTCCAATGGCATATTAAGTCAACGTCCAAAGCGCAACAGGGCTTATACGAATATGACGCAGTGTCACGTCTTCGTGACTCTCAACTGGGTGAGGAGTCGGTAAAGGATATCAAAAACTACATTATGAAGGGTCCCCTTTGGGAGTCATTTCAGTCAGAAATGCCGTCGGTAGTTCTCATTGATGAGATAGACAAAGCTGATATTGAGTTTCCTAATGATCTGCTCAGAGAACTTGACCGCATGGAATTCTTTGTTTACGAAACCAAAGAGTTAGTCAGCGCTACGCATCGACCTTTAATTATAATCACGAGTAACAATGAGAAAGATCTTCCTGATGCCTTTTTGCGAAGGTGCTTTTTTCATTACATTCAATTTCCTAATAAGGAAACGATGACTCAAATCGTTGATGTCCATTTTCCAGACATTAAGAAACAGTTATTGCAACAGGCACTAGAGGTATTTTTTGAATTGAGAGAAACTCCTGGGTTAAAGAAAAAACCTTCTACATCGGAATTGCTAGATTGGTTGAAAATTTTGTTAGCGGAGGATATTTCCGTCGAGACATTGCAAACAAGTGACCAGAGAAAATCTATACCGCCGCTTGCTGGAGCGCTCTTAAAAAACGAGCAGGATGTCCACCTGTTCGAACGCCTAATTTTTCTTAATAAACGCTCTGAGCGTTCTTAAGTTACTGGTTCGATTGTCCAATGGTTTTGCTTGATTTTTTCTACAGAATTAGAGATGCGGGAATACCTGTATCTGTTAAGGAATATTTGACCCTAATAGAAGCTTTGCAACGTCGTGTTTCCAATGAAAATATCGATAATTTTTATTACTTATCCCGAGCAACCTTTGTGAAGGATGAGGCGCTATATGATCGATTCGATCGAGCTTTTGGAGATTATTTTAATGGGCTAGAAGCACTGCCAGACGACTTCCTTAAGGATATTCCTAAGGAATGGCTAAAAAAGCAGCTTGAATTATCCCTATCCGAAGAAGAGAAGAAGGACATAGAGTCTCTGGGTGGTTGGGATAAGCTCATGGAGACATTCAAGGAGCGACTAGAAGAGCAGCAGAAAAGACATCAGGGGGGTTCAAAGTGGATTGGTACTGCAGGTAAGAGTCCTTTTGGTGCCTACGGATATAATCCTGAAGGTATTCGAGTCGGACAACAGGGTTCCAGAAATAGAAGGGCTGTTAAGGTATGGGATAAAAGGGAATATAGAGATCTTGATGATTCGATTGAGCTTGGTACGCGCAATATCAAAGTTGCTCTTAAGCGGTTACGGAAATTTGCGAGGGAAGGTGCCGAGGAGGAGCTAGATTTAGATGGAACCATTAGATCTACCGCAAATAATGCAGGCTTTCTCGATTTGAAAATGGTTCCTGAGCGGCGTAATGCAGTTAAAGTGCTTTTGTTTTTCGATATTGGCGGATCCATGGATGATTATGTGCGTTCATGTGAGGAGCTATTCTCTGCTGCGCGGACAGAATTCAAACATTTGGAGTACTTTTACTTTCATAATTTTATTTACGAATCTGTTTGGAAGGATAATCGCCGACGTAATAACGAGCGCATACCAATTTCCCAGATTCTTCACAAGTATGCCGCAGACTACAAAGTAATTGTCGTGGGAGATGCGACTATGAGTCCTTACGAAATTACTTATCCGGGAGGGAGTGTAGAGCACTTCAATGAAGAATCTGGAGCGGTGTGGTTAAAGCGTATATTAGATGTGTATTCAAAAGTTGCTTGGATAAATCCAACGCCAGAACTCAGGTGGAAATATCACGAGTCGATTTCGATTACCCGCGAGTTGGTTAATGATCGTATGTTTGGACTGACGCTTTCGGGTTTAGAAAAAGCAATGAAGCAGCTGGCTAAATAACAAACATCTGGTAGAGATAATTATTTGAGATTTTTTAAAGCCAGTCGTTCTAAAAATCGAGTTTTTTGAATAGCGACCCGCTCGTGAGTTCCGCTAGAGATTGTATCAACACCATCATGAGCAGTTACTGAAAAGGTCAATTTACGACCCTCAATCTTAGTTAGTTCTGCATCGACCGTGACAGTCATCCCCGGCAGCGTGGCTGCTTCATGAGAGAAATTAACGTGCGTGCCGAGTGTTTGTTCTTCTGGCCATTCAATATGCGGTCTCAAGAGCTCGATGCACGCCCATTCAAGCAGCCCGACCATGTATCCAGTTGCAAACACATTGGGCATATCCAAGAACAAGTCAGACTCGGGATAGAAGTTTGGGACTGTTTGGTTGTCGCTTATCTTGAAAGAATGTTTATATGTCAAACCTATTTTGATCGAGCTTTTCATGTGAAGACCTTATTAAATTGCTCTATTTTAGTGCGTTATAATTTATATGCACTATTTCAGTGCTTATTTCGAATTCTTGTTTCACAGTTAAGTGCAATAAATCAATCACTTAAACTATGGCATATTTATTGCTTAATTTATATAATAAAATCATAAAGTTATAATATTTTGGCCTGGGTACAATAGTATCAGGTCACATTTTAAGGGGAATGTTATGGAGTCATCTAATAGTGCATCAGATGTGCTGTTTATCTTACTGGGCGCCATAATGGTGCTTGCTATGCATGGGGGCTTCGCTTTTTTAGAAGTTGGTACTGTCCGTAAAAAAAATCAGGTGAATGCGCTAGTTAAGATTCTATGTGATTTTTCAATTTCTACGATAGCTTATTTTTTTGTTGGATATGCAGTAGCTTACGGTACCGATTTTCTGGTTGGGGCTGACACATTGAGCCAAAACGGTGGTTACGGACTGGTTAAATTTTTCTTCTTGCTTACATTCGCGGCAGCGATTCCTGCAATTATATCGGGGGGCATCGCCGAACGCGCTCGTTTCTATCCACAACTATTTGCTAGTGCAATAATTGTAGGGGTCGTATACCCATTCTTCGAGGGTGTAATCTGGAACGGTAACTTTGGCTTTCAGAGTTGGTTAGAGACGAGTTTTGGCGCACCGATGCGAGATTTTGCGGGATCTGTTGTAGTGCATGGTATGGGTGGATGGATAGCACTTGTCGCAGTTCTGTTGTTGGGACCAAGGAAAGGCCGGTACCAGAAAAACGGAGGTATCGTATCTCATCCGCCGTCAAGTATTCCATTTCTTGCGCTTGGCGCCTGGATGCTCACCGTCGGTTGGTTTGGATTTAACGTTATGTCAGCGCAAACAATTGATGGTATCAGCGGTCTCGTCGCGTTGAATTCCTTGATGGCTATGGTTGGCGGAACCTTAGCAGCATTGTTCGTAGGAAGAAATGATCCAGGCTTTGTGCATAACGGTCCGCTTGCCGGACTGGTAGCGGTCTGTGCTGGGTCGGATATAATGCATCCACTCGGAGCTCTGGTAACGGGATTAATCGCCGGGGCGTTATTTGTTTCGTTGTTCACGGCCACTCAGAATCGTTGGAAAATAGACGATGTGCTCGGCGTCTGGCCGCTGCATGGATTGTGCGGTGCTTGGGGAGGCATTGCGGCCGGTATATTTGGTCTTCAGAGTTTTGGGGGGCTGGGAGATGTCTCATTTATGTCCCAACTGATTGGTACCTTAGCGGGCATCATCGTTGCCATAGCGGGTGGGCTAGTCGTTTACGGCTCTATTAAGAGGATAGTGGGAATTCGTTTGACAGAGGAAGAGGAATACATGGGAGCAGATTTAGCGATTCATAAGGTATCTTCCTCTCCAGATAACGAATGACGCCAATAGCGCTGCACCGTGGACACTTATGAACCTATGTTGTAGTTTTTTAGCTTGGAGACGTTAATTGTCTCCGCGTGCAAAGAAAAGGTTCCGTTTCGTCGGTCGTAAAAATACCTCTTGAGAGAGTTCTTAACTGCTGCAAATGCAATGTCATCCCACGGAATCGAAGCTTCGTCAAACAAGGCTACTTCAGAGCTCTCGAATGTTGTTGAGAAATGTGCGTTTTCGAGCCTAGCTCGGTACAAAAGGTAGACCTGGTTGATGTGTGGGATATCGATGAGAGAAAAGACGTCAATGATTGTTGCCGATGCATTCGCCTCCTCTTTGGTTTCTCGTAGGGCACCCTCTTGGGTTGTTTCATTATTTTCTAAGAATCCAGCAGGTAGGGTCCAAAATCCCAATCTTGGCTGTATTGCACGCTTGCAAAGCAAAATTTTATCTTCCCATTCAGGAATGCATCCGACAATCAACCTGGGATTTTCGTATTGAATGAAACCGCAACTATCGCATATCGCTCTCGGCAAATTATCGCCAGGAGGTGTCTTTACTGTGGTGTGTTCACCGCATTGATTGCAATATTTTATGGGCACAATAATTATATTACTCACGTTTATTCATTAGTTAGAAAAACTCTGTACTAACGTCATTCCTTACGCAAGTTTCCGTTTGAATGTTAATCTTAGGTTTCTTGATCCATAATCATAGGCTATTTAGTCGGGTTGCAGAGATATTATGTTATTTAAAAATTTTCTAGCCGTATGTATTTTGACACTCACAACATTCGCGCAAGCGAATGATACGCCACAAAAATATGTAGGGACGTGGACTGGTGCTTGGCATGAAGGCATGACCAGCGGAACGCTATGGCTCACGTTCAAACCTGACGGAACTGGCTCTATTCTATTTACGAACCTGACTAAATTTGGAAACGTTGAAAGGCCGCTGACCACCATTCGCTTTCTAGGTAATCGGATTAATTTTTCGGCGAATGGGGAGGGCGTTCATGACTTTGTCAGTCATGTCTTTCTAATAGGTGAAAATAAGTTAACAGGTAACGCTGATTTTGATGGTTCGGCAGTGAAGTATCGTTTATCTAAAAAATAAAATGACCCGCTTGGACTGTTCTCGTTGTTTCACTAGTCATTCGCTTGGCGTTTACAACGCAACATCCGGTAGCGCTTTAATATAATCCGCTAACGCCTCAATCTGCCAGGGCTTAAGTTGTTTCCTGAATCCTGGCATTGGGCTCTTGCCATATGCGATTTGCTCGATAATGTACTCCTTGGATTTATCAGTACCTGAGAGTCTTGGTCCGTCCGCCTCTTTGAGTCCATATCCTTGGTGGCACCAACTGCATCGTGATGCAAATAATCGTTTCACTGAAAAATTCTCTTTGTAATGGGTATATTTTGGATTGATTTGGGCTGCTGCTACATCAGTGACATCGTCTTCAGCATAAGTAACCGAAATGTTTAATCCTATCGCCCATACTGCGGCTAAAGAGATATACGTGAGTCTAGTCATAAAAACATTAAATAGCATACGGTTCTCCTGCGAATAATGGCGTCTTATCTATTGAAATAGTAAAGTATTTTTACATTTTTATAAAGAGATGACAAAAAAATGGGCGGGTAAACCCGCCCAAATTCAAGTCCAGTTCGACGTTATAACTGTCGATTTTGAATAATCAAATCACCTTAAAGTGAGTAGACCATCAAAGTACCTGTGTCAGTTGACATAGTATCGAAAGGTGCACCAAACAATCCAGGATAGTTTCCTGCAACGTGTGAGCCCCATCCGGTTACAACGGCAACATACTGCTTTCCATCAACCATATAGGTGATGACACCACCGTGGGCACCTGTACCCATGTTACTTTGCCATAGCAGCTTGCCAGACTTCGCATCACGAGCATCAAACATACCGTCCGCACCAGGAACGAACACAAGATCACCACCGGTTGACAAGAGAGATGCAAGCACTGGGTACTTGTACTCTACACGCCACTTCAATTTCCCGGTTAATGGATCGCGGGCTTGAAGCGTTCCGTAGGCAGCATCAACAGGTGTGCCGTCTGCTTTTTGCTTAGGAGCCTTAGAGGTCCAAGATGCGCCAAAGTATGCTTGTCCAGAGAAATCATCTGGACGCTCCGGGTTTACAACTTCAATATCAAAACAGAATTCCTGTGTGAGCTTGAAGTATGTGTTTCGCTTTGGATTATAAGCACCGGTATTCCATGATATGGCACCATCAATCGCTGGACAAACATCCGCGTGCTTACCTTCCGGCAACTCACGACGACCAACCAGACGACCTTCTTTGGTAACGCCTTTGATGTAGTTGTATGTCTCGCCAATCATGTACGCGTTGTTCACTGCGAGCTCATTACCACCACCAACTGAATCAGCGTCGTATACGAAAATGATACCGCCCTTATTCGGGTGAACCATATTTCGCTTGCCGTCTTTTTCAATCATTAAGAACTCACCAACCGCCGAGTCAAAGTCCCAAGCGTCGTGTGGCATTTCCTGAAAGTATGCTGACAACTCACCGCTATCCGCGTCAAGAACAACTACTGAAGAGCTGTAGAGGTTCAAGCCTGGACGTGGGCCGTTATTCATCCAATCGCCACCGATGTAATCGTAGTCAGGAGCTGGATTAGCTGTTCCCCACCAAACTGTGTTGGTTGCGGGATCATAACTACCAGTCATCCAACCGCCACCACCACCAATTTTCCAGGAGTCATTACCCCAAGAATCACGTGAACGCTGGTCGCCTCCGATGGTATCGAATTGCCAAGTTACTGAACCGCTTTTCGCATCAACTGCGTAAATTGGTCCACAGCAACCTGCAAGCTCACCACCGTTTGCGCCAAGGATAACCATATCCTTAACGATAACTGGAGCACCTGTAAAGCCCTTATTACCCTTGGCTACAGTCATGATCTCATTATCCCAAACGACTTCACCAGACTTTGCGTTCAGTGCGATTAAACGTCCGTCTGTCGTACCCATGTAGACGTTACCATGGCCGATTGCTAGACCACGGTTATATGGGTTGTAGAACGTACCTTCAGCCCGCTCAACATCAATCTTCGCAGCGTGATGCCAAACTGGCTGGCCAGTAGCACCGTTAAGGGCCCAAATCGTGCCTGATGTTGTGGTGTAGTACACCATGCCATCAACCGCGAGCGGGAAACCTTGAATACCACGCTTAGTTGCAGCTGGATTGTGCTGCCATGCAAGCTTGAGGTCCTTAACGTTTTTAGTGTTAATTTGTTTCAATCCACTATGGTGATGACCAGAAAAATCTTTGTGGTACATCATCCAGTTAGCATCATCATTTTGTGCGTTCAACAATCGATCCCAAGTGACATCAGCTGCCATTGCTTGGGAAGCGAAGCCGAGGAACGCAACGGCCGAAATTGCCTTAACGGCAGCCGTAGTAGTCCAACGTGTCATAACTCTCTCCCTACAAAAGTTTACAAGACTATTTTATTCGTTCGCGAAATTTTAAAAGCTTGTTTTGTTTATTCGCGGATGAATGAAAATAAGAATTCGATTCTCCAACGTCACTAAGTTGCAACTCGTTCAAATTTCTACGAATTTGTTTTAAGTTAAAAACATGCAATGACGAGAAATCTTGATAACAAGTTAACGCTACTATCGCGTCTTTGCAACACCTTTATAGTGACGTAGGCTCCTTATTTGATTGATTTTTAGTGTAAAACGAGGTGACGATTCTCGAACATTTATTGAGCGAGTAGTTTTCTGCGGTGCAATATATATATGTGCCATCAGAGGAGGAGTTTTAGATGTGAGGTTCTTATATATGCGGCGATTCTCCGCATATAATGTAAATCGCAAACTTGGTGGGTTGCATTCGGAAGTCGTGGGGGAGTATCAATAAAAGACCTATATATTACAGTAACTTATCCTCTATTTTATGACTTAGTAAAGGGCATGTTTTGAGCTATTCATTGACAATTGAGCATTGTGATTCATCAATAATCATTTCTTCTGAAGAAACGGTGTTGTTTGCGCTCTTGCAACACGGCATTATTTTCCCTTACGCATGTCAAAATGGTGTGTGTGGTACCTGCAAATGTAAATTAATTAAAGGTAGGGTTAATTTAGATATTTACTCTGATGAGGCCTTAACTGCGGCTGAATTTCAGCAAGGTTTGATCCTCGCGTGTCGCGCGCGATTGTTATCAGACGCTACCATCAGTAAGCTTGATTATCAGAACGTGTAGCATTCCGCTACGTGTCGATTGTGATGTGTAATAATGAGCCGCTAAGCGGC
>JAOEKQ010000025.1 GCA_028379895.1 Burkholderiales bacterium
GTAAGCCGCAAAGATTATCCAATAAAATCACCATCCATCAGGGAACGAGAATTATGAAAATAGGCTTTATAGGGTTGGGTATCATGGGCTCACCCATGGCGGGGCAACTCATTGATGGCGGCCACGACGTCTACCTTTTTTCTAGAAGCGAAGTCCCAGCAGAGCTAATATCCGCTGGTGGTATCGCCTGCAAGAATGGATCAGAGGTGGCGCTGAACTCTGAGATCATTATATTGATGCTGCCCGATACTCTTGACGTAGAAAAAGTCCTGTTTGGAGATAACGGAATTAGCGATGAGCTATCTAAGGGTCAGACGATAATTGATATGAGTTCGATTTCGCCGATAGCCACGCGTGAGTTTGCTGCTCAATTAGCTAAAAAAGGAGTTCCTTATGCAGACGCGCCTGTATCAGGCGGAGAAGTTGGCGCTAAAAACGCCACATTAACTATTATGGTGGGCGCGAATGAATCGGTTTTCTCCGCGGTGGAACCTATTTTTAAGTTAATGGGTCAGAAGGTTACTCATGTGGGTGATGTTGGGGCTGGTCAGGTATGCAAAGTAGCTAATCAGATGATCGTTGCGTTGAA
This sequence comes from Burkholderiales bacterium, assembly GCA_028379895.1. Taxonomy (GTDB): domain Bacteria; phylum Pseudomonadota; class Gammaproteobacteria; order Burkholderiales; family Eutrophovitaceae; genus Eutrophovita. The sequence goes on from JAOEKQ010000025.1 coordinate 590, forward strand.
CATCGAGGCAGTAGGTGAAGCTTTATTGCTCGCCTCGAAAGCGGGAGTTGATCCGTCAAAGGTAAGACAAGCACTGATGGGAGGTTTTGCCTCATCCAAAGTATTGGAAATTCATGGAAATCGAATGATTGAAAGAACTTTTAAACCAGGATTCAGGATTGAATTACATCAAAAAGATCTTAACATTGCGCTGAGTACTGCAAGGAGTTTAGGATTGAGTTTGCCTAACACGAGTACGGCTCAAGAGTTGTTTAACGCATGTGTAGCCTCAGGTGACAGTGAACAGGATCATTCCGCCATGGTTTGTGTCCTTGAGCGGCTTGCCCAGCATAAGGTCGCTGAATAATGAAGCACGATGAGTTTCTGTGCGAGTTGTTTGACGCGGCCGTTGATGCAGCGCGGCCCGAACATACGGTCCAGCACTATTTACCTGACCCGCCAATTGGTCGCACATTTGTTGTTGGTTGCGGTAAAGCGGCAGCTACGATGGCGAAGGCATTTGAAGAAGCTTGGGAGCATCCCTTAGAAGGAATTGTTGTAGCTCCTTACGGGCACAAAGTTCCGACAAAAACTATAGAAGTCCGAGAGGCAGCGCACCCCGTTCCAGATTTAGCTGGTTCGGAAGCAGCTCTCGCGATACAGGCATTAATATCAAATCTTAATCCTGACGATTTAGTTGTATTTTTAGTTTCGGGCGGAGGCTCTTCGTTGCTGACGCTTCCAGCCGAGGGAATTAGTCTCGAAGATAAAAAAGAGTTGAACACAAAACTACTTCAAAGTGGGGCGAACATCAGGGAAATGAATTGTGTAAGAAAACATCTATCACGCGTAAAGGGAGGACGACTGGCGGAGAGCATTTGGCCAGCTAAATGCGTGACACTCGCAATATCGGATATCCCAGGAGATGACCTATCTGTTATCGCATCTGGACCTACAGAGCCCGACGAAACAACCTTTGATGATGCGCGAGCAATTTTACTCAAATACAATATCGACAGTCCTAAATCCGTAATCAAGTTTCTAGCGGCTGGCAGGACAGAAACCCCGAAGCTCAATAATCCAATATTCGATAACTTCAGGTCGCATTTAATTTCAACACCCCAGCAGTCTTTGGAGGCTGCAGCAAAAATGGCAAAGGAAAAAGGATTTAATCCGATAATTCTAGGGGATGCTATTGAAGGAGAAGCCCGGGAAGTTGCACGAGTGCTTGCAGGGATTACCAAACAAATCGTCAGATATAATCAACCCATTACGAGACCTTGTGTTCTGCTATCTGGAGGGGAGACTACTGTTACGGTCAAAGGTAATGGCAGAGGTGGCCGCAACGTTGAATTCCTTCTATCACTTGCGATCGAATTAGAGGGGTTAGACGGAGTTTGGGCGCTCGCCGGTGATACAGATGGAGTAGACGGCACTGAGAATAATGCTGGAGCTGTAATCAAACCAAACTCCCTGAAACGCGCGATCGAAATTGGTCTAGACGCCAAACTCATGCTCGCGGATAATAATGGATATAGTTTTTTTGAACAGCTAGGTGACCTTGTCATAACGGGACCCACGCTTACAAACGTTAATGACTTCAGAGCGATAGTCATAGAATAATGAGAGAAAGAGAGAGATATGGGACACAGTGAGAGAGACCTAAATGAACATCCTGTCGCCTTAGTTGACAAAAAAATACTTGTTAAGGAATTCCTATCGGTACTGTCGACCGAGTCTGTGAAGTACGAAACGGAGGATTTAACGCCCTTTGAGTGTGATGGCTTGTCAGCATATCCTCAAATACCCATGATTGCGGTCTTACCAGAAAACGAAGAACAAGTGTGTCAGGTTATGAAGATATGTCATCAATATAAGGTGCCCATTGTCTTCCGCGGGGCTGGAACGGGCTTATCCGGCGGAGCAATCCCGTATGACCAAGGCGTATTACTTGTGCTATCAAAGCTTAAGAGTATCACGCACATAGATCCCATTGGCCGCTACGCTGTTGTTCAGCCAGGCGTTAGAAATGCCGCGATTTCTGAAGCCACAAAAATGTACAAATTGTATTACGCACCTGATCCATCAAGTCAGATTGCCTGTTCTATCGGGGGGAATGTGGCAGAAAACTCCGGGGGCGTTCATTGTCTGAAATATGGACTGACAGTCAATAACATTCTAAAAGTACGATTCGTTACAATTGAGGGTGAAATCGTTGAAATAGGCTCCGAGGGACTGGACAGCCCCGGATACGACTTACTTGCCCTTCTGACCGGTTCAGAGGGTTTGCTTGGTGTTCTAACTGAGGTAACAGTAAAGCTCTTACCTACGCCCGAAAAGGCACAAGCAATAATGGCTTCATTTGATGACGTCGAAAAAGCGGGGCGCGCTGTTGCGGATATCATTGAGGCAGGTATTATTCCGGCAGGCCTAGAAATGATGGATAAGAAAGCCATTAACGCTGTCGAACAATTCATTGGTGCTGGTTATCCGATGGACGCAGAAGCTATGCTGCTTTGTGAGTCTGATGGTTCGTCGGAAGAAGTTGAGAGTGAAATACAAAAAACGATAGAAGTCCTTTACAGAGCAGGAGCCACCGAAATAACTGTTTCCACGGATGAAGCACATCGACTCAAATTGTGGGCAGGCAGAAAGTCAGCATTTCCTGCGGTAGGTAGAGTCCTTCCAGATTATTTTTGTATGGACGGAACAATTCCTAGGAAAACTCTGCCAAACGTTTTAAAACGTATCGCAGAAATGGAAGATGAATTTCAACTCCAATGCGCTAACGTATTTCATGCTGGAGATGGAAACTTACATCCCCTCATTATGTTTGACGCTAATGAAGGAGATCAACTACAACGAGCGGAAAAGTATGGGGCAGCCATTCTGGAGCTTTGCGTTGAGGTTGGCGGCACGATAACCGGAGAGCATGGTGTGGGTATCGAAAAAATAAATCAAATGTGTGTTCAATTCGATAATCAGGAAATACAGACTTTCCTTAATTTAAAACAAGCGTTCGATCCCGAAGGACGACTGAATCCGGGAAAAGCTATTCCAACGCTAAATCGCTGTGCCGAATTTGGACATATGCACGTGCATCGGGGCGAGGAACGCTTTCCAGACATTCCCAGATTCTAGATTCAACTAGTAGGTATACCATGAGTACGAATGAAACTGTCATTGCTGAGTTCAGAGAACGAATCATTGGCGCAAAAAAACAATCAGCTTGTATCAGAATTCGCGGTGGCGGCTCAAAAGATTTCCATGGAGTTTCACTGGAGGGCGACCTCTTGGAAACCAAAGACTTCACAGGAATTACCGAATATGAGCCAACCGAGTTGGTTTTAACAGCAAGAAGCGGTACGCCACTTAGAGATATCGAACACACCCTGAATGAGAATAATCAGATGTTGCCATTTGATCCGCCTCACATGGGATTAGAGGCTACCTTTGGTGGGTGCATAGCATCTGGATTTTCCGGTCCAAGACGTTCATCACAGGGTGCAGTCCGTGATTTCGTGCTTGGGGCCAGAATACTCAATTCAGATGCTGTTGATCTTCAGTTTGGTGGGAAAGTGATGAAAAATGTAGCAGGCTTTGATGTGTCTAGACTACTGACTGGGTCCTTTGGAACACTCGGATTGATTCTCGAGTCCTCGGTGAAAGTTCTGCCCAAGCCTGAAATGGAGAGAACACTTTTCTTCGAGTTAGATCATGAGTCTGCTTTAGCCAAGATGAATGCATTAGCCGGCACACCAATTCCTCTGTCCTCTACCTACTTCAATGGTAATCAACTGGCAGTAAGGTTATCTGGCTCCGAAATTGGAGTAACCGCAGCCCATAAAAAAATTGGCGGTGAACTTGGCGAAGTACCTTCCTTCTGGACTTCGGTTAAGGAGCAGACTCACCCATTTTTCAAGGCCGAGGGTTGTCTTTATCGTTTATCCGTTAACCCTACGGCACCGATGGACCGCTACAGCGATGCCCTAATCGAGTGGAATGGCAGCACCCGGTGGATTTGGAATAATGGAACACTTAGCGACCACCAAAAATTCGCTAGTCAGTATGGTGGATATGCGACAATTTATCGTGGTAACCAATCGGGTGATCCAATTAACAGTATGGCTCCAGCGCTAAAAATGCTGCAACGAAAAATCAAAAACTCTCTGGATCCTGATGGCATATTCGGGAAAAAAAGGTTATTCACCGAATTTTAAATCATTCCGAAAACTTAGAACCTAACGATGAAAACAAATTTAGATGCTACGACCCTCGAGACGCGCGAAGGCAAGGAAGCGAATGACATATTGCGGTCTTGTGTGCACTGTGGATTTTGTACAGCAACGTGTCCGACATACCAGCTACTGGGAGATGAACTTGACAGCCCCAGGGGGCGTATTTATCTCATTAAAGAATTACTTGAAGGTAAAAAACCAACAGAAGCTACGCAGCTTCACCTAGATCGCTGTCTTACATGCCGTTCCTGTGAAACAACGTGTCCGTCGGGAGTGCAATATGGCAGACTGATTGATATCGGGAGAAACATTGTTGAAAAGACGGTCAAGCGCTCACTAGGAGAACGTATAAAACGACACGCATTAGAAAAAGTCATTACCAAAAGAACCGTGTTTCGCTCATTAATTGCTGCCGGAAAGGTCGTTAAACCAGCTCTACCAAAGGCGCTCCAGAAAAAAATACCGACCCCTCAAAAGACTGTAATGAAGTGGCCTCAATCGACTCATTCACGTAAGATGCTTTTCTTAGATGGGTGCGTTCAGCCTGTATTAGCACCAAACATTAATATTTCTACCGCCCAGTTGCTGGACCGACTGGAAATAACGCTCATACCAACATCACAAGTCTCATGTTGTGGGGCAGTAACCTATCACTTAAACAAGCAGACTGAATCGCTCGTTTTCATAAAACAAAATATCGATGCCTGGTGGCCACTCATAGAAACAGGAGCCGAGGCAATCGTTATCACCGCAAGTGGGTGCGGTACGATGATAAAAGAGTATGGTCATCTTCTAGTGGATGATCCAATTTACGCCGAGAAAGCGAAAATCATATCTGAGATGACGAAAGATCTTTGTGAGGTATTCACCGATGAACTTACGACATTAAAAACGAAGGTCTTAGAACCCATTAAACGAAAACAAAACGGTATACGAAGGGTTGCATTTCACGCACCATGTAGCTTGCAACATGGGCAACAAATTAAGGGTGTCGTAGAAACTTTACTGATCGACGCAGGCTATACATTAACAACCATCGAAGACTCACACCTTTGTTGCGGCTCAGCTGGAACCTATTCGTTACTACAGCCTGAACTATCTGAAAAACTACTGGATAGTAAAATTGAAAATATCGAGCGCGAACACCCAGACTTCATCGTAACTGCTAACATTGGCTGCCTCACTCAACTTCAGGGAGGAACCAAAACCAGAGTTCTACATTGGGCAGAATTATTAGAAGAGGCACTAGCCTAGACACGAACGCATACTTAGGGGATCTTAATGTCAAAAATTGCACTCATCACAGGAGCAACGGCTGGGTTCGGAAACTCGTCTGTCAAGCAGTTCATAGATAACGGCTGGAAAGTGATAGCGACAGGAAGACGCGAGGAGCGCCTTCGTGTACTTAAGGAACAATATGGAGATGCATTGCATCCCGTCACCTTCGATATTCAAGATAACGCGCAAATTAATAAAGCAATTGATTCAATACCTTCGGATTTCAAGGATATTGACTTACTAATCAACAATGCCGGTCTCGCGTTAGGAACTGCTGCCGCGCAAGATAGCGACCTAGAGCAGTGGAATACTATGGTCGATACAAACATCCGAGGACTTATATCCTTGACGCACAAAGTACTTCCTACACTTATCCAACAGCGAGGCGCAGTAATCAATATCAGTTCCGTGGCAGCGAGCTATCCCTACCCGGGAGGAAACGTATATGGCGGTACTAAAGCGTTCGTTGTGCAATTTTCACTTGGATTAAGGTCAGATCTCCACGGTACCGGGGTTCGAGTCACCTGCGTAGAGCCGGGAATGTCAGAGACAGAGTTCACACTGGTGCGCACAAAAGGCGATCAAGCTGCCTCTAATAAGCTTTATGAGGGTGCGCATCCAATGACGGGAGACGACATCGCGAAGACATTGTATTGGATAGCGACGCTACCACCTCATATGAACATAAACCGGGTTGAGCTTATGCCGGTAAATCAATCATTCGGCCCGTTCCAAGTGCACCGAAACTAAATTACTATCAACCACAACTTAATTTAAGTTTCTCGGTTTATTAAAGCTTTTCTCAAACGAACCATAAACTCTTCGGCGCAGGAAGGCTTAATCCACCTTACCGAGGTTACAGCGTTTATTTCGGGATCGATCCAAGTATATGAACCGCCGGCACCAATGGCAAAGATACTTGACTCCGGCAACCTGGGAAACAAAATACCATCAGTGTTCAACCATGTTAAAAAGCCATAATACGGCGCCAGACGTGATGGGGTAACCATCGAGTCAATGAAATCAGTACTAATTAATACATCCTTGCCCCAACGACCTCTTTGTAGCAGTAATTGACCGATTAGCACTTGATCATGACTAGAAATTCGCACACCGCCACCCCAATGGCTGCCACCTGGAAGCGTTGGCATAACAGCACCATCAATATCAATATACGCATCGAAATATGGTGTCCAAGCCCAATCACAAGAACACCCAATGGGTTTTAGAATTCTTTGCTCAAACACTTCGTCAAGAGGTTGCCGGAAAAGATGTAACAACGCGAGTGATAATTGATTAATCCTGACATCGTTGTACTCCCAATATGTTCCGGGTTCATTCAGTTGGCGTTTTGTTCCTTTCTTGAAATTGCCTCTGTAGCGCGAGTCTTGAAAAGATAAATATCGATAGTGGTCAGCTTGATCGGGAATGCCACAACACACCCCCTCCCACTCACTTGTTTGCTGCAGCAAATGCCTCCAAGTAATAGATTTATTGTGGGAAGAGTCGAACCCAATACCTGGCAAGGATACCTCTACGCATTCATCAATATCACGAATCAACCCACTATCGCATGCAAGACCACACAATAGGGATAAGTAAGTCTTCGCAACACTAAAAGTTAAATCTGGACGTCCAGAGTCCCCCCAAGAAATAAGTCTTTCTCCATTTACGACAACTGATCCAGAAACACCTCCTCGAGGATAGACAGGTCCAAGCAAGCGATTCCAAGGCGGCATGTCCTCTTCATGAATACCCCACGGACTAGAGTTATCTCGCGTCCATTCGATTTCATTCTTAAAGGCAAAAGAGACGCTGTCAGCCAACCCATCTGCAGTCGAAGAAAAGGGCACAGCTATTTAAAGATCATCACGTCGACTCTCTCCATCGAATACTCTACCC
>JAOEKQ010000026.1 GCA_028379895.1 Burkholderiales bacterium
CACACCGACGTTGGAAATTCAACTATAGCTGCGAAAGTGAACCATGAGCCGGCTGCGCTGAATACCGAATTGAGAAGCGGAGATCGAGTGGAGATCACGACCTCTACTCATGCGACAGCAAATCCAAATTGGCTGCGATTTATTGTCACTAGCCGTGCGAGATCTCAGATACGCCACTCCGTTAAGGGTCAGCAACATGAGGAATCGGTTGTGCTCGGTACGCGTTTACTCGAGCAAGCTGTAAATGACCTCAAGATCGAGCCAAATGCAATAACGCGAGAACACTGGGACCGACTTACAAAAGAATATGCCGGTAAAACTAAAAACGAAATACTATCTGAGATTGGTTTAGGCAAACAAGTAGCTATTGTTGTCACTCGCCACTTACTGGCACTTGATGATAATGCGGAGACTCAGACAAACGCACAAAAAACTAGTCTTGTCATACACGGAACAGAAGGGATGGCACTGCAATTTGCAAAATGCTGTCATCCCATTCCTGGCGATCCGATCATTGGATATCTTAAAAAAGGACATGGTCTAGTAATTCATACACATGACTGTCCCATCTCACGAAGAGCACATAATGATCCACACAAATGGATTGACGTTGAATGGGATCCGGATTCATCGAAATCGTTTTTGGTCAAAATTTGCGTTTTAGCCCGTAATGCTCGCGGCTTATTAGGGAAAATTGCGACAAAAATTTCTGCCGCAAATGCTAACATTGAGACTGGTAATTTCGAACAAAATGACAGCGCCAACTACGCCGAAATTAACCTTTCAATTTTAGTAACAAACCGTATTCATTTAGCGAGGGTTATTCGTAACGTTAGATCTTTAGACGAAGTCACTAGGATCACTAGATTAAAGGCCTAGTTTGAAGCAAGCTGAATCGATTTAATGAAAAGAAGCCTAATTAGCTCCGCTGTAAATGAAAGAATATACGAAGGCTACGGCCTAATCATATTACAGGTCGTTGGTAAGGTCGTATCTTCAGCCGTAACAATAAAATCGGTCTTAGGCCCCGTTCCGGTTAGCTCTACTTCATACTTCACCCCGTCTTCACCCATTTTTTTGAAAGTAGAAACATATAAGGGCTGCATCAATTGATGATTGTCCGGCCTGATCCAAACCTCACCTGTCACCGCTTCATATCGTCCTTGCTCTAGCTCTCTAGCAACACTCAACGCATCGGTAGAGCCAGCTTTATCAATAGATTGCGCCAGCAGTTCCATGCCATACTTCAATGTTATGAAGAACAAATCATCATTATGCTGTGGATATTTTCCTCGGTAGGATTCCACTACAGAATCTGATTTTTCACCACCTACGTTTACGTGCCATTGACCTACTTGCTTAACCCGATCTACGCCGGCTTCGCCGATCGCAGTAGGACCACCAGCAAGACCCGCGTAATACGTATAGAAATCAACGTCTACTCCCGAATCCTTTGCGGCCTTAACCAATAGAGCTAAGTCAGCCCCCCAATTGGCAGTAATAACAGAGTCAGCTCCTGCTGCGCGAATTTTAGCGATATATGGCGCAAAATCCTTTACTTTGCCCAATGGATGCAAATCGTCCCCGACAATCTCAACATCTGGACGTTTTTCAGCCAACATACTTTTAGCTGCTTTAGATACAGCATGTCCAAAAGAGTAATCCTGGTTGATTAGGTAAACCCTCTCAATCGACGGGTCGGCTGCGATCGCCCCACTAAGGGCTAACATTTTCATATCAATATCTGCATCGAACCTGAAGTGCCAAAAATTACAGCGATCATTCGTTAAGGCTGGGTCCACTGCAGCATAATTCATAAAAATCATGGACGAATCTGGATTACGTTCGTTATGCTTAGCTACCGCATCTGTAAGGGCTCCCGCAACAGCAGAAGAATTACCTTGAAATATAAATTTCACATTTTGATCAGCTAATTTTCGAAATGCGATTAATGACTCTTGGGGATTTGCTTTACCATCGAGTCCAATGACCTCAAATTGTGTGCCACCAAGAACGCCACCACGCTCATTAATTTGCTCCACAAATAACTCAAGAGATCTAAGGCCGTTCTCACCAACATTCGCAAATGGACCAGAGAGCGGGTCAATCCATCCAATTTTTATCGTCTCCTGAGATTGGTTACAACCTGACAAAAATAAACTTATCGCCACAACCGACGTGACTGATGCTCTTCTAATAAATCCCATTTCCCCTCCTTCAAACTTCTATGGAAAAAATAACTCGTATCGGACGCAGGCAGTCTACAATTTTATTTTTATTGTGAAAACTTTGGACTATTATACGACTGTATTGATTAAAGACGCATACAGATTGGGAGGGAGCAATGCTTTTAGTTCGTATATATGAGTGAAATCACTAAAAGTCACTCAAGTGCATGATGATGGATTGATGAGAAAGTGCTATAAAAAATGTGCTAAAGCAACTCATTAGTGCCTTGATATTTTGTGTAGATATTTATCCTGGGCTTGATGTAAAGGATAAATGGTAGGCGGTGCGAGATTCGAACTCGCGACCAATGGATTAAAAGTCCACTGCTCTACCAGCTGAGCTAACCGCCCACACAAAAGCCCAGCATTTTAGCGGCTTAGACCCCCATTGGTCAACCCAAGTAGACGGTTCGTTTTAAGCCGGTGTTTCTAGGCCTTACATATATAGAGTCGAATCCTCGATACCCGCTTCTGAAAAACCTGCCTTACGAATACGGCAAGAATCACAGACACCACAAGCGGCACCACTGGATGAAGCCTGGTAACAAGAAACGGTCTGGCTAAAATCAACCCCTAACTCATACCCATGCTTGATGATCTCAGCTTTCTTCAAAGCAATTAAAGGTGCATGGATACGAAACATCGCACCTTCAACACCCGCTTTAGTTGCAAGGTTAGCTAACTTCTCATAAGCAGTAATATACTCCGGTCGGCAATCAGGGTAACCCGAATAGTCAACCGCATTGGCACCCACAAACACGTCGCGCGCGTTAAGTACCTCGGCCCAACCCAAAGCCACTGAAAGCATTATGGTGTTTCTAGCCGGCACGTACGTAGATGGAATGCCCTCGGTCTCACGAATTGGAATTTTTTGGTTAACATCTGTCAATGATGATCCGCCGATCTGCGTCAAGTCGATTTTAATAATTTTATGTTCAGCTACCTTGCGACTCTTACATAAGGCTTGCGCAAACGCTAATTCGGATATGTGTCGCTGTCCATAATCAATAGATAATGCGTAACAGGTGAATCCATTTGATTGTGCATGAGCAATTGTAGTCGCAGAGTCTAGCCCACCAGACACCAAAACAACTGCTTTTCGCCGCTCGCTATTCATTCGTGCAATACCTTGCATATTCCGTCAGTCTCTTTTGAGGTAACGATTGATTATTCACTATTGGATCAAGAGCGCATATGTTTTTCGCCTCTATCAAATATTTTTTCGCATCGGCACATTCTCGTCGCTCCAAATGAATGGTTCCCGTATCTAAGTTTGCTACACATTCTTTATTATGATTTTTAAGGCGTGGAACTAATGCCCTAAGCACACGTAATGCTTCTGAACTTTTATAATCAGCTTTAGTTAAGGCCTTAGCAGACCAGTACAAACCACTTTTTGTATATTGATTCTCTGGAAAAGCTTCATTAAGCATCCTAAATAGCTCAATTGATTGGTTATAACTTCCCTTGTCGTATAAACCCTTCGCATATTCATAAAATATTTTGACGTCTTTTTTTTCATCGACTAGGACCGGTACTGCGCGGTCAACCGGGGCCGACGCATTGACTGCTCTAGCTCGTTTATCCACACTTCCCGATTGCGATAGGTTTGCAGACTCAGTTGACAAGTCACCCGCTAATACCTCTAAGCTTTTACGAATATCGGTATCAAGCAAGTTAACTTTTAAAGCGAGTCGATTCAAATCCCTCTTCAAGCCATCAAGCGCGCTGGCTAACTTTGATTGCGAGCCATCATCAATCTGTAATTGCCCCTCAATCTCGGACACTTTCAGCATTAATTTGTGAATCAAATCCTGCGTACTCTCAAGGTCTGTCAGTCTCTTACTGATCCCATCTAAATCACCCCTAAGCGCACGAAGCTCTTCATCCATCTTCTGTCGTTCATAAAAGTCAGTCATTCCAGAATGTTGGTCAGACTCCAAAGTATCTCCTGTAGTTTCCTGCGCGACACCTAAAGGCACCGCAAACGAACAGAGGAACACTAATATGAGCGGAAAATTCCGGATATAAGACTTATTCATGGTGACTGCCATCGGACTGCAGACTTAGTAAGTCGCATTACCAACCTAACGCTCGGACTAATCAATATAGACAAGATCGCTACGTCTATTTTTAGATCTACTAGCATTATCCAGTCCAAATGCAAAAGGGCGCTCCGCGCCATAGCTTACGACATCGATCTGGTCTAGTCCGGCGCCCATCAATACGAGTGCTTGCTTCAATTGTTCTGCGCGACTTTGGCCTAGAGCCAAGTTGTATTCTCGACTACCACGGTCGTCACAATTACCCTCAATGCGAATTCGAACTGAGGGATATTGCTTGAGGAAATTTCCGTGCGCCTCAACAATCGGTCGATACTCCTGCTTAATTACAGAACTATCAAAGTCATAAAAAATGCTTCGTTGAGTCAGCAGTGAATCATCTTGAGAAAGCTGCTCTTTTATGTCTGCTTCTCGCTGCATAGCCTTTTGTTTTTCCGCATTTTCAGTATCTAGCTTTGTACGCTCTTCTAAAAGTCTTTGCTCCTCACGCTCAAATTCTTGCTTTAATTCATCTTGTTGGGCTCTTAGTTCAGCTTCAGAGGCCGCCTCTGAGCTATCAACGAATTCAGTAGTTTGTTCAAATGAACGCCTATCAGACTCATCGAAAAGATCCCTTTGTTCAATATCAGCATTCATTTTAGTTTTGCTGGAGCATCCGACACATGCAGCGATTAAACCGGCTGCTAACAAGAGTTTCATGGTCATAACGTATCCTGATTAATCTTTGATGAAAGGACCCCAAGAAGGCTCGCGAATATCATCCCCCTCCGGACCAACATAACGAAGCTTTGCCCGCCCGTTCTTGGACACGAATCTCAAAATACCGCGCCCATTTGCCTCTGAAGCGTACACGATCACTTTACCATTGGGCGAGATACTTGGCGACTGATCCAGCGATCCATTCGTTAAAATCTCAACAACACCCGACTTCATGTCAAGCGTTCCGACATTAAATTTTCGTTCGTCATAGTGAATTAAAGCAACAAAAGCGTCGTCAGCACTAAACTGAGGTGATGCGTTATATCTGCCCTCAAAAGTCAATCTCACCTCAGACACTGTACGTACTGAGGTCTGATAAATCTGCGGTCGTCCCGTTCGGTCCGAGGTAAACACTATATTCTTACCATCAGAAGAAAAGCTGGGCTCAGTGTTAATGGATCGGCTGTTCGTAATTTGACGTTTTGTTTCATCCTCAAGTGAAACAATGAATATGTTCGATTTCCCATCTTTGGAAATAGTAATTGCTAATGATTTTCCGTCAGGAGACCAAGCAGGTGCAGAATTTGAACCTGGATATGGCCCTATTATCCTGGGCTTTCCTGTTACTCGGCTCCGGTCGTAATCAACCGGTAACACGTGAACGGCTGCTTTTCGGTTAAGAAAAGAAACAAAAGCAATCTGCCCTCCATCAGGAGACCAACGGGGGGAGAGAATAGGCTCGTTAGTTGAAAAAATCTCTTTTGGATTATGGCCATCTGAGTCAGCAATAACTAAGGTTGATTGATCTTTAGCACGAACCACATAAGTAATTTTAGTTCTAAAAACTCCCTTATCTCCAGTGATTTTTTCATAAATCAAATCAGCAAAGTGATGTGCCATCCGACGAATTTGAGTAGGATCATCTTTAATCTGATAGCCGACAGACATCGCTTGACCCGGGATATCGTATAACCAAAAAGTACCTTGAATACGTCCATCATCGAGATCAATAAACTTCCCTACAACCAAATTTTGAACATCTCTACTGTCCCAGTCCGAATATTCCGATTCATTCAATTTGTTACGGCCCCAATCTTTTTTAACATCCTGGATCGCAAAAAGACCTGTTTTCATCAAGTCAGCAGATATGATCTCGGACATCAAGCGAGCCTTACCGTCGCCTTCAAAAGGAAGTACGGTTATTGGTATTTTTGAACCTTCGTCCGCGATGATCTCGACCTCTACTTGAGATGATGCAACCCCGCAGAACAACGCCGTACTTAGGCACATGATTTTGGCTAAAACGCTAGCAATACGAAAAATAGAAAACACCCAGCTCTCCCCTAAAATTCAAACTTTATGTTCACACCCAGCCCAAAGGTCCTTTGAAAAAACAGCGCATCTGGTAGATCTTCCTCCATCAATGGGGACGCTTTTCGAATCGCTTTTTCCACTGATTGATCGTACGCAGAATTACCACTTGACTGAATTAACTTAATCCCGACCACCTCTCCAGAATCTGACAAGACTAATTCATAATACACTCGCGAGCCGTCCTTCGTTCCCCCCCATGACCAAGCCCCATAAACCTCCTCTACTATTGCGTTGATATATTTATCAAGTTTATCTTTTACCAATGCTTGAGCCGCCAGGGTATCTGAATTTCGTTTATCTGATTCCTCTTGAAATTTTTCTTCAGACACTTTATTTGCTTGGTCTAGAGTATCCAGTGCTTTTTGTGTCTCACGTAACTTCTCGAGCCTTTGCTGACGCACCCTTTCTGCCTCACGCGCACTTTCCTCAAGCGCACGCTGACGTTCTTTCTCTTTAAGTTCACGCGCTTCCTCTCTCAGACGTTTCTTTTCCGTCAACTCGCGCTGACGCTCTTTCTCTTTGAGTTCACGCGCCTCCTCTCTCAGACGTTTCTTTTCCGTCAACTCGCGCTGACGTTCTTTCTCTTTAAGTTCACGCGCCTCCTCTCTCAAACGTTTCTTTTCCGCTAACTCACGCTGACGCTCTTTCTCTTTAAGTTCACGCACCTCCTCTCTCAAACGTTTCTTTTCCGCTAACTCACGCTGTTTCTGCTTCTCTAAGCGCTGCTGCTCCTGACGCCGCTCGTCGCGCTTACGCGTCCGATCCGCCTCTGCTTGCTTCTTCTTTTTAGCT
>JAOEKQ010000027.1 GCA_028379895.1 Burkholderiales bacterium
TGCATCAACTCAGTTTTCGACTGTTCCGATGAATTTACTGGTGAAGTCCCGAGGGGCCGACTATGTTTGCACTGGACAATGGTCTAAAAAAGCGATCAAAGAAGGTAAAAAAATTGGCTCGATCCATATCGCGGCTACGTCTGAGGATGGTAACTTTTCAGATATTCCTCCATACGATTCATGGGATTTACGTTCAGACTCGAGTTACGTTCATATTACGTCCAACGAGACAATTGGCGGGGTAGAGTTCCATGATTATCCCTCTAACTTATCCGCGCCTCTAGTTGCTGACATGTCGTCACACATTTTATCTCGGCCGCTTGATGTGTCGCAATTTGGGCTTATTTATGCAGGTGCACAGAAGAATATTGGTCCAGCTGGTCTGACAATTATTATAATCCGTAAGGACTTATTAAGCCGTGGCACTTCGGATTTGCCTTCAATGTTTAGTTATGCCGTTCAGGCGGATAATCAGTCGATGTTTAATACCCCTCCAACATACGCGATATACATGGCCGGTTTAGTTTTTAGATGGCTCCAAGAACAAGGTGGATTAACTTCGATCGAACAAAAAAATATCAAAAAATCAAATATGATTTATGACCAAATTGATTTAACCGGATTCTATCGAAGTCCAGTCGCAAAGAATTGTAGATCCCGGATGAATATCCCGTTTAGAATCCGTGACGAGAGCCTTGAGGACTTATTTTTGAAGGATGCGAAAGACTGTGGTTTGTTGCAGCTGAAGGGACACCGTTCTGTAGGGGGGATTCGGGCCTCGATTTATAATGCTATGCCCATCGAAGGAGTCGAGACTCTTCTTGGTTTTATGCAGCATTTTGAACAGAAATACGGATGAGGAATATTTAATGTCGCAAGATGAATTCTTTAGAATAAAAACGCTAAACAATATTGCTCAGGTTGGACTTAGTAATCTACCAAAGGCCCGCTATGTTCATGGGGCGAATATTGAGGAGCCACATGCGATCCTAGTTAGATCTGCAAATTTGATAGAATTCGAGCCCTCCAGTAGCCTGTTGGCCGTGGGCCGAGCAGGCGCGGGGACAAATAACATCGATATTTTCCGACTTGCAGCTTTAGGCGTGCCGGTCTTCAATACCCCTGGAGCCAATGCGAACGCGGTTAAAGAATTGGTGCTATCAGGATTGTTGTTGTCCAGCCGTAACTTGATTGGCGCCATAGACTTTGTTAGCAACCTAACTTTGGATGGGCAGCTTTCCAAAAATATCGAGGAAGGTAAGAAGAAATATGCCGGACGTGAATTGCCAGGGCGAACTCTAGGGATTATAGGGCTAGGTAAGATCGGAAGCTTGGTGGCAGATGTTGCCATGAAGCTTGGAATGCGCGTCGTAGGCTACGATCCCGGCATCACCGTAGATGCGGCATGGAGTTTGCCTGGAGGTGTTATTAAGGCCGCATCAATAGAGAGTTTGGTGCGGGATTCAGACTTCATATCACTGCACGTCCCATTAAATGATGCGACTAAAAATTTAGTTGATGACAAATGCTTAGCGTTAATGAGTGCCGATACTGTTCTTTTAAATTTCTCAAGAGGCGCAGTTGTTGATAATGACGCATTAGTAGCTGCGCTGACAGGAAAAAAAATCAAACAATATATCTGTGACTTTCCTAATGAGTCGCTAATTGATGTTGACGGTGTTATCGCGTTACCTCATCTAGGAGCTTCCACGGTTGAAGCTGAGGAAAACTGTGCGACCATGGTGGTAGATCAAATACGTGGTTATCTCGAACATGGGAACGTAGTCAATGCAGTCAATTTTCCGAATGTTTTAATGCCTCGTGAATCTCCATTTAGAATAGTTGTAATTAATGAGAATGTGCCACACATGGTGAGCCAGATTTCAACAGTGTTGGGTGATGCGAAGCTAAACATTCACAACATGATTAATAAATCATTGAATGAGATTGCGATCACCTTAGTTGACGTAAATCATTCTGTTGGAGATGATGTGCTCAATACTATTAAGAATATCAAGGGCGTGCAGCGCGTCCGTTACTTAAACGAAGTTTAGAGACAACTGATGAGCGACGACATATCAGATCTAAGGCAACAGATTGATACCATCGATGATTCATTACTGGACCTACTGAATCAGCGCGCAGAAATCGCGAGGCAAGTAGGAGAGGCGAAAAAGCGAGGGATTGTATACCGGCCAGAGAGAGAAGCCCAAGTTCATCGTCGGTTACACGAAACAAATAACGGGCCTTTATCAAACGCCATAGTTTCGCATCTATTTACGGAAATTATTTCCTCTTGCCGTGCGCAGGAGGAGCTCCTCACTATAGCTTGTTTGGGTCCAGCTGGGACCTTTAGCGAAGAGGCTGTGTTGAAACAATTCGGTTCACAGGTAAATATTTTTTATTGTCCTACCATTGATGAGGTGTTTAGATCGGTTGGCTCAGATACTGCTGCGTATGGGGTTGTTCCGCTCGAGAACTCAACAGAGGGTGCAATTAGTCGGACGCTAGATTTACTTTTTGAGAGTTCTCTCTCACTGTCTGGAGAGGTAGGATTATCTGTAAAACACAATTTACTCAGTATGGAAACTTCACAGAGCATAGAGAAAATATATGCTCACTCCCAAAGTTTATCGCAATGTCAAAAATGGCTGGGGCATAATTTTCCTTCCGCTCAGTTGATTCCGGTAGCTAGCAACGCGACGGCAGCCAAGATGGTTGTTACCGAGAAGCGTTCCGCCGCAATTGCTAGTCGAATTGCGGGACAACACTATGGCCTGCTAGTTGTTCATTCATCAATCGAGGACAAACCGGACAACACAACTCGTTTCGGTGTGATTTCTAAGTCGTTAGTCGGGGCTTCGGGAACTGACAAGACATCTATTGTGCTAGCTGCGCAGCATAAACCTGGTGCAATACTTAATTTGTTAGAGCCTCTAGCGAATAGTGGTATTAGCATGACGCGTCTTGAGTCCAGGCCATCTGGAGTTGGTCTTTGGGAATATATGTTCTTTATTGATTTAGAGGGACATCAAGATGATAAGGTTATGGCGGCTGCGTTAGCAGAAGTCAAGATTAAGTCAGGATTTTTCAAAATACTTGGGTCTTATCCTAAGACGGTTTAAATATTGATTCGTAATATTAATTTATATGCCAAGGTTTCCGACACCCATAGATTGCGTTAAGAGAATCGCGCCATACCAACCGGGAAAACCGATTGAAGAGCTCGCTCGAGAGCTTTCACTTGACCCTGAGACTATCGTGAAGTTAGCTTCTAACGAAAATCCATTAGGTTGCAGCCAATCAGTTGCGCATGAGGTGAGCAGGGAATTGAGCGACGTCGCCAGATATCCCGATGGCAGTGGATACGTTCTCAAAGAGCGGCTCAGTAGTAAGTTGGGTATCCCAGCAGATAGTCTAATATTGGGTAATGGATCCAACGATATTCTAGAAATGGCTGCAATTGCCTTCTTGGATCATGACCGCTCTGCGATTTATTCTGAGTTTTGCTTTGTAGTGAACAAATTGGCGACTCAAAGTAGGGCAGCTAGGGGTATTGAGGTTCCGTCAATCGGTTATGGTCATGATCTTGAACGCATGCACGAATCAATTGAGAATGATACTCGCATTGTTTTTATTTCAAATCCAAATAATCCTACTGGCACTTTTATTCCGCCTGCGGAAATTTTAAGATTCATTGAGAGCGTACCGGAACATATCCTGATTATTCTTGATGAGGCGTATTACGAATATCTACCCGAGAATAGTCAGTCGGAAAGCGTTAATTGGATTAAGCGATTCCCTAATCTTTTAGTCACGCGTACGTTCTCTAAAATTTATGGATTAGCTTCGTTTAGGGTTGGCTACGGTATGGCTAGTCCAGGTATTGTTGAAATATTAAATCGCGTACGCCAGCCATTTAATGTTAATAGTTATGGCTTGGCGGCTGCCGCAGCAGCGTTATTAGATGATGCGTTTGTTCGAATCTCTGTCCAAGCGAATAACGCCGGAATGAAACAATTGATTGCGGTCGTAGAGGAACTTGAGCTAGCTTTTATTCCCTCTTACGGTAATTTCTTAACGATTCAATTTAAACAGGCGGGTTCAGATGTATACATGAAACTATTGGAGCGAGGGGTTATCGTTCGGCCGCTTGGTGGATACGGGCTAAACCATCATCTGCGTGTCAGTGTTGGTCTTGAAAGCGATAATGAACGGTTCTGTGTGGCACTCAAAAGTGTTATGCGTTCTTAAGCAAATTAAAAGCGTACATGGATAGAGTCTACATAGAGCAACTCACGATTAAAGTTGAAAAAAACCGCAGCTTAAGCGGACTCAATTGTGACCCTAGTGGCGCATTTTACAATCACTAGTGTAAAACGCGTCAAGAACATCTTGAACTACTGCTTCAATACCTTTTCCTGTGCTGTCTATCTCAATTGCAGCTTCTGCTTTTCGCATCGGAGAGAAAGTTCTAGATGAATCTCCTAGATCTCTTTTACCCATTTCCACAATCAAGCCCTGCATGTTAACACGCTCACCGCTTTCCACCAACTGTTGGAAACGTCTGTGGGCCCTCTCTTCCAACGAGGCAGTTAGATAAATTTTTAATTCGGCGTTCGGAAACACCGTAGTTCCCATGTCCCTTCCATCAGCAACCAACCCCGGAGCATGGAGAATATTGCGTTGCAGGCCGTACATCAACTCTCTAATTATTTCACTTTTGGCCACCTTACTTGCCGCCATAGAGACCGTTTCTTCACGTATACGTAGAGTAACATCATCACCATTCAGGAAAACTTGATCGCCTGAAACCTCAATACTAATCTTTTCCATCAAGGTCTCAACTTCGCGTGGATCACTAAGATTAGTCGTTTCCCCCTCACTTAAATAAAATAGGCCTACAGCTCGATACAATGCACCGCTATCGAGGTAGGAAAACCCAAGTTGCTTTGCAACATGCCGCGCCACAGTGCCCTTCCCTGAGCCGCTTGGACCGTCAATCGTTATTACTGGTGCTTGCAGTACCGCATCCAACTTCTCGAAATAATCAGGAAATGTTTTATGAACGCATTTAGGGTTCCTAATTGTAATATTTATACCTGCAAACGTAATTAACGAAAAACACATTGCCATACGATGATCGTCATACGTGTCAATTGCGATTCCTTCATTGAAGTGCCTCGGCGGCTCGATCTCTAGACCTTCGGGACTCTCAATCACTTTTACACCAAGCTTTCGCATTTCGGTGGTCATCGCAAAAAGGCGGTCAGTCTCCTTAACACGCCAGTTTCCAATATTTCGCAGTCGGCATGGGCCATTCGCGAATAATGCAATAATTGCTAACGTCATCGCAGCATCTGGAATGTGATTAAGATCCAAATCAAAAGCCCGGATAGAACTGTTTTTTGCCATCTTAACCGACAAACCGCGTTCTGTTCGATCGATATCTGCACCTAAACCACTTAGTATGTCCAATAATTGAATATCTCCTTGAATACTTTCCTTAGAGATATTTCTCACGACCACCGGACCACCACCGAGCATACCCGCCGCAAAAAAATAGGAAGCGCTACTAGCGTCTCCCTCCACCTCATATACAGGAAGTCCTGAATAGGACTGTTCCCCATCAATATTAAATTGCTTCCAATTATTGTTCGTTACTTTCACGCCAAAAGAATTCATCAGTTTTAACGTCAGCTCAACATATGGCTTTGAAACTAAAATTCCATCAACTTTTACGACGACTTTTTGACCCGTGAGGGGTAGTGCTAACAACAGACCCGTGAGAAATTGACTCGAGACATTACCATTAACAATAATTGGTCT
>JAOEKQ010000028.1 GCA_028379895.1 Burkholderiales bacterium
TTATTGGTATGACCTACATCGCGAGAATATCTGAGTCAGACTGGAAATAAACCACAAATCGGATCAACCTGATGTCGTTTCAAATTAATTAAAAAGAGCAAATAATCATGGATACATATATCGGACTCTGGGGATGGGCTTGGGTAGTGGTCTTTTTGGTGCTGTTCATCGGAATTGGTGTTTGGGGTATGCGTAAGACGAATAACGACGAAGATTTTGCGGTCGCTCGTGGTGCTTACGGCCCTGTTACCTTGGCGTTTGCTTTTGCGGCAACAATCGCCAGTGGTGCGACGTTTATGAGTCTGCCTGGTATGGCTTATTCGAAAGGTTTCGCATCGCTTTGGTATCCAGCTACATATCCGATCGCGATATATGTCGGAATGATTTTAGCTATTAAATTAATTAAACGAGCCGGAGATAAGTTCCGCTCGAATTCATTGCCTGAATTCATGGGTCAGCGTTACAACAGTAATTTCCTAAGAATCGCATTTGCGCTGGTTTCAATGCTACTCGTTTATTATATTGCCGCCCAAATCGTCGCGGCTGCAACAATCTTTGAGGTGTTGCTCGGTTTGAATTACCAACACGGTATTCTAGCTAGTGTCGCGGTCATCGCTTTGTATATCACAATGGGCGGCTCTCACGCTGATATCATGACTGACGGGATTCAGGGCGTCATGATGGTGTTGATTGGTCTCATTATTGGGGTGATATTCTTCATGGGTGTTGGTTTCGAAGGAACCGGACCGTCTTTGATTAATGACGCGCTTGTGAAACAAGACCCAAGTTTAGGATGGGATAACTACTTCAAGGAAGGTGATGTGCTCTTTGGTAGCTTCTGGTTAGTTTCGTTGATCTTCATAGCGCACATTCCATTCGCTATGAACCCCCATATTGGTAAACTGGCATTTGCATTAAATGACCCTAAGCAAATTCGAACTTTTTTATTAATCGCGATTCCGGTTGGATCGATATTAGGTTTTACTGTTTTAGGTGGGTTGCATGCTCGAGCATTATTCGGTCCGGAATTCGGCGACGTGATTAGGCCTGATCAAGCAATTCCTGTTTTATTTACGCAGCTCTTCCCGCCTTTTCTTGCCGGTTTGCTAGGGGTCGGTGTTTTGTCAGCAATCATGTCTACTTCAGACGGACTATTCATTTCCATAGCGGTGATTTTTAGTAACGATTTGTACAAGAAAACATTTGCTCCGGTCATACACAAAAATAAATCAAAAGAGCAGGTTGAGCAGATTGCACTTAATATTTCTCGCGTCGCAATCGTATTGGTTGGCGTAGTTGCTTGTTGGTTAGCTTGGAACCCACCTCAATTTTTAGCGGTATTGCTTTGGATGGGCGTTGGCGGGATTTTAGCTGGTGCTACAGGACCGCTATTAATTGGCTCTCTTTGGAAGGGAGCTACAAAAACTGGTGCCATTACTTCCTTTTTGGTGGGCGTCATCAGTTTTGGGGCGGGTATCGTTTATTGTTTCGTGCTGAAAGAGGTGCCTTTTAAAAATCCTTTTGCTGTTGCAGGTACATGTATTATCGCAGCAGCAGTGACGATGATCGTAGTAAGTCTCTTTACCAAAAAGTTACCGCAGGCACATGTTGACGATATGTTTGGTGAGTCTGCGACTACTAACCTTTCGAAATAAGCGAAAAGCTTAAGTATTTCGTGAGAAAGGAAGGAGGCGGGTAGAAGTGTTGAACCAGTTTTCCATGTCTTCTTTTCGTCTCGATAGACGTGTTGCGTTAGTGACAGGAGCGGGTCAAGGTCTGGGAGCATCAATTTCCATGGCCTATGCGAAGGCAGGTGCGTCCGTTGTGTTATTGGGCCGAACCGAGAGTCACCTACAAGAAACTGCAAATTCTATTCGTCAAGATGGCGGTGAGGCCTCTGTAATGGTGTGTGATGTTACAGACGATCAAAAATTGCGTAGTGCAATAAGTGGGTTGCCGCGTTTGGATATTCTGGTCAATAACGCGGGTACCAATTTTCCAGAACCTTTTCTTGAGGTCAGTGACGATAATTTGGACACAATGCTGGATTTAAATGTTAGAGCCTGTTTTGTGGCGGCGCAATCGGCAGTCCGAGTCATGCTGAGGTCTACAGACATAGATGAAAAAGGTGCGTGTGTCGTTAATATCTCCTCTCAGATGGGGCATGTAGGCTCTCCTAATAGAACGGTTTATTGTATGACTAAACATGCGATTGAGGGACTTACCAAAGCGATGGCTGTGGAGTTGGCGGAAAAAAATATCCGTATCAACAGCATCGGACCTACATTTACTGAAACACCTATGGTCAAGCGTATTATTGATACTCCTGAGAAAAAAGAGTTTGTTACGTCGAGAATTCCCATGGGCCGTCTCGCTAAATTAGAGGACGTTGCAGCTGCAGCGGTCTATCTCGCATCGCCTGCAGCCTCAATGGTTACCGGTACCCACTTGATCGTAGACGGGGGCTGGACCGCACAGTAATCTTGTTAAACGGTCGTTGACTCAGAGCCAAGAAAGGGCATAACGTAGTCCATAACCTCTGCAGGTTTTTCCTCTTGTATCCAATGACCGCAGTCTTGGATGACGCCACCACTGACGTTTTCGCTAACACGCGTAAGTGATTCAAAAGTTTCTATTCCCCGACCAAAAGTACTGTCGCCACCGAGGGCTAAAACCGGCATAGTGAGTTTTCCATTTAGTCGAATTAGCTCCTCGTTATAAAGTACATCCTCGTCAAGAGCCCGATAATAAGCAAAACCGGATCGGAGTGTGTCAGGCTTTTTGTAAGTCCTCAGGTACTCAAGCTGATCCTCTTGGCTAATTGCATTTTTTTGATGACCATAATTATCGTAGAACCACCCAAAATAGATTTCTTCTCTTCCTGACACTAAAGCCTCTGGGAGATCTTGTGTTTGATGAAAGGCATGGTGCCAGCGCCTACCGTTTTGGGAAAACGTTCCACTTCCATCGCCTGGAACGGCCGTATCTAGCATTACCAGCTTCTTAACGTGCTTGGAGTTCTCAGACGCGAGCACATAAGCCACTGGACCGCCCCAGTCATGAGCCATTAAGAAATATTGATCGATCTCAAGGTGTTCCTGAACTAAAAGTTTAATATCTTTGGCAATATTTGCTTTTTCGTATCCTGATGCTGGTCTCGAGGAGTCACCCAGCCCTCTAAGGTCAGGCGCAATGATTGAAAAATTTTCTGCGAGCGTGGGTATTATTTTACGCCAACAGTACCAACTTTGAGGCCAACCATGCAGTAAAACTATGGGAAAACCTGAGCCCGCTGTTACGTAATGTAATCGAGCATCTCTGGTCTTGAGGTAGTGATGAGTTACATCAATCATTATTTTGATCCAAACAATTTATTCTGCTAAAAGAAATCACTTAGCGCGTTGGTGGTTTGTTCCGGCTCCTCCTCCGCTAAGTAGTGCCCGCAATCAATTCCGTATCCCTCAACCTGGGTGGCCCATGCTCGCCAAACTTCAATTGTATCGTACCACTGCTCTAGTTTCGCTTGCTTACCCCATAACGCTAGAACTGGACAGGTAATTTTATGATTATTTTGTTGATCAATAAGGTCATGTTCGCAATCAATTGATACGGCCGCTCGATAATCTTCGCAAATAGCTCGAACAGTTTCAGGATTCCTAAAGCACCTGAGGTAATCCTCAACCGCAGTCTGAGTGAAGAAATCTCGTGAGACTCGGTTTGTATGCCAGCGCCAAAACCTTTCAGGATTCTCATTAATCAAAGTTTCTGGGAATGGACTGGGTTGAGCAAGAAAAAACCAGTGGTAATACCCCAAGCTAAATTTTGTATCACAGCGTTGAAATGATTCTAATGTGGGAATGATATCTAAAACCGCTAGTTTTTCTACAACGCTTGGATGATCAAGTGCCATACGATATGCTACCCGACCGCCTCGATCGTGTCCGGCAACGCTAAATGTCTCAAATCCTAGTGCAAGCATCATGTTAACTTGATCGTTAGCCATCGAGCGCTTGCTGTACGCGCTGTGGTCTTCAGAGGACTGAGGTTTATAACTATCGCCGTATCCCGTTAGGTCAGCTGCAACAATAGTAAATCGTTTGCTGAGTTTTGGAGCCACTGAGTGCCACATAACGTGGGTTTGGGGGTTGCCATGCAATAACAGAAGAGGAGGGCCTTCTCCTCCGATTCTAAGTCGAATCGAACTACGGTTAACCTCAATAGTTTTTAATTCAAATCCTTTAAACATGGACACACTTTTCCGAAATGAGTTGTGAGATATCTACAATCAGGAGGGGTCAATCACGCCTTTTCCAGTGTTTTGCAGATCAAAAAGTTCATACGCCTCTTTAGCTTGGTCTAGTTTCCATTCATGTGTGAATAGTGAATCTAAAGAAATTTGTTTATCCGCTACGTACTCGGCACATTTAGCCTGACCCACTTTCGAGAATGTCCATGAACCGATGATCGTTACTTGGCGTCTCAACATATCGTTACTGACATTGAGCGTCACGATGTCACCCTCACCAACGAAGCACGCTCTTCCCCATGTTCGAACGCACTGCACGGCTTGGCTGCGGGCGATTGGAGCTGATGAACAGTCTAAGGACGCATGAGCTCCTCGCCCGTGCGTGGCATCTCGTATAGCTTGAACAACATCTTCGGTTTTTGTTGGATTAATTAAAACTTCTGCTCCAAATTCTTTTGCTCTTTGTAAGCGTTCCTCTCCTGTATCAAGAGCGATTACGCGAGCGCCCATTTGAGACGCAAGCAGCGTCGCGGACAAACCAACAGGACCTTGGCCAAAAATAGCGATCGTTTGATCTCCCATCAATTCAAGTCGTTGTAATGCTCCCCAGGCGGTTCCTGTGCCACATGATATAGCCGCGCCCGCCTTAAATGATAGTTCGTCAGGAAGTGCCACTAGAGTTCTCGCGGGACATTTCATGTATTTGGCATGAGCCCCGTGCCCGGTCGCTCCGAATACTTCTTTTACACCGTCAATACATAGCTGTTCCCAACCAGTGGAGCAGTGTTCACAAGATCCGCAACCACGGTAGTGATGTTGCATGACACGCATACCTTCTTTGGCAACATTTTTAGGAACGCCTTCGCCAACTCCTACGACAATCCCGCAGGGCTCATGGCCTGCGATAATTGGCCCATCAAGATCTCCAAGACCCAGAGACGAAGCGCCTCCTTCCGCTCGATAAAACTTAAGGTCACTGCCACACATGCCGGATGCTTTGATTTCCAAAACAACCTCTCCTGGGCCTGGAGTTGGGTCAGGAAAGTTTAGAATTTCGAGTTTTTTACTGCCTGGGAAAACGATACCTTTCATATTGAGACTCCCTAAATTAATATAGTTATTTGAGAACGAATGGGTTGCCAGTTTTTGCACCAGTGTTAATCCATACGCTCTTGGT
>JAOEKQ010000029.1 GCA_028379895.1 Burkholderiales bacterium
ACTTGTGATTGCCCATCTTCTAGCTCTTTAACTGTCATCGTTGAGTAGTAATCACTTGATAGTGGTTTGCCTTGTACGTAGGTGTAGGAGGCAGTCATGTTGTAAGGATCATATTCCACGAGTCGCTCTTCAACTTTTGTTCCGTTACTACGAGTCAGTAAACGGATCGCACCTTGTTGCCTATTTTTGCCTAGAACGATTTTTGTGTCTGCAATAAAAATAAGCCATTGATGCAAGCCACCGAAGTCGCTCACGATATCCCAGACTTTTTCCGTGGGAGCGTTTATTACGATCGTGTGCCGGACGCTTAACTCTGGAGCCTCCGCCGTATATCCTGACGGTGCGTAGATTAAAAATAAACTGCTTATAGCGCATAATAAATTACGTAATATCATTTTTACTCCTCGCTAGTTCTTATCGGATTATTGTTCTTGTTTATGTACATAATGTATCACGACAATATAAACGCTAAACTTTAAAAAAACTGTTTTTATTGAAAATGAATATTGCCCAATTTCTGTTGAAAGCATGTCAGTTACACCCTGATCGAAGCGCTGTATCAGTAGGAAGTAAAACGCTATACACCTACCGATCAATGTATGAGCGTGTTCGGGATCTTGCGGCCTCCATGACGTATGACATGAATCTAAGTCCTGGGGATAGGGTCGCTATTGTGATGCCTAATCACCCTGAATACCTAGTTATTCGCTACGCTGCTTGGTTCGCAGGTTTATCTGTCGTGCCTATCAACGCGAAACTACATGTTTTGGAAATTGAATACATGTTGGAACATTCTGGTTCAAAGATATGCTTTGTCTCGAGTAGTCTCCAGGGTGAACTTCTTTTAAAGCTAGGCCAGGTTAAGCTTGTAGACGTAGATTGTGTCCGCTATCAAAATATGACGAATGTCGGTCAGGAGATCGAGATGGTAGATATGCAGCCCGATGCACTCGCTTGGCTCTTTTACACCAGTGGTACAACCGGTAAGCCTAAAGGAGTGATGATTACTCACCATAACATGCTTATTGGCGCTATGACCTACCTTGTGGACGTTGACTGCATTTCGGCAAAAGATACCATCATTCATGCTGCGCCGTTATCGCATGGCTCCGGATTCTATGACCTGCCCCACGTATTACGGTGTGCGAATCAGGTCATTCCCGCCAGCGGACAATTTAATCCTTCCGAAATATTAGACCTAATCCAAAATTGGCATGGGGTTACGATGTTTTTAGCGCCAACTATGATTAAACGTCTTGTTCAATTACAGCAGGTAACTCAATGTCCGCTAGAGGGGCTGAAGACAGTCGTGTATGGCGGGGGACCGATGTATGTTCAAGACATTAAACGGGCTCTTGATATTTTCGGGCCGCGCTTTGTCCAAATTTATGGGCAGGGTGAGTCGCCAATGACGATAACTGTTTTACCTAAAAAAATTATTAGTGATTGCTCTCACGAAAGGTATGAAGAGCGTCTCGCCTCAGTCGGAATACCGCAAAGTAGTGTTTTGGTTAAAATTTGCAGTGATGACGGATTGCCCGCAGCTAATGGCGTGATAGGTGAGGTTCTCGTTAAGGGGCCGGTAGTCACATCGGGTTACTGGCATGATGAAGCTGCCACTAAGGCCACTTGGAGAAACGATTGGTTGTACACCGGAGATATAGGTTTTTTTGATGACGATGGTTTTTTAACGTTAATTGATCGTTCAAAGGATTTAATAATTAGCGGCGGATCAAACATTTACCCCCGAGAAATTGAGGAAGTGTTAATGGCACATCCGTCGATAAATGAGGTGGCCTGCGTCGGGCAGTTTAGTGAAGAGTGGGGTGAGAGTGTCGTTGCTTTTGTAGTTTTGGAACATCAGTGCTCAGAGGATGAGCGTGCTTTAGATGAGTTTTGTCTTGATCGAATTGCGCGGTTTAAGCGACCAAAGTACTATCGTTTTGTTGAATCCTTGCCGAAGAACAACTACGGCAAAGTCCTTAAAACGACCTTACGCCAGTTTCTTAAAAGTAATCCAGCTTAATCAATTTTTTTAGCAGAACCTTTGTATAGGTGCCCTACAAATTTTGGAACACCAGTAGCGTAAATTGTTTCATGGTCAAACAACTGAAATCCACCATCAGTAATTAGCCTAAAAATATCTCTACTTAGATGACACCCACCAGCCAAGGGCTTCCATATGGGTTCGACGAATCTTTGTAATCTTTTAATTTTGGGGGCGTGACTCAGACCATGCTCACAAAAATGAAGATCTCCTTTCAATTTAAGAACTCTTTTGATTTCCTTTACTGCTTTGTCGGGTTGTGGAATGGTGCACAAAGAGAACGTGACAACCACCGAATCAAACTGATTGCTTGGGAACGGTAAATACTCCGAGGTTCCTCCAGTGAGATGAATTTTATCCGGGAGATTCGAATTGTTATATTGAGCTATTTTAAGTAACGACTTGTTAGGATCAAGTCCTGTTATTCCTGTGATTTCATCGAAATCGTAGAAATCCGTATTAAGCGACGATCCAATTCCGATCTCCAATACTGATCCCTTGGCACGCAAGACAATATCTTTTCGATGACTCTTTAGTAGCGGGAGTCCGCATGCGCAGTTGAGTATAGGGGGGAGAATATATTTTTCGTAAAGATTCACTGAATTTCCTAAATTGCTTCTATTTATTCGTTATTGGAACAGACTAAACCTGGGCAGTACAGCAAATGATCGACTTAACTATAGCGACCCTAACATGCGTTTGAAGTTAAAATAACAGACGAAGCGCGATTCATGCTCGAGATTATGGACAGGATCGTCACTGCAGGTTTTAAAAAAAAAGGGGTTTTAATGGCGAAGGAAGAGTTAATTGAGATGGATGGTACTGTTCAGGAGGTCTTGCCTAATACTACTTTTCGGGTGGAGCTAGAAAATGGTATCGAAGTAATAGCATATGCATCGGGCAAAATGCGGAAAAATAGGATCCGGATTACTGCTGGTGATCGGGTTTCAGTTGAGATTTCCCCTTACGATTTAACTAAGGCGCGTATTAATTTTAGACATCGCGAAGAGCGGTCAGCGCCACCATCGTCTTAGACTGTCACTTTGCCGCTAGCTCTTTGAATAGAGTACCCAACCCGACTTTACGAATGGTATAAAAAATAAACTTTTTATGCTTATGAAATTAAGATTTCCAAGTACTTCAAAAAGGAAGATTTATGTCAGGTCCACTTGACGGCGTTAAAATATTGGATCTCACGACAGTCGTTATGGGTCCCTTTGCAACCCAGATTTTAGCCGAGTTGGGTGCGGAAGTAATCAAGGTTGAACCCTTCTCTGGTGATAATATGAGGGACGTTGGGCCTATGGCAAATCCTCAGATGGGTCATTTGCACTTACATTTGAATCGCGGTAAAAAGGGTATCGCAGTTGATTTAAAGCATTCCTCGGGCAAAACTGTTATCGAGAAATTAATTCTGCGTAGTGATATTCTGATTTACAACGTCCGGCCTAAAGCAATGGCGCGTTTAGGTTTGTCTTATGAAGAGGTAAGCGCCCTGAATCCGAATATCATTTATGTGGGTGCTTATGGTTACTCTGAAAAGGGTCCAAGAGCAGGAAGAGCGGCATACGATGATCTAATCCAAGGAAGCACAGGTGTTCCTTGGCTAGTATCTAAGGAGGGTCGGGAGACGCCTAGGTATGTCCCCCTCAATTTTGCAGATCGTGTTACAGGTCTCCACGCGGTCTACGCGGTGACAGCAGCCCTATATCAACGAGAAAAGTCCGGTCGTGGCCAATCAATAGAAGTTCCTATGTTCGAGGCAATTTCACATTTCGTCTTAGGCGACCACATGGCAGGCCTGAGCTTCCGGCCACCAATTGGCCCTTCGGGATACGAACGTCTGAAGCATAGACGTGTGTATGAAACAAAAAACGGATTTATCTGTGCTCTTGTGTATAACGAGGCGCAGTGGACAAGATTTTGGGCTGCGATGAACCAACCGGAAATGATGAGTGATTTTAAATTTATAACGCATGCGGCTAGAGCGCAAAATATTGGTGAAATCTATGATCTTCTATCAGTCATAATAAAGGAGCAGGACACGGAATATTGGATGAATTTCTTCCAAAATGTAGACGTGCCTGTTGCTAAAATGAATACTGTGGATGATTTGTTATCGGATGAGCATCTGCTGGAAACAGGTTTTTTCATCAATGAGCAGCATCCAACGGAAGGGGGGTTGTATGCAACAAAGACTCCAAGCAATTGGTCGGAGTCTTCGCCTGAGCGAGTAACTCCCGCCCCATCTTTAGGTCAGCATACGAGGGAAGTGTTGCGTAACCTTTCTTATAACGATGTGGAAATTGACAGGCTTATTAAAGCCGGTGCGGTTTCTGATGGAGCAGCTTGAGTTAGCCGGATTATGGCAGTTTTATGCCGCCACCTGGTCCACTTCCAGGGATTCCTCCTTGCGCTCCTCCAGGTAGCACAATGGAGGAAGCCTGTTCTCGTCTCATTTCTTGAAGCTCTCTAACCGCCTTTTCTACGGCAGCTTTACCAGCGTCGCCATATCCTTCCACAGCTTTGGGTAATGAGCCTGCTTCTATTTGGAACGCGATAGGAAGTGCACCCATAGGCGTCATTATCTGAGTTTCGCCTGCGTAGATCGTTTCCCTATTCGCGTCACGCTCACCGCTGGAGGTAATTGGTGTTAAAACTCTTATGGTTCCAACTTTTCGATCGGTTATTGTCTCTTCACGGAATAATTCT
>JAOEKQ010000003.1 GCA_028379895.1 Burkholderiales bacterium
TCGCGCGCTTTTACCTTACGACACTCCATGACCTTGCTTGGGTCTAGCGCAGGACAAAAGTAGGCGTTAGCTCCATTTTGCAAGATGAAATACATCCCGCCGGCGGCGACAGTTGCTGCTGACTTAATTTCGTATCCATCTGCCAGGAGTGTTTCAATGGATTCAGCATTTGCTGATGAGAGGATAAAGAGCATCAAGCAGGGTAATAGTTTGTTCATCGTCACTCCTTACATGTTTAGCGTAAAACTTAGTTAAGGTTGCAAAATATGTAGCGTTATTCGAAAGTAATAATAATCATTTTTCTGAGACTGTATTTTCATCCTGTCGGTAGCTCATCTGTATTAATAATTTTTTAATTCCTGACGCTATTTTTTCGGGTAATACGTATTGATTGAGATCTCTATCAAAGGTAATACGAACAGGCGTTCCCTTAGCGTTTAGTGAGTTATTTAGCAATAGCTCACCGGGGGACCAAAATGGTGAACTTTTAAAATTCGTCACTAGATCTGAGTCGAATTGTTTGCCACACTCTTCTCGAAATTTTATGGGCTCATCATCGGCGACGTCCATGCATTCTGCATCGGTCCAGCTGCCAGCGATGGGGATCCTTAATGATTCGATGATTGACCTGCCCGTGCTGAGATATAGACTTAAGTCTGTCGTTGCAATATCTTTTCCGTACCAATCAACTTTTCTAGCCAAAGCTAGGATCCCGCTTTGACTGATTTTTATTAGGTCGAAGCGCATGTTCTTTTCGTTCGCCTGAATCGTCTGGTAGCCGGTGTCACCGGCGATAAAAGTTTTTTTTCCTTCGCGTGATAAATGGATGAGTCTATAAGAGGTGCAAAGTTGTGTTTTACAAATTTTGGAAACATCCATCCCGGGGGAGTCGACCGGCTTTCCAGTGATGGCAATGTAAGCCTCCTCGCGGCCTTGAATTGGCTGAACCCAGACTTTCACTTCATCGATGCAATTTTTAACATCAAGGCCGTCGGATTCAACGTAATAACAAAATGCCTGAATCAAACTCTCGAATCTTCTAGCCTCGATATTGAGAATATTACCTAACTTTTGCTTCACCCAAAACGGATTTGATCGTGCAGTTTGATATCCATCTTTGTCGAGATCAATCTCTAACACGAATTTTTGACGTTCGGAGCTGTTTGCGTTGATAGATCTTGTGTTTTGCTCAAGATCTTGTCTCGCAACATCAACAGTGGAAAATAGTTGAATCTGATAGACGTTTAAGCCCGCAGAAAAGATCAGCAAAAGCAATAGAGCCCAGAAAATAAAACGATTGATCATATTTGATAAATGCACCAATTGAGATACCCATTATTATACTGCTTGTAGATTAGTTAAAAATCATTTTGACGTGTCATTTCTCTTGCACTTTAAATTCAAAACGTAGAGCTTATCGTTGTGTAGAAGAGTTAATGGATAGATACTTATATGTGCGATCAGCCTTTTGTTTGTCTCCGCTTTAGTTATATACAGTGACAAGCATTTCTAGAAAGGCGCAGTTAAATGATCCTTATTTGCTGAGTCTCAATCGTACGCAACACGGTTTTGTTACCGTCGAGCGGAGCCGATCAATGACCAAAAAATTAGGTTGTATAATCGTGACATACATCGTAGTCATTAATGTGTTGGTATTGACCCGATGAAACGCGCTTTAATTAGGATCTGTCGATGAGCACCTCTTTTCACTTACGATAAATCTCTATATTTGGATATCGTTATTTCAGTCATTGATTTTCTTTATATCTATTAATCTTTTGCCGCGCGAGGTAGAATTTGTTGTAAATAGAAGTAACTGCTCTACATATTGATAATTAAAAAAAGGGGATAAGGGCATGAAGGGTTCAGATCTATTCATAAAAGCGCTAGAGGAAGAAAACGTCGAATATATTTTTGGTATTCCAGGCGAGGAAAATTTGGATTTTCTTGATAGTCTATCCCGATCTAAAAAAATTAAATTGATCTTGACCAGACACGAACAAGGAGCAGGATTTATGGCTTCTGTTTACGGTCGGTTAACAGGAAAAACCGGAGTTTGTATTTCAACTTTGGGTCCTGGGGCGACTAATTTTACGACTGCAGCCGCCTATGCGCAGTTAGGGGGTATGCCCATGATGATGATTACTGGTCAGAAGCCAGTAAAGAAGTCAAAGCAGGGACGATTTCAAATCTTAGATGTGGTCGAGATGATGAAGCCAATCACTAAGTATGCACATCAAATAGTTTCTGCAGATAATATCCCCAGCCGAGTGCGTGAGGCATTTAGGCTTGCCGAAGAAGAAAAGCCTGGGGCTGTTCATCTGGAGTTGCCAGAGGATATAGCCGACGAGCACTCAGATGAGGTTCCCATCAAAGCGTCATCAGTACGTCGTCCGGTTCCAGAGGGTAAGTCCATCAAGGCCGCCATTGACAAAATAGCGAAGGCAAAGCGTCCAATCTTAGTCGTGGGAGCTGGTGGAAACCGAAAGCTGACAAGCAAAATGCTAACAGAATTGGTGAATGAGACTGGGATACCTTTTGTCAGCACTCAGCTAGGTAAAGGTGTTATCGATGAACGTCATCCGCTCTTTATGGGTTGTGCTGCACTTTCAGCGAGTGATTACGTTCATCGTGCAATAGAAGCGGCAGATTTGATTATCAACGTAGGACACGATGTCATCGAGAAGCCACCTTTTTTTATGAGTCATGGTAAGCCTATGGATGGGGGTTCGAATCATTCTTCTGAGATTGATCCAGTGATGGTTTCCGAAGGAACTCAAGTAATCCATATTTCTTTCCGTAGTGCTGAAGTAGATCCTGTTTACTTTCCTCAGTTAGAAGTAGTGGGTGATATCGCTAACGCGATATGGCAAATTAAGACAGGTTTGTCAGAGGAGAAAAACCTTAATTGGGACTTTTCTCGAATGATGGAAGTAAAAAGATATCATGATGAAAATATCTTGGAAGGCACGGACGATTCCAGATTCCCGATCTATCCACAGCGTCTCGTGGCAGCGATTCGAAAGGCGATGCCCGATGACGGAATGATCTGCTTGGATAACGGTGTATATAAAATTTGGTTCGCCAGAAACTATACCGCGCACCAGTCAAATACCGTCATGCTCGATAATGCGCTTGCAACCATGGGTGCCGGCCTGCCGTCTGCGATGGCGGCTCATCTTGTGCATCCAACGCGCAAAGTAATGGCGATCTGTGGTGACGGTGGATTTATGATGAATTCTCAAGAAATGGAGACAGCGGTTCGCTTGAAGATGAACATCATTGTTTTAATTTTGAATGACTCAAGCTACGGCATGATTCGTTGGAAACAGGCGAATATGGGATTCGAAGACTGGGGTTTAGAGTATGGTAATCCCGATTTCGTTAAATATGCCGAAAGTTACGGCGCGCATGGTCATCGCATTAGTAGCTCGGAAAACCTGACTGAGACACTTGATAAATGCTTATCTACTCCTGGGGTGCATCTGATTGATTGCCCAGTAGATTATTCCGAGAACGATGAAATATTAAATAACAAAATCAAGGCTGATAGTGCAAAGATTTAGTTCTTTGTGTTGAATATTTGATTGAGTTATCTACCTGGGAAAACGCTTAAGACGCGCCAGCCATGACATTACTTGAAGAGGACTTATGTCACAGTTAAACGAAACATATCCGTATATATTGGCTAACGAATCGGTTTACGCCAACACTGACCTAGCGGTAACCGATAAATATTCAGGGGAGGTTGCAACCAGGGTGGCTTTGGCAGATGCAGATGTGATCGATCAAGGCATAGAAGCCGCGGTTGCAGCGTCTGAGCCTTTAGCAGAAATGGCAACTTATGAACGCCAGGCAGTTTTAGAACATTGTGTTGTAAGATTTCGGGAGCGTTTTGACGAGATGGCTTATGCGCTATGTGTTGAGGCAGGTAAGCCCATAAATGATGCGCGTGGCGAGGTAACACGCTTGATAGATACGTTTAAAATTGCGGCAGAGGAGACGACGAGATTTAATGGAGAGCTCCAGACGTTAGATATTAGCGCTCGTGCCCGAGGATATAGTGGGATGTGGAAACGCGTGCCAATTGGTCCGTGCTCTTTTATTTCACCGTTTAATTTTCCATTGAATTTGGCTGCTCATAAAATAGCGCCTGCCATAGCAGTAGGTTGTCCATTTGTGATGAAGCCTGCATCTCGAACGCCTCTTGGCGCAATTATGATAGGCGAAGTGTTAGGGGAAACTAATTTACCTAAAGGAGCTTTCTCTATTTTGCCTTGCTCGAGGGACGGAGCAGATCTGTTTACAGTAGATGAAAGATTAAAATTACTGTCATTTACAGGATCGCCTGGAGTTGGGTGGGATCTTAAGGCCCGCTGCGGCAAGAAAAAAGTTGTGCTCGAGCTCGGTGGTAACGCGGCAGTAGTGGTTGACGCTGACACAGACCTTGATGATGCAGTTACAAGAATTACATTTGGGGCTTTTTATCAATCAGGGCAATCATGCATCGGCGTTCAACGTATTCTTATCCACGAAGATGTTTATGATGCATTAAAGGGAAAGCTCGTTCAGAGGGCTGCGTCTCTGATTGCCGGAGACCCTAAGGATGAGAAGACTTTTGTCGGACCTATGATCTCTGAGGGCGAGGCTGTAAGGCTTGAGGGCTGGGTCAATGAGGCCAGAGACGCTGGCGGCATAGTTCTTTGTGGCGGCAACCGAAACGGAGCAATGCTGGATGCTACGCTGATGGAGAATGTTCCCGCGGGAGCGAAGATATGTACCGAGGAGGCCTTCGGACCTGTCGCGATATTGCAAAAATTTGCTACTTGGGATCAGGCTATCGATATGGTGAATGATTCGAAATTCGGATTGCAGGCCGGGATATTTACGCGTGATTTTTATAAAATACAGAAGGCTTGGGATAAGCTTGACGTGGGCGGTGTTATCGTTGGAGATGTACCTTCATATCGTGTTGATAATATGCCTTACGGTGGTGTCAAAGATTCTGGTTTAGGAAGAGAGGGCGTCCGATTTGCGATGGAAGACATGTCGGAAATACGTAATCTCGTGATCCGTAAAATACCCTCTGCTTAGTGAGAAAAATTGGTAAAATTCGCTCTAAATGATTTACGATGAAATTCTCTTAAAAGGTAGGTAGTGATTAAAGGGTTTGTAACATCGTCTGTTCTTTGTTCGGCAGTGGTTTTCAGCCAGATTGCGTACGCGATCGTTGATGTCGAGTCATTGCGAGAAAGAGCTGGAAATGAGATTGGATATTCATCTTCCGGAAATTTGCAAGCTTCAGGGGCTTCAGGCAATTCGGATCGAGCTGACGTAAGTTTTTCGGCGTTATTGCAATATCTCGGCGACGGGTTTAGCAATTTGTTTGTTATTGGCAGTGAGTACGGGGAAACTTCAGGTGATAGAAGTGCAGATGAGCAAATCATTCATATTCGCCACACACGGATTTTAGCCAAGGGCTCGGATTGGGAGGTGTTTTCTCAATGGCAGCAAAACGAATTTACTCGATTAGAAGAACGTACGTTGCTCGGCTCTGGTATCCGCCTTGGGTTTGGTGATGATGTAGACTCTCGCCTGTATCTTGGGCTAGGTGCTTTCTATGAATCAACCCGTAACGAGGATGAGAGCGACAGAGAAATGGGGCGTTCAAATATTTACGTGTCACATAGAAAAAAAACATCAAAGGACATATCGTTAATAACTACCGCATATTTACAAAACAAGCTGGATGATCCGAATGATCAGCGTGCCATCGGGAGTTTTTCTATGTCGATACCGGCGACGAATAACCTTGACTTCACGGTTTCGTTAAACGTAGAGCATGATTCCCGCTCGCCGATTGGTGTAGAGAAAACTGACTGGACGTATAAAACTGGATTTGGCTGGAAGTTCTGATCGCACATCTGAGCAAGCTGAAATAAAGATGCGACATTGTTGTGTTCAGCTTGAAAAGATTCAAAAAGGTAAAATTACCGGCTATGCGCAAAGATATGTCATTGAATATAAAACATGTGGTGATTGAGGTCTAGATGATTAACGTAACATTACCAGACGAATCGATAAGATCGTTTGAGGAATCCCTGTCAGTAGGTGCTATTGCTAGATCAATCGCACCTAGCTTAGGGAAGGTGGCGATAGCAGGACGTTTAAATGGACAACTTGTCGATCTGAGTCATGTTGTATCGACAGATGGACAGCTGGCGATTATTACGGCCAAGGATGAAGATGGTGTCGATGTTATTCGACACTCCACAGCTCATCTGTTGGCACACGCTGTTAAGGAGCTATTTCCAAGTGCGCAAGTGACCATTGGTCCAGTCATAGACGAAGGTTTTTATTACGATTTTTCTTTTGAGCGGGCATTTACTCCAGAAGATCTACTCGCGATTGAGAAGAAAATGAAACAGCTTGCAAAAAAGGACATGAAAATTGAGCGCTCAGTGCGTGCGCGAGATGACGCGAGCAATTATTTTCTTTCCATGGGTGAGGCCTACAAGTCAGAAATTATTAGGGATTTACCAGACAGTGAGGAGTTATCTCTTTATTCCCAAGGTGAGTTTGTTGACTTGTGTCGCGGTCCCCACGTCCCGTCTACTGGCAAGCTTAAAACGTTCAAGCTGTTAAAAGTTGCAGGAGCATATTGGAGGGGGGATTCTAAAAATGCAATGTTACAAAGAATTTACGGCACTGCGTGGGGAAATCAGGAGGACCTCGACGCATATCTATTTAAATTAGAAGAAGCGGAGAAGCGCGATCATCGAAAGCTTGGAAAGCAACTTGATTTATTCCATAGCCAAGAGGAAGCGCCGGGAATGGTTTTCTGGCGTCCCAAAGGTTGGCAATTGTGGCAACAGATTGAACAGTACATGCGACAGGTGTACCGCGATAACGGGTATCAGGAGGTCAAATGTCCTCAGATACTAGACGTTTCGCTATGGAAGAAATCGGGTCATTGGGATAATTTCAGAGAAAATATGTTTTTTACTGCATCTGAAAACCGTGAATATGCAGTCAAGCCGATGAATTGTCCCGGTCATGTACAAATATTTAATAGTGGGCTTCGAAGTTATCGCGATTTGCCTCTTCGTTATGGTGAGTTTGGTGGCTGTCATCGAAATGAGCCATCTGGAGCGCTTCATGGCCTCATGAGGGTGAGAGCCTTTACTCAGGATGATGGACATATTTTTTGTACTGACCAACAAATAGAAAAAGAAGTTGTTGATTTTCATAGGCTTGCACTAAAAACCTACAGTGATTTTGACTTCAAGGATGTGTCGATTAAGTTAGCACTAAGGCCTGAACAACGCTTAGGGGACGACTCTGTTTGGGATAACGCTGAGACTGCGCTGCGTCGCGCCTTAGATACTTGTGGGGTGAGTTGGGAAGAGCTTCCAGGTGAGGGTGCATTCTATGGACCAAAGATTGAGTATCATTTGAAAGATTCTATCGGTCGATCTTGGCAGTGCGGTACGATTCAGGTTGATTTCATGATGCCGCAAAGGCTTGGTGCTGAGTACGTGGCTGAGGACAATACTCGCAAATCGCCTGTTATGTTGCATCGAGCAATCGTAGGTTCCATGGAGCGTTTTATTGGCATTGTTATCGAGCATCATGCTGGAGCCTTGCCACTATGGCTATCTCCAACTCAGCTAGTCGTTATGAATGTAGCTGACCGTCATGCAGATTATGCGAAAGATATCATTAAACAATTGATCGAAAGAGGTTTTCGGGCAGCACCAGACTTGAGAAACGAAAAGATAACCTATAAAATCCGCGAGCATAGTCTTCAGAAGCTCCCGTATCAATTAATTATAGGTGACAAGGAAGTTGAATCGCAGGAGGTCGCCGTTCGCTGTAGAGGTGGGGAAGATTTAGGACAAATGTCGATGGATACTTTGTATGAACGTTTGAATAATGAGCTTATTGCGAAGCAATAGCTTTTTTGTAATTTAACTATTTTAGGAGGTTGTACTCATAGCCCGAGAAAAAGAAGCCCGAATTAATGAGGAGATTACGGCGCCTCAAATCAGACTGGTTGGTATTGAAGGAGAGCCGATTGGAGTAATGGAAATTAGTGAGGCACTCGCGAAAGCGGAAGAGGCTGAAATTGATTTGGTTGAGATTGCCCCTGCTGCAGCTCCGCCAGTATGCCGTTTAATGGACTATGGAAAGTTCAAGTACAACGAGCAGAAAAAGAAACAAGACGCAAAGGCGAAACAGAAACAAATTCAAGTTAAAGAAATTAAGTTTCGACCGGGTACCGATAAAGGTGATTATCAGATTAAATTACGTAACTTAATTAAATTTTTGACCGATGGTGATAAGACCAAGGTAACGTTGCGATTCAGGGGCCGCGAGATGGCTCATCAAAACCTCGGAGCTAAACTGTTGGAACGTGTGAGAAGTGACCTTGAGGATCACGGGCAGGTGGAGCAGTTTCCAAAAATGGAGGGGCGGCAGATGGTGATGGTCGTCGCGCCGCTAAAGCCGGAAGAGAAAATCAAAAGACAAAAAATGAAAGCGGCTGCGTTAGAAAACGAAAAGTTACAAAAATCGTTATAATTCTGACCTAGTCAAATTGGGCTAAATATTATTAGTAATAATAAGGGATTGCGGGTAATAAAGTTCTCGGTATTTGAGACACCCGATAGTCTTACAAAAAGGAGGCGTAATGCCGAAAATGAAAACCAAACGAGGTGCCGCAAAGCGCTTTAAGATCGGTGGTTCCGGTCGCATTAAAAGAACTCAGGCTAATCTGAGGCATATCCTCACGAAAAAAACTACGAAGCGTAAGCGCCATCTGCGTGGAACCGTTTCTGTGGCTGCAGGCGATCAGGCAGCTATTCGTGCAATGCTACCTTACGCATAAAGGAGAGATTAGATGCCAAGAGTAAAAAGAGGTGTAGTTGCCAAAGCGCGACACAAGAAAGTTTTAGAACAAGCTAAGGGATTTAGGGGTAGAAGGAAAAACGTTTATCGCGTAGCTAAGCAAGCCGTCATGAAGGCGGGCCAGTATGCTTACCGTGATAGGAGAGTAAAGAAGCGCGAATTTAGAGCATTATGGATTATCCGAATCAATGCAGCTGCGCGAGCGTGTGGATTAACTTACAGCACACTCATTAACGGATTGAAAAAATCATCAGTTGAGGTTGACCGTAAGGTACTAGCGGATTTGGCGTACCATGATCCAGTTGCTTTTGAGAAGATAGCTGAGCAAGCACGTGCCGGATTAGCCTCTTAGAGATTCAGTGAAGAATAAAGGAGGCCAAACTGGCCTCCTTTTTTTTTGTGAAAGTACTCATGCAAGAACTAGACAAGATAATTATTGAAGCTAAGCGTACCTTTCAAGCAGCAACAACGCTGCCGGAGCTGGATCAGATCAAAGGACAGTTTCTTGGTAAGCAAGGTGTTTTGACAGGTCTGAGAAAAGGTTTGTCGCAAGTGCCAGCCGAAGAACGTCCAATCTTGGGCGCCAAATTTAACGCTTTAAAAACCGAATTAGAAGCGCTATTGGAGTGTCGTAAAAATGAAATCAAAGCTGAAGCGCTGAAGGAACGTCTTGATAACGAAAAGATAGATGTAAGTCTGCCAGGGCGGAAACAGGCGCTCGGTGGGTTGCATCCAGTAACACGTACTCTTGACCGAGTAACTGACTTGTTCTCAACAATGGGCTTCAGTGTTGCAAGCGGTCCCGAGATCGAAGACGACTATTATAATTTTACTTCTTTAAATCAGCCTGAGGATCATCCCGCTCGATCCATGCATGACACGTTTTATCTCGATGATGGAAAGCGCTTATTGAGAACACACACTTCGCCAATTCAGATTCGTTATATGGAGCATAATAATCCGCCGATACGAATTGTTGCGCCCGGAAGAGTTTATCGCGTGGACTCTGACGCCACTCACTCTCCGATGTTTCACCAAATTGAAGGTTTATGGATTGATGATCGTGCGACTTTCGCAGATCTCAAAGGAACAGTGAGAGAATTTTTACGGCGGTTTTTCGAAAAAGAAGATTTAGAAGTTCGTTTTAGACCATCTTACTTTCCATTTACAGAACCGTCAGCCGAGATAGACATGACTTTTAAGGATGGATGGCTCGAGATTGGTGGGTGTGGGATGGTACATCCCAAAGTGCTGAAAAATGTAAATATTGATACCGAGCGATATCAAGGATTTGCATTTGGTATGGGTTTAGATCGTCTCGCCATGTTGCGTTATGGAGTAACAGATTTAAGACTTTTTTTTGAAAATGATTTGCGATTCTTATCGCAGTTTGTTGTTTAAAAGGTAAGTAACTTTTTATGAAATTTTCAGAAAATTGGTTGCGGACGGTCTGTCCGACATTACTTACGACTGAGGAGTTATCTGATGCTCTAACTATGGCTGGCCTAGAGGTCGAGTCTGTGCAGTCAGTTGCCAAGGGTTTAGAAGGGGTTGTTGTCGGTTTAATAACTGACACCCGTTTACATCCAAACGCAGAACGCTTGAAAATCTGTGACGTAGATATTGGGTTGGAAGAGCAACTTCAAATCGTTTGTGGCGCACCTAACGCGGCGATAGGGATGAAGGTGCCTACAGCTTTAGTAAAAGCTCGTTTGCCTAATGGTCTTGTTATAAAAAAAGCAAAATTGAGGGGCGAGCTCTCTCAAGGTATGCTTTGCTCTGCTAGTGAGCTTGAGATAGGTGATGATTCCGCTGGCTTGATGAGTATTGATGATGGTGTCCCCCTTGGATCAGATATACGTGATGTATTTGATTTGAACGATAACGTATTCGAGCTGAAATTAACCGCGAACCGGGGTGATTGTCTGTCAATTATGGGGATTGCTCGTGAATTACAAGCAATCGACGGGGTCTCTGCTCAATACCCAACGGTTGAAGAAGTGACGACCTTAGGTTCGCGAGGAGCTTTGTCGGTTGTAGTCGATGAGCAAAGCGCCTGTCCACTTTACTTGGGCTTGAGTATCCAGGGTATCAATATAAATAGCAGAACACCTGAGCATATTTTGAAGAAACTGGAAAGATCGGGCGTTCGTGGCATCAACCCCGTTGTAGATTTAACCAATTATGTGATGCTGGAGTTAGGCCAACCCATGCACGCTTTCGATCAGGATAAGCTCACGGGGGACATTGTTGTTAGGTATGGTCAAGAAGGTGAAACCTTAGATTTACTCAATGGCCAGTCTTTAGCAGTCACTGAGGATATGCTCTTAATCACAGATGATTCAGGCCCCATAGCTTTGGCGGGGATCATGGGTGGAGCTTCAACGGCAGTTGACGAGAGTACAACAAATATATTTCTTGAGGCGGCAGTATTTTCCACCCAGTCTGTTGCGGGAAAATGGCGAGTATTGGGTTTCTCCACTGATGCCCTTCATCGATTTGAACGAGGTGTCGACTCTAACGGAACAAAAACGGCGTTGTGGCGCCTTGCTAATCTAATTACTGAGGTTTGTAATGGTGAAGTTGAGTCTTTAGTTAAAACCGGATCCAGCTTAAACCAGAAAAAAACGATTATCTTCCGTCCGGAGCGCGTACGTCGGCTATTAGGGATAGATGTCGCTGTTGATCGCATGAAGCAAATTTTTGAATTACTGGACATGACGGTAATCTCTATTCCAGAGGGTTTCTCAGTTGTGCCACCAAGTTACCGATTCGACCTAGAAATAGAGGAGGACTTAATCGAGGAAATTATTCGTATTGAGGGTTTTGAAAAGCTTCCAAGTACGTTGCCTCTGTCTACGACATCGATGATGAGGCTGCCTGAATTAGTAAGTTGGAACGAGCGCTTGAAATTGAGCCTGACCCGTCAAGGTTATCAGGAAGTCATCACATACAGTTTTGTTGATCACTCATTAGAGAGCGATTTTGGAGTCAAAAATAAAGGGGTTTCATTGATTAACCCGATCGCTGAGCAGTATACGGTGATGAGGACCAATCTTTTAGGAAG
Organism: Burkholderiales bacterium; assembly: GCA_028379895.1. Classification (GTDB taxonomy): domain Bacteria; phylum Pseudomonadota; class Gammaproteobacteria; order Burkholderiales; family Eutrophovitaceae; genus Eutrophovita. Next base: position 11,978 of record JAOEKQ010000003.1, read on the forward strand.
TTTAGCGCTGGTTTTACAAAGGAACCTTAGTCATAGAATGGACCGTATCCGAGTATTTGAAACCAGTCTTTGTTTTGAGCGGAGCGATACAGAAGAGATCAAACAAATTAATAAAATAGCAGGTATGGTCACTGGGACGGTGGTTCCTGAGCAGTGGGGACACATTAACAGGGAAGTTGATTTTTTCGATGTGAAAGGTGATTTGGAGCAGATGCTCAACTTAGAGGATGTTAACTTTTCAGTTGATCAGCATGATAGCTTCCACCCAGGCAAGGTGGCTTCGATATGGGTGCGAGGAGTGAATATCGGAATAGTTGGGGAGCTTCATCCGCAGCTGGGGCAAAAATACGACTTAGGCACAAGTGTCGTAGCGTTCGAGATAGATACGGATGCGTTACCTGAAAGTAACGTTCCTGATTTTCATGCGTACTCAAAACTTCCCATTGTAAGACGGGATATAGCTGTCGAAATTGACGCTGATACAGAGGTCGGTAGGTTGGTAATTGAAATCAATACAGGGAAGATCCAATATCTGAAAGACGTCAGATTATTTGATGTGTACGAGGGCAAAGGGGTGTCTGATGGTAAAAAAAGCGTAGCGTTAGCTGTAATGTTCCAAGATGATCAAAAAACCCTTACAGATGAACAGGTTGAGAAGTCAGTGTCACTAGTGTTACAGTTGTTAAAAGTAAAGTTTAACGCAATACAGAGATTATGAGGATTAATTGAGATGACGCTGACTAAAGCTGAGCTGTCAGACCTCCTTTTTGAGAAACTCGGATTAAACAAGACTGAGGCGAAGGATTTCGTTGAAACCTTTTTTGAGGAAATTAGAGGAGGTCTTGAAAAAGGCGAGGACGTCAAGCTGTCTGGGTTTGGTAATTTTCAGTTGAGAAATAAAAGTCAAAGGCCAGGACGTAATCCCAAGACAGGAGAAGCAATACCAATCTTAGCTCGTCGAGTTGTAACGTTCCATCCGAGTCAAAAATTCAAATATCGTGTTGAACTGAATCATAAATCTGAAAAAACCGAGATTTAATTACGGTACGATAAACTTTGGTTTCTTCAATACCAGAAAAACGTTATTTTACTATCGGGGAAGTTAGCAAGATATGTGGAATCAAACCTCATGTGTTGAGATATTGGGAACAAGAGTTTCCAGAACTTCAATCCATAGATCGGCGTTCAAAACGTCGTTATTACCAAAAAAAAGACGTTTTACTTGTTCTCAGGATAAGGGCTTTGCTTCGGGATGATGGTTTCACTATCAACGGCGCTCGCTCAAGACTTAGCGAAAAGTCTGCAAAAACGAAGATCGATACGGTCGATGATCGCAAACTGATTGAATCGAAGGAATTACGGGACATTCTCCGTATACTCAGAAGTGAATAATGATTGGTCTGATATAATTCGTTGATTGTAGTTTCAATCATCGGGGCGTAGCGCAGCCTGGTAGCGTACCTGCATGGGGTGCAGGGGGTCGTGAGTTCGAATCTCACCGTCCCGACCAATGATAAACGTAAGATCTCGGCGCGGTGGCTGATACTCATGATAATAAAACAAGTATTTCCTCTGATATGAAAATACTTATCAGTAACGATGATGGTTTTTTTGCTCCAGGACTCAAAGCACTTGCGGATGCGATGTCAGAGGTTGGCGACGTAACCGTGGTAGCTCCGAACAAAGATTATAGTGGAGCAAGTAATTCTTTAACGTTAGATAGGCCTCTCGTTGTTAACCAACACGAAAAAAATATTTACTCCGTAAATGGAACTCCGGCGGACTGTGTCCACCTGGCGGTTACAGGCTTATTAAGTGAAGCTCCAGACATTGTTGTGTCGGGTATTAATAATGGAGCGAATATGGGAGAGGATACGATTTACAGTGGCACAGTTGCAGCTGCGATGGAGGGCTTTATGTTGGGCATACCCGCGCTAGCGATTTCATTAGCGAGTAAACACGGAGCGCATTTCGATACCGCTGCATCAGTCGCTGCAGATATCGTTACAAAATTAAAAACGGGGAAGTTTGATAAAAAATACTTGTTAAATATTAATGTTCCTGATGTCGACATTGGTGAGCTTCGTGGCGTGCACATTACTCGTTTAGGGGCGCGAGACAAAGCACAAGGTGTTTTGGAGACCAAAAACCCAAGAGGACAAAAGGTTTATTGGATAGGAGCTGCAGGCGATGTTAAAGATGGCAGTAAGGGTACAGATTTTGGGGCCATCGCAAATAGTAGTATTTCGATTACCCCCCTTAAAGTTGATTTAACTGATACCGCAGTCGGTACTCAACTTGAGTTTCTCAGTCGTTAGCAATTCCGCTTATAGGTTGTGAATCAATCGTGAGTATTTCGCGCGACAGTAAGGTCGGAATAGGTATGACATCCGAGCGTACCCGGAGGCGGATGGTAGACCGGCTCCGAGAGAACGGGGTTTCTGACGAGGTGGTTCTCCAGGCGATGAATGCTATTCCAAGGCATTTTTTTGTCGAAGAAGCCTTGGCCAGTAGGGCTTATGACGACGTATCATTACCGATAGGATCAGGTCAAACGATTTCAAGGCCCCTTACGGTGGCGCGCTCTTGTGAGCTTGCCAGGACTCGCTCATCTATTAGGCGGATTCTCGAGATTGGGACAGGATGTGGATATCAGGCGGCTGTTCTCTCTTTAATTGCCAAGGAGGTTTACTCCATTGAGAGAATTAGCTCCTTACTTGGCCGCGCTCGAGTGAAGCTTCGTAAGCTAAAGTGTCATAACGTTCAAGTGAAACATGCAGATGGTTCAAGTGGTCTAGAATCTTTATTTCCTCTTGATGCGATTATTGTTGCAGCGGGTGCCGTCGAACTTCCTGAGCATTTAATCGACTTATTAGCAGAGGACGGCCGATTAATCATCCCGCTCGGTAAAGATACGCAGTTCTTGACAGAAGTGAAAAAGCTAAAGGTCGGGTACGAGTTAATCCAGCATGAAGAAGTGAGTTTTGTACCATTCTTGAGTGGTGTTGTTGTAAAGTAAAGGCCATGCGACCGCGTCCGATCTTAAATAAATTTTATTACATGGCAATATCTGCCTTGGTGATAACTGCCCTAGGTTGCGGGACAACGAAGAGTGTCGCGCCAATTAAGGATTATTCTCCTGCACCTGATCTGTCTACGGGGGCTACGAAAATTGAAAAAAAACCAGTCTCCACGCCTCAAAACTCTTCAAAGGAAGTCAAAGCCAAGAGCGCAAGCATGAAGGCTGATCGATATGAGGTGAAGCAGGGCGATACCCTTTATAGTATTTCCATTCAGTTCGGGATTGATTATAAAAAACTTGCGCGTTTTAACAGTATTGATGACACGGATGTGATAAGCGTAGGACAAGTGTTAAAAATACCAAAAAGTACGGCTAAAGTTGAAGGAGAGCCAAAGCGTAATGTTCTCCCGGAAAGTCCCCCGCGCATATCCTCGTCTGCACCAAGCACTTGGCGCTGGCCGGTTAGCGGTACTCTTAAATATCGATATATGGAGCGTGTCAGTGAGCGGGGAAAAGGTCTCGGAATTGAGGTGACTAAAGAGACGGCTGTTTTTGCGGCCGCTCCAGGAAAAGTTGTATACAGCGGTAGTGGATTGCGCGGATATGGAAAATTATTAATTATCAAACATAATGATAGTTTTTTAAGTGTCTATGCTCATAACAGTCAACTTTTATCAAGCGAAGGGCAATTTATAGCTCAGGGACAACAGATAGCAATCGTTGGGGGTGAAAATCAAAGCAAAATCTTGCATTTTGAGGTTCGGCGGAAAGGTAAACCCGTAGACCCGCTGAAATATCTTCCCAAACAGTAATGAAGGCCCTGTTGACGCTATGTGTAAAGTTTTTTAATTTTCAAACGATATAGGTTTGATTTGATAGTTCAGTGCCTTCAGCGTCGAAAGTCGCTTCTGAAAATCGTATTTCTGAGGCGTCCGCATTAATTAGTAGCAAGGACGTGGCTCGCGTGCCGTATTCTGGCGTCTTGATGAATATCGAAGACAATGTGCGCTCCCATTCTAAAGATACTCCAGAACGTGGGAGCAAATCGTCTGATGGTTTGGTTTTATCAGACATTAACTCCAATATGTCTTTGAATTGGATGACATCGCTTACATTTATCAGTTTGTGGAGCCGAGCTTTCCCAGTTGTTACTTTAGGCCAATCAGTATCTAGTAAATGGTTACTCAATCCGTATATGCCAGGCTTTGTTATTGACTCAACAGAGTCAAATTTTTTATTTTGCCTGTTAGTGACGTAAGTTATCGAAGAGCGGTCACCAATCAGCAAGTTAAAACCTCTATATGTCGCAAGCTGGTTCGTCAAGGAAGAACCATACAATTCTGGAGACATACTGCCCGTTAGATACTCAGTGGTTAGGTGACCTCGCGATTTCTTTGTGTCCGTAACTGGCACCTGTTCTCTAAAGTTTGTAACTGCAGCCCAACGGCCTGAACCGGTTACACCCATCCATGTTCCTAATTGATCTAGATCTTGACCAGCCGTTATATTTGGTGAATTAGTCCAGCGATGAGCCCTAGCGGATGGTCTTCTGTGATATTCATCACGGTTGGACGCTACGATTAAAGTATATTTAGGATGAGCTTTCCAAGCGAACAGTGTTAGGCACATATTAAATTACGGTTACTGCATCAATTTGGATTGAATCAGAAGTAGTGAGTTTTACATCATCAATGTTATCGATATGGATTACAGCGAGTCCTGCTTGAGAATTATTTGTGGGAATATTGCGGGCTGTATGGCAAACCATTCCACAAACTGCGCCGTTCGAGTTCACAATGGTTGCCCCAGGACTGATCAACGCGCTCGATTTAAAGCTACACAGTTTTCGTTTCACAGAACCAAGGTATTTTGTTCTCGCTACGATCTCTTGTCCTGGATAACATCCCTTCGAAAAACTGACGCCTTCACGTTTTTCAAGATTAATCATTTGAGGCAAGAACTGCTCTTTTGTTGCGTCTTGGATATTTACGATTCCGTTACGAATGTTTTCAAGTTCCCAGCATTCGAAATCTGATGATGAGTATATTGTTTTTGCTTTGAGCCAAAATGACATCAGTGACTCATTAGGGCACAGGATTATCCCCTGTGTTTGATTTATTTTTAGTTTCTGACAATTCAACCCATCGAATTGCGTCTTGTCTATCTCAGTAACAGTCTCTCCGATTACTCCAATCATTGCGATTGCTTGATTTTCACTGATAGTTACTTTTGCTCTTAGAATGAATCGGGAAATTCTTGATATGAATTCATCGACTAAATCATGAGGCAAAAGGAGATTAAAGGAGCTCTGATCACGTATCACATAGGGTGTAGCAATCAACCGTCCCTTTGGAGTGCAATAACCCGCAGGCAACAATGAGTTATTGTTAATATTTTTTATGTCACCCGATAACTGGGAATCAAGGAACGTTTCCGCATCAGCGCCTGATACGTTAATTAAAGATTGAGCGAAAATAGGTGTAACCATCGAATGGGAACCCGTAGTTATGTCGTGATTTTTCTCTCGTGTATTCTTATCATCCTTGTCTAAAAGAGGGGCCCATATGGATTTCTGTACCTCTAAGCGTGTTGACATTATGATTTTTTCGGGTCGCATTTTGTGTTAATCGCTTTATCATTTAACGATGGATAATCCGCGCTGAAATGTAAGCCACGACTTTCTTGTCGCCGCAACGCGCAACGAACGATGAGCTGCGACACCTCGACCAAATTTCGAAGCTCCAAAAGGTCGCGGGTTACTCTAAAATTTGAATAATATTCTCTAATTTCTTCTCTTAAAAATTTTAGTCTATGTTCTGCGCGCTCCAATCTTTTCGTAGTTCGAACTATACCTACGTAATTCCACATAAATCGTCTGAGTTCGTCCCAATTGTGAGCGATGATGACTTCCTCGTCAGAGTCTGTTACTCGACTCTCATCCCATTCTTTAATGGGTTCCATGCGTTCATAACTCGATCTGAGAATGTGGTTAGCCGCTTGTTCTGAAAACACCAGACATTCGAGGAGTGAGTTGCTAGCAAGTCTGTTGGCCCCATGAAGACCCGTGTGGGCGGTCTCTCCGACAGCGTAAAGTCCATCTATATCTGTCAGTCCGTCAAGTGTAGTGTTCACTCCACCACATGTGTAATGAGCGGCAGGCACTACTGGAATCGGTTCCCTGGATGCGTCAATGCCTAACTCTAGACAACGTTTGTAGATATTAGGGAAGTGTGATTTGACAAATTTTAGTCCCCGATGGGAAACATCTAAATAGACACAATCGATACCGTGTTTTTTCATTTCTGCATCTATACTTCTTGCCACCACATCACGTGGGGCTAACTCGGCCCTAGAATCATAATCAGGCATGAACCGATGTCCATTTGGTAATAACAATACTCCGCCCTCACCGCGAAGAGCTTCCGAGATCAAGAATGATTTCGCCTCGGAATGATATAAGCATGTTGGATGAAATTGAATGAATTCCATATTTGATACGCTACATCCTGCTCTCCATCCAATTGCAATGCCATCCCCTGTAGATGTATCTGGGTTTGTTGTATATAAGTAGCTTTTGCCTGCCCCACCTGTTGCTAAAATAACCGTGGGTGCTTGAATGGCAACTACCGAATCTTCATCTGAATCCAAAACATAGATACCGCAGCAAGCAGTTCGTCCAGTATCTTCATTTTTTGTTGTTATTACGTCAATTCCTACGTGATTTTCTAAAATTGTAATGTTTGGGTGATTGCGCACCCGCTCCTCAAGGGTTGTCTGTACAGCATGTCCTGTCGCGTCTTTCGCATGAATGATACGTCGGAAACTATGACCACCTTCCATTGTCAGGTGTAGTCCTGAGGACGTATTTTCATCTTTCGTAAAATTCACGCCTTGATTGATCAGCCAATCTATCCCTTCAGCGCCCTTTTCTACGACCAGTTGAGTTACGTTGAGGTCGCTTAGGTGAGCGCCTGCGACCATCGTGTCTTTGACGTGCGACTCATGAGTATCAAAAGTATCAACTACTGCTGCAATGCCACCCTGTGCCCAGTTACTAGCTCCATCCAGCATCGCTTTTTTGGTTACGATTGCCACTTTGAGTTGCGGTGCTAGTTTGAGTGCGCTTGCCAATCCTGCCAAACCACTTCCGAGAATTACTACGTCAAAATTGATCACTGCGTCTATAATGAAAATGTTATCAAGAAAACGTAAGAGTATCTCAATTATGTCTGCGTTTATAGATAAATTGAAGTTTGCAAAATTTGTTTCAAATTAGACAAATTTGAGGGAACTCATACCACTATTTAACACTCACACTCCTGTAACTTCATATTATAGGGGCATCACCATGGATTTATCCTTAAATACGTATTTAAATCTTCCAGAAAATGGTAGCAAAAAGAAACAGTCTGGTAAGCTTGCCGTCATGACGGAGCGGGAAAAGGATAGCAACCTCGTCCAGCGTGTACAACGCGGAGACAAAGTTGCGTTCGAAATGCTGTTTACCAAGTACCAGCGTCGGGTAAGCAGGCTCGTTTCACGCTTCGTACGCTCTGACGCCGAGGTTGAGGATATCGTTCAAGAGTCGTTTATCAAGGCCTATCGCGCATTGGCCTCATTTCGTGGAGACAGTGCCTTTTACACTTGGTTGTACAGAATAGCTGTTAATACAGCAAAAAATCACTTGGTTTCGGCATCGAAGCGTCCGATTTCATTAACACAGTTTGAAAAAAGTGATGACGATGATTTTGAGGAAGATCGCTTTATGAGTGACACCAGTACACCTGAATCGGAGCTCATTACGAAGCAAATCGCGGAAACCGTTAACAAAACCATGGATGAGCTACCCGCAGATCTACGGGAGGCAATAATGCTGCGAGAAATCGAGGGCATGAGCTACGAGGATATAGCGGAAGCGATGGGGTGCCCTATTGGAACAGTGAGATCGCGAATATTTAGAGCTCGCGAGGCAATATCACAAAAAATTAAACCCATGTTGGATGTGGGAGAAGGAAAACGATGGTAGACAACGAAAAAGTATCCGGGCTTGTTGATGGCGAGATGGATGAAAACGGTGAGATGCTTGTCTACAAAGCGGTAAAGCAATCGCCCGAAGCTCTTGAGACGTGGAGGACATACCATGTTATCGGGGATGTCGTACGTGGGGAGGGTAGACCAGGGCTTTCTCGGGATCGATTTAAGGCAGCGCTCGAGCAGGAACCGACCATAGTCGCACCAAAAACAAGAGCGGTAAGTCGCATTCCAGATGCGTCTTGGATGAAAGTCGCGGCCTCGTTCGCAATAGTTGCTGTCATCGGATGGCTAGGTGTTTCAGAAAATAGTCCAGTCGATGTGCGAATTGCGAAGCGTGACTTCGTGTCTCAGCAACAGCAAGTCGCGTTAGAGGAGGCCTACGATGAAGCTATTTCCGAGTATCTCACAGCTCACCGGAAGGTTAGTCCACGAGGCTTAGGCTCCAGGGCGCTCGTTGATAACACCGGTGAATAAGATCGATATTAGAGTTAAACGCTCAAGTGAACATATTTATGTTCTTGGGCTCATTCTTTTTGCCACTTTTTTTTGTGGGCCCGCATTAAGTCAATCAATTAAACTCAGTCAGCATGACGCGCTCGATGCGTTACAGCAAGTTGCACACTCGGGTAGGTCTTTAAACTACACTGGCGTGTTTGTACTCCAAAAAGGAGATCACTTTGAAACATGTAAAATCATTCATCACGGGAGCGGTTCCCAAGAATTAGAAAAGATAGAGAGGTTAGATGGGGACCCACTCGAAATAACACGGGTAAATGACAATATTCTTGTTTATGTTCCAAGCGATAAGGTAGTCAAAAGCAAATTAGGTGTGGAGGAGCGAAGTTTTCCTTCTCTAACTCAAAACCAATTGCTTACAGTTGGAGAAAACTACGATGTCTATGTTGGAGATATTGATCGAATCGCTGGGCGCTTTGCGACCCATATCACTCTTTTACCGAAAGACAAGCTCCGCTATCGACACGAACTTTGGATCGATCAAAAGACGGGGCTTCAGATAAAAGCGCAGATGTATACTGACCGTAATGAGCTCGTGGAACAGATAATGTTTACAGAGATAAACATCGGTAACCATGTAACTCCAGCCATGACACGGTCGCGGTATGAAGCTAATGCTTTAGGTTGGAAAATGGATCGAGACGCTAGGAAACAGATCAAAACGGCGGCGTCGGAAAGATTATGGGCGGTGAACAGACCGCCCTCCGGTTTTAAACAAGTTATGCAACTACAAAAACAGACCAATGGCGCAGAATCTAGAGTTCAACTGGTGTTTTCTGACGGGTTTGCAGCTGTTTCAATTTTTATAGATTCAAGACGCAACAATGGTTTTAGAGCTGGTTTAGCTAGAGAGGGCTCTTTAAACGTGTACCGAAGGGTTTTAGACGATCAATTTGTTACGGTATTAGGCGATGTGCCAGCAGATACGGTCAAGCAAATTGGAGATTCGTTAGTCAAGAAATAGGTATCAAACTGAAAGATAAGAAATTAAATATAAACGGGAATTTAGAAGGAGAAGAAAAGTGAAATTTGCTCTAAAAATCGGTTTAACATTCCTGTCGCTCGTGTACATGACACATCTTGCGGCAGTCGAGCTTCCGAGTTTTGCTGATTTGGTTGAAGAGCAGGGTGTCAAGGTGGTGAATATAAGCACTAAGACTCAAATTGATCAACCTAGTAACATTCCGGTTCCTGAGGATGACCCGTTTTACGACTTTTTTCGCAGGTTTGCTCCACCGGAAGGCGGCAAGCGAGAATCTAGATCGCTGGGGTCCGGGTTCATTTTTAGTAGCGATGGTTTCATATTAACCAACTCGCATGTTGTTGCAGGTGCTGACGACATTACTGTTAAATTAAATGATAAGCGCGAGTACGCTGCAACGGTTATAGGCGTAGATAAACGAACTGACGTAGCAGTGATAAAAATTGAAGCAAGCGGTCTGCCCTTTGTGAGTATAGGGGATCCTGAAAAACTACGCGTCGGAGATTGGGTGTTGGCGATCGGTTCCCCATTTGGGTTTGAGAGCACTGTTACTGCAGGAATTGTGAGTGCTAAGGGTCGTTCACTTCCTCAGGAGAATTACGTCCCTTTTATTCAAACAGACGTTGCCATTAATCCAGGCAATTCAGGTGGGCCGCTGTTCAATTTAGAAGGGGAGGTCGTTGGAATCAATGCTCAGATTTACAGCCGCACAGGCGGGTTCATGGGGTTGTCATTTGCAATTCCTATCGATGTGGCTGTAGATGTGGCTGACCAATTACGGACTGACGGACGTGTTAAGCGAGGACGGATCGGTGTTGTTATTCAAGAGGTGACTGCAGAATTAGCCGAATCTTTTGGGTTAGACCGAGCTAGAGGAGCTTTAGTAAGTCGAGTAGAAAAAGGTGCTGCTGCTAGCAAGGCGGGTATAGCGACGTCGGATATTATTTTGACCTTTGACGGGACAGCCGTTGAAACATCCAACGATCTACCTCGTATAGTTGGGCAGACTCGTCCGGGAGAGAAAGTAAAGGTTGAAGTTTGGCGTAACAAGAAATCCAAGACGTTAAATTTAACGGTCGGAGAAATTCCCCCGGATGTTATAGCTAACAGTGAACCGAAAAGCAACAAGACTGTGACAGCCAACGTCATAGAGCAACTTGGTCTTGCAGTCTCAGACATTGACCTCGCCACACTCAAGGGACTCGAGCTTGAAAGCGGAGTGCTGATAGACCGTGTCGCCGGGGCGGGAGAGCAAGCTGGTTTGAGAACAGGGGACATTGTGCTTGCCCTCAACAACGATGATGTTAAGAGTGTTGCTCAATTCAAGGAATTAATGAAGGGTTACGAAAGTGCTCGAAGCGTCGCATTGTTAATTCAAAGAGGCGGGGGATCTTTATATGTCCCTATAAGGCTAAAGTCTAAATAGCCTGCTTCTTAAGTTTAAGAAGTATCTAGAAAAGGGGGAATCCGGTAGAATTCCTCCTTTAAATATTGGCGGGCACGTTGTCGTGCTTTTTTAATGCGACATATCAGAAATTTTTCAATTATCGCCCATATCGACCACGGTAAGTCGACACTTGCAGACCGGTTCATTCAGACCTGCGGTGGACTTAGCGATCGAGAAATGGAGTCTCAAGTTCTGGATTCTATGGATCTAGAACGAGAGCGCGGTATCACGATAAAAGCGCAGACGGCTACGCTGAGTTTCAAAGCCTCAGACGGGGAGACGTATCAATTGAATCTCATCGATACTCCGGGGCATGTGGATTTTTCTTATGAAGTCTCCAGGTCCCTTTCTGCGTGTGAAGGGGCTTTATTGGTTGTTGATGCGTCTCAAGGTGTTGAGGCTCAAACTGTTGCCAACTGCTATACAGCAATTGAGCTTGGGGTTGATGTGATTCCCGCTCTCAATAAGATTGATCTTCCTTCAGCGGACCCAGATCGTGTAATTGAAGAAATTGAAGATATTGTCGGTATACCAGCTGTTGGCGCGTTAACGGTTAGCGCTAAGACTGGTCAGGGGGTCCAAGAGCTATTGGACAAGGTGGTTCAAGATATTCCGCCGCCCGAAGGGGATCCGCATGCTCCTCTAAAAGCATTGATTATTGACTCCTGGTTTGATAATTACGTCGGCGTAGTCATGCTTATTAGAGTGATAGATGGCGAACTTAAAGCCAAAGACCAAATTCGATTGATGGCTAACCAAACAAACCATCAATGTGAACAGGTAGGTGTCTTTACGCCGCGATCGATTGTTCGAGGTAAATTATCAGCAGGTGAAGTGGGTTTCTTAATTTCTGGTGTCAAAGAACTACATGCTGCGAAAGTAGGGGATACGATAACGTTGGCTAAAAATCAGGCAAAGGAGGCGCTGCCTGGCTTTAAAGAGGTTAAATCTCAGGTTTTCGCGGGATTATATCCAGTCGAATCAAATGAGTATGAATCGCTGAGGGATGCCCTCGAAAAACTTCAATTAAATGACGCTAGCTTGCACTATGAGGCAGAGACTTCTCAAGCCTTAGGTTTTGGATTTCGATGTGGTTTCTTAGGCTTGCTTCACTTGGATATCGTTCAAGAGCGACTCGAGAGAGAATACGGCATGAATCTAATTACTACCGCGCCCACGGTGGTGTACCAGGTATTAATGAAGGATGGTGCTATTCTAGATATTGAAAATCCATCGAAGCTTCCCGACCTTGCCCGAATAGATGAAATTCGGGAGCCGATTATAACGGCGAATATTTTGTTGCCGCAAGATTACGTTGGTCCAGTAATGACGCTTTGTAACAACAAAAGGGGAATTCAAAAAAACATGCAATATCTGGGACGACAGGTCATGCTATCTTATGAGTTGCCGCTCAATGAAGTCGTGCTGGACTTTTTTGATAAGCTCAAGTCAGTATCGAGAGGATATGCATCCCTGGATTATGAGTTTAAAGAATATAGAGCAGATGATTTGTGTAAGTTGGATATATTGATTAACAGTGAGCGGGTCGACGCTTTATCTTTAATAGTGCATCGAGGAAATTCCGTCAGTAGAGGTCGGGACTTGGCATCCCGTATGCGTAGTTTAATTCCCAGACAAATGTTTGATGTTGCAGTGCAGGCAGCTATAGGATCACAAATTGTTTCGAGAGAGAATGTAAAAGCGTTGCGTAAGAACGTGCTTGCGAAATGTTATGGCGGGGATATTTCGCGTAAGAAAAAATTGTTGGAGAAGCAAAAAGCGGGTAAGCGTCGTATGAAGCAAGTTGGGTCAGTAGAAATTCCACAAGAGGCGTTTCTAGCGATATTGCAAGTTGATTGAAGCGATAAGAACGAGGGATTGAAATGAAATTTGCTATCTTAATGCTTTCTTTGTTGTTGTTAACTGGGTTGATATCCCTTGTCGATCGGATCTGGTTCGCAAAGAGTAGGTCCAGTGAAAAAGATCCTTGGTGGGTAGAGTATTCGAAAAGTTTTTTTCCGGTCATTCTCGCTGTATTTTTACTCAGATCCTTCTTGGTTGAGCCCTTTAAGATTCCGTCCGGCTCAATGATTCCGACCTTGCTTGTTGGCGATTATATTTTAGTAACAAAATCAAGTTACGGTATTAGGCTACCTATCTTAAATACAAAATTAATCCCTACGGGTGACGTCGACCGAGGCGATATCGTAGTTTTTCGATATCCACGAGATAAAACGTTGGACTACATAAAACGGGTTGTCGGTTTACCTGGAGATCGTGTCGAGTACCGAAACAAGCGACTTACGATTAACGGTGAAGAGGTGGAAACGACTAGATTAGAGGACTACCAATATTCTGATAGAAAATCGTACACCACTGCTTGGCAATTTAAGGAAAAATTCGGAGATGAAGAACATTTAACATTAGTTGAGCCCGAAGAGCCCAGCGTCCGTCTAGCAGGTGTCAGACAATTTAGCGGGCGTGATAAATGCGTCTTTAGCGACACCGGGTTTATATGCACCATTCCAGATGATCATTATTTCATGATGGGTGATAATCGCGACTCAAGTTCTGATAGCCGCTATTGGGGGTTTGTTCCAGATGATCACATTATCGGACGAGCATTTATGGTGGTTTGGAATTCTGGAGAGTTTTCGCGATCAGCCACTTGGCTAAAGTAATTCGTTTTTTCTAGTTTTAGGCTAAGGATGAGGATGCATGGGCTAGAGGATAGGATTAAATATACTTTCAGCAATCGGTCTCTTTTGAATCAGGCGTTAACGCATCGTTCGTTTGGCACGCCTAATAACGAGCGACTTGAGTTCTTAGGGGACGCAGTGCTTAATTTAGTGGTCGGGCGATATCTCTTTGAACAGCATCCTGATCTTCCTGAAGGTGAATTGACCAGGGTCCGATCAGTACTCGTTGACCAGGATGGACTGACACATATTTCTAGGGATATTGATCTCGGTATCTATTTAAAGTTAGGCGCAGGTGAGGAAAAAACTGGTGGGAGTAAACGGCCTTCTATTCTTTCTGATGCCGTAGAAGCACTTTTTGGCGCGGTATATCTTGATTCCGGATTTGAGGCCGTAGAACAAGTGATCAGGACCTTGTATTCGTCATATATAGAGAATACTGACCCGCGAGAACTAAGCAAAGATCCTAAGACAAAGCTACAGGAATTCCTGCAAGGTATGCGCGTGGCGTTACCAGATTATCGAGTGATTGAAATACTCGGGGAGGCGCACGACCAGGAATTCGTTGTTGAGTGTCGAGTGCCTTTGTTTGATGTGGCAGCCCGAGGAAATGGCAGAAGTAGACGCTCGGCTGAGCAAGAGGCGGCTAAATTGGCTTATAAATTGATTTCTGAACAGGAAGCATAGGTAATACATGAGTAATGACGTAGTCCCAAAGGAAGACGCGCCAAGTATATTGATTGGATCAGCCGCGGTGATCGGTGTACCTAATGCTGGAAAATCCAGTTTGTTAAATGCTTTATTAGGGACAAAACTCAGTATAGTTTCCCGTAAGGCTCAAACGACTCGTCACAAAATACTAGGGGTGTATTCCGATGATAAATCACAGATCCAGTTTCTGGATACACCTGGATTTCAGTTGACTTATAAATCAATGCTCAATAGCGCAATGAACCGGTCGGTATCGAGTAGCGTTATGGATGTTGATGTGGTTGTTTTTGTTTTAGAGGCCGGCCTGATCCAAAAAGATGACTTAAAATTAATTGAGATGTTACCTGAAGATGTCCCTGTTATTTGTGCTGTGAGTAAAATTGATCAGTTATCCTCTCCTAATGAAGCGTTGCCATTTATAAATCGAGCAAATGATCTTTTTGCATTTACCGATATTGTTCCCACCAGTGCAAAACGACGCACGGGTTTAGATAGTTTAATAGTGTCAATACAGTCAAAACTTTCTATGGGTAAGCCCAGTTACGATGAGGATGCATTAACTGACAGGCCTGAGCGGTTTTTTGCGGCTGAAATTATTCGAGAGAAGTTATTTCACCTAATGGGTGATGAAATACCTTACGGGGTTGCGGTAGAAATTGAAGAATTTACTGTGAATAAAGGATTGCGCAGTATTAATGCCACGATTGTTGTGGCAAAGAATGCTCACAAAGGAATGATTATCGGCGCGCAGGGCAGTAAATTAAAGACTATTGGCACTAAAGCCCGAGTAGAAATGGAATATTTCTTCGATGGGAAGGTTTTTTTAAAGCTCTGGGTTAAAGTTAAGAAAGGTTGGGTCGATGACTCGAAGTCGGTTAAATATTTTGGATATGAATGAGGTCTGATGTCCAGCCAATCAAGAATATCTGAGCAAGAGGCATATGTTCTTCACACGTATTCATATCGGGAGACAAGCTTAATTGTTGAACTGTTTTCTCGGAGATACGGACGGATCGGCGTTGTAGCGAAGGGCGCGAGGCGCCCCAATTCCTTATTACGAAGTGCGCTTCAGTCATTTCAGCCGCTTTATACATCGTGGGGCGGCCGCTCTGAATTAAAGACGCTTTATGGAGCTGAGCTGAGGTTCGGGTTAGCCAGGCTAAAAGGTAAAGCGTTGATGAGTGGTTTTTATATTAACGAGTTGATCCTTAAACTGTTAATAAGGGATGATCCGCATGAACATCTGTTTGATGTGTATGAGCACGCAGTAAATGCGTTAAGTGGTCAGCAGCCGGAAGTTGAGAAAATTCTACGCCGATTTGAACGCGTGTTACTCGCCGAATTGGGATACGGGCTGACCCTTACTCATGATGTCAAAACACAGAGAAAAATTCAGAAAAACGAAATTTACACCTATCTTTTAGGGCTAGGTCCTACAAGAGTCAACCCCGACGCAAAAATTGATTTGAAGTTATCGGGAAAGGCGTTGATAGAGATTTCTGATGATAATCTAGAGGATCCAGTTACGCTGTCACAATGTAAATTACTGATGCGTTCACTGGTGACACATCATTTGGGTAATAAGTCCCTTCACACTAGGCGCTTATTAATAGATCTTCAGACGAATTAATGATCATGGCGATGACTAAATTAAGTGTTAATGTCAATAAACTTGCCTTATTAAGAAATGCTCGAAAAATCGATAGACCTAACGTGTTTGGTTTGGCGAGTTTAGCTCTTAAGTCAGGTGCTGGGGGAATAACAATTCATCCACGGCCAGATGAGCGTCACATCCGTAGGAGTGATGTTCAGCCGTTGGCTCACGTCATTAAACAATTTCCCCGAGCTGAATTCAATATTGAAGGTAATCCATTTCATCAACTCATGGATATTGTTCGTGAAATAAAGCCTCACCAAGCTACGTTGGTGCCCGATGATGTCACTGCATCTACGTCCGATCATGGCTGGGACCTACGCGTGGATGGCGAGCGTTTAAAACCTATTGTCAAAGAGCTGAGAGATCTTGGTGTTCGGGTAAGTTTATTTATGGATCCAGATCCTGATCAAATGCTTATCGCGAGAGACCTTGGAGCTGACAGGGTTGAACTGTTCACAGAAGAGTATGCGGATGCCTATAATAAAAAAGATCAAGGTCGAGTAACGAACAAATATCGTGATGCTGCCATGAGTGCAACTAAAGTGGGACTGGGTCTTAACGCTGGACATGATCTCAATTTGGAAAATCTGTCGCACTTTTTAAGTGAGGTTCCTCATGTCGAGGAGGTCTCAATTGGTCATGCGCTGACTGCAGATGCCCTTGAATATGGTATTGAGAATACTGTACAGCGTTATCTAGCTCAAATACAAAAATCGTATACTTAGATGATATATGGAATTGGTCTAGATCTATTAAATTTAGAACGAATAGAACGTCTTCGTCATAAATATGGAGAGCGTTTCGAAAGGCATTTACTGACTTTTGATGAGATGAATCAGTATCAATCAGTAGAACGCAAAACCCACTACTTAGCGACACGGTTTTCTGGGAAAGAAGCCATATCAAAAGCATTGGGTATTGGTCTACGTGCTCCGATGACATTGCACTCTGTCAGCATCATAAATAATGAATTAGGGAAGCCAGAATTAATTTTTGAACCGAAATTAAAACAATATCTGGATGACCGGCGTGTGTGTGGTGTTTTTGTGAGTTTCAGTCATGAAGGCAGTCTATTAAGTTCTTACGCGATCGCAGAAAGCGTTCAAGTCGGATGACAGGACGGATAATCATTGACGTCCCTGGCATTGAATTAACTCAAATTGATGTCGTAAGAATTCGGAAATCAAGCTGCGCTGGTGTCATTTTATTTTCGCGTAATTTCCACAATAAGGAGCAGTTGAAGCGCCTAATTCAACAAATAAAAGCAGTTAAAAGCGCTCCTTTACTGATCTGCGTTGATCAAGAAGGGGGTCGAGTCCAGCGGTTTAAAAAAGGATTCACTGAGATTCCTCCAATGGCGTGTCTTGGTGAAATATGGGACAGGGATCAAGAACAAGCGTGCTCAGTTTCATACGACGTAGGTATTGTTCTAGGGGCAGAGCTTAAAGATATGGGTGTCGATTTAACTTTTGCACCTGTTCTAGATATTAATAGGAATAAAAACTCAGTTATTGGAGACCGTTCCTTTCACGCGGATGTTGAAGCGATAATTGAGCTAGGTAAAAATTTTATCAAGGGCCTAAGCCAAACTGGTGTTGGCTCTGTGGGTAAACATTTTCCTGGGCACGGCGGAGTTTCAGAAGATACCCATTTAAACGGAGCTGTTGATAATAGGGATCTTTCAGAGATTTTACGCCACGATGCTCAGCCCTTTGCTGAGTTGGCTCCGGTACTTTGCGGAATGATGCCGGCGCACGTAAGTTTCCCAAAGGTCGACGTTGTGCCTGCGTGTTTCTCGCGTAACTGGTTGCAGGATGTTTTAAGGAAACAGCTGGATTTTCAAGGGTTAATATTCAGTGACGATTTATCAATGCGCGCCGCTACGCTTATGGGGGATATTCGTCTCAGGTCATCCATGGCGTTTAAGGCTGGATGTGATTTGTTGCTAGTCTGCAATGATCCTGCGTCTGCAGATGAAGTTTTAAATATCGAAGAAAATATGGAATATTTAAATGATCAAATTATTGACGAAAAAATAAAGGCGCTAATGAATATGCCGATTCATTTGATGTTTGGTTCTGACAATTATACGGAATCTCTGGCTCGAGTTGACTCTGCATGTAACGAATATGGAATTTAGTTCGACCGTTCCATGTATTCACCGCTGTCAGTATTGACCCGTATCTTTTCTCCAGTTTCGACAAATTGAGGTACTGCTACCGTGATACCTGTCTCCATTTTGGCTGGTTTGTATGATCCAGTCGCTGTTGCACCTTTAATACCTGGTTCTGTCTCCTCAATGGTTAAAACAACCGAAGCCGGCAGCTCAATTCCAATCGGACGCTCGTTATGCATGTTAACTTTAACATTTTCATTGGGCAACAAAAATCCTGCTTGTCCCTCAAGGAAATCGACCTCTAAATTAAGTTGTTCGTAACTTTCTTGGTCCATGAAGACATAGTTGTCACCGTCTTGATAGAGGTATTGCATGTCACGAGTTTCAACAAATGCTCTATCGACTTTTTCATCAGTCCGAATACGTTCATTACGTTTCGAGCCACCTTCCACATCCTTGAGCTCAAGTTGCATAAAAGCTCCGCCACGGCCGCCAACATGAACATGGTACGATTTCACCACTCGCCATACACGTTTGTCGAGTTCAATTAAATTTCCTACGCGAACTTCGGTTGCAAGAACTTTTGCCACATCACCCTCGATTAATTAAAAAATATAAGATTAAGATTCTACATCATATCCACCATGAAACAGGTCATTCAGGTCCAAACGACAAGATCCAAAAAAACGTTCACGAGTGATTGCCGACGGTGCGCACGATTATCAAAATTTTTGGACGAAGTGCGCACTACGCATAAGGACTATTTTGCACGACCGGTTCCGTCATTTGGTGACCCGGATGCACACTTGTTGGTAGTTGGACTTGCTCCCGGCATGCATGGCGCTAATAAAACAGGACGTCCATTTACGGGGGACCACGCAGGTATACTTTTGTATAAGACTCTTTTTGAGTATGGTTTTTCATCAGCCCCTGTTTCCGAGTGTGTAACCGATGAGCTTCGACTTAACGATTGTAGAATTACGAATGCCGTTCGATGTTTGCCTCCTCAAAATAAACCAATTGGTGATGAAGTTAAAAACTGTAATAGTTATCTGCTTGATGAGCTGATCATGCTGCCAAGTGGTGGTGTTGTTGTCTCCCTTGGGTCAGTTGCACACTCAGCAGTACTAAAGGCTTTGAAGCTTACGCAGTCAAATTTCCGATTTGGTCATGGGTCGGTCCATAATCTGAGGCCGAATTTAGTTATGATCGATAGTTATCATTGTTCTCGTTACAACACTCAAACCCGTCGATTAACCAATGAAATGTTTTCTGATATTTTTATAAAAGCGCGTGAACTGCTTAAAAAATAATGAACGGAACGCGTAAGCAAACCGAATTTGATGGCCTCTCAGAGGCCAAAGCGTTGCCCGAGCTTCCTGGTGTCTATCGAATGCTGGGTGAGGAAGACGCCGTGCTGTATGTAGGTAAAGCAATTAACTTAAAAAAGCGCGTGGTGTCCTATTTTAGGAAGGCTGATGGATTATCTCCAAGAATTCAGTTAATGGTTAAGCAAATTATACGGATTGAGTCCACAGTGACACGATCAGAATCCGAGGCTCTTGTTCTGGAAAATAGTCTTATTAAATCCCTTAAACCTAAATACAACATCTTGTTCAGAGACGATAAGTCCTATCCCTATATCGTTTTAACAAAACACCTTTACCCCAAGCTAAGCTCATACCGAGGATCTATAACGACTAAAGACCGCTTTTTCGGACCTTTTACTAATACGTATGCGGTTAGGAACAGTATTCATCTTTTACAGAAGGTCTTTAGGCTTAGAACTTGTGAAGATACAGTTTTCGCAAACCGTTCTCGTCCATGTTTGCTTTATCAGATTGAACGTTGTTCAGGGCCATGCGTGACGAAAATAACAGAAGATGAATACGATAAAGATGTAAAGAATGCTTCTTTGTTTCTTCAGGGTAAAGAAAATGAAGTGATACAGTCTTTAGAAAAAGCTATGCTCGGTTGTTCTACGAATATGGAATTTGAAAAAGCAGCAATATTTCGAGATCGAATAAGGTCTTTAACGAAGGTACGTGAAACGCAGTTTGTCACCGGTAGTGGTGATCGAAATGTTGATATTGTTACTGTTGCAAGTATTGATGGGTTGGTAGGTATAAACCTAACAGTAGTTCGTGGAGGCTCTCATCGAGGCGATAAAGTGTTCTATCCAAAAAATGCATCACATAAAGACGAAGTGGATGCTCTAGAGGCCTTTCTTACACATCATTATCAGGGCGGTTCAATTCCAGATGAGATTGTAATCAACAAAAAAGTCGACAAAGCAGTTTTTGTTAAATATTTCGAGCAAGCTTTCAAAAGAAAAGTACGTATAAACGATAATCCCATTTCTGATAGGCGTATGTGGTTAAAGATGTCAGAGCGGAATGTTGAGTTATCAATCCAGCAAAAACTGTTAAATAAGGAAACCCAGGCGGATAGATTGGCGGCGCTACAAGGAGCCTTAAGCCTTGAAGGCGAGTTGCAAAGAATTGAATGTTTTGATATCAGCCATACCATGGGTGAGGCAACCGTTGCGTCCTGCGTAGTTTACGATCGTGGTGATATGCAGCATGGCGAATACAGGCGGTTTAATATTGATGGTATTACTCCTGGCGATGATTATGCGGCAATGAATCAGGTAGTCTCTAGACGTTATCAACGTATTATTTCTGGGGAGGGTAAATTACCAGATCTTGTCTTAATTGATGGTGGCAAAGGTCAATTATCCTCCACTCTAAGCGCACTTAGTGAGCTTAACTTAGATGATCTATCTGTAGTGGGTGTCGCTAAGGGAGAGGAGCGAAAGGCGGGAGAAGAGACCTTGATTAATGCCAGAACGGGGGAGGTTATTAATCTTCAATCGAATGATTCTGGGTTACATTTGATTCAGCAGATACGAGATGAATCACATCGATTTGCGATACAAGGGCACCGTAAAAGGCGGGATAAAAAGCGTACTCACTCGCGGCTAGAGGATATCGAAGGTATTGGAGCCAAGCGAAGACAAAGGCTATTGTCACAGTTTGGAGGGGTGAAAGAAGTTGCTTCAGCGAGCATTGAAGAAATCGCAAAGGTGGATGGTATAAGCAAGAAGCTTGCAGAATACATATATCGGCAGTTACATTAACGTGATCAGATGATTAATCTGGAATGCTTAGTAGAGTGACGTCATTACAATATGGTCAAAAAGGAAAAAACCTTTCAGGCTGTCGAAGGTATTGATGGCGTTCAGCAACTGATTGAAGATTTTTACCAGGTAATGTCAAAGCGGCGCTATAAATAAAGGAGTCATTACGGCGTCAATAAACAGGAATAGCAATCAATTATGCGCATATCGTTACCAAATTTATTGACGTGGGGAAGGATTCTTTTGATTCCATTACTCATAGTAGTCTTCTACATACCAGATGGGATGCTTGCCGCATCCGGAAAAAATCTAACTGCCGCGTTGATCTTTACCCTAGCCGCAGTTACCGACTGGTTAGACGGCTTCTTAGCTCGCAGATTTAATCAAACTACGCGATTCGGTGCTTTTCTAGATCCAGTCGCTGATAAATTGATGGTCACGACTGCGCTGGTAATTCTTGTTTGGTTAGATCGGGTAGGTATATTTGTCGCTGCGATCATTATTGGCCGCGAGCTGGCGATTTCGGCGCTCCGTGAGTGGATGGCTATTATCGGTGAAAGTCGTGGAGTAGCTGTCTCATATATCGGTAAACTTAAGACGGCCGCACAAATGATCGCGATAATTTTGCTGTTTTTATTCGAACCTATTTATTCTTTTCCAACCTACATCGCAGGAACGGTGCTGGTTTATATTGCTGTAGTCCTCACGGCTTGGTCTATGTTCTATTACATAAAAAAAGCATCATTAATTCTCGCCTCCAGTAACGAGTAATGTGAACGCTTGAGTTAGTCAACAGGTGAGTGTCACGTCCTTGATTTAAACGACAGAATGTATCTACGTGAATTTTGTGGGTTCAAACGGTTTCGATTAAGCTAAAAAACCATCGATCTATCAACTACTTGTACTCAGGATTTGCATTAAACGTCAAATGGTCCTAAAATCACCGCCTCTTAAAGCGGGAATAGCTCAGTTGGTAGAGCGCAACCTTGCCAAGGTTGAGGTCGCGAGTTCGAGCCTCGTTTCCCGCTCCAAAGATTTAATTGGGGAAATGGGTATTTATTGCTGGCCCTAGTGCTACGAATGCCATTTCTCCTTTTTGCTTTAAGCGCCCGATATTAAGCGGTTTTAGCGCCGCCTAATTGAAATATAAGTGTGAAAACATAGGCGGGATGGCAGAGTGGTTATGCAGCGGCCTGCAAAGCCGTTGACGCCGGTTCGATTCCGACTCCCGCCTCCAATCACTAGGGACGGCGTTTGTCAGTGATGGTGCGCCCGGGTGGCGAAATTGGTAGACGCACGGGACTTAAAATCCCGGGCCCCTTAAAGGCGTGCCGGTTCGATTCCGGCCCTGGGCACCAGTCGTTGACATTAAATGTTGTGGCATAGCGAGCAGTCAGGTCGGTGCTGCTCTTACCACTCTTGTGGTTAGGAAAAATACCGAAGCTCTTGCGGGATTAAATCAAGGCTTTCCGACAGAACCTCAGATCTCATTTGAGCAAAGAGAAGCAAATACCCGCCATGGGATCTCCTGACGATATGTTCCAAAACGTTTTAAACTATACTCGCACGGAACTAATTACCTAATGGACAAAAGAAGTAATGGAAATAATTCGCTCCGCTCAAAATAAAACGATTCAGAAAGTCCAAAAATTAATTAAATCTCGGTCAGCGCGTCGTGAATCAAAACAAATAGTCCTCGACGGTGTTCATCTTGTTCAAGAGTGTCTTGAACATGGTTGGGTTGAGGATATTCAGATATTTGTGGAAGACCCAATAACCAGTGAGGAAGTTACCGCAATCATTCAAAGTGCGCCTGATTCGGTTGCAATGACCTTAGTGGAATCGCATGTCTTTAACAAAATAAGTACGACTAAAACGACACAAGGAATTGTTGCGATCGGCCGAATAAAACAGGAAATTCGAACAAATAAAGAGCCGAAATTTGGGCTTGCGTTAGAAGGTATACAAGATCCTGGTAATTTGGGCTCTATTTTGCGTACTGCGGCAGCATTTTCTGTTGATACTGTGTTCTTATCGCCCGGAACTGCAGATGCTTACTCACCAAAATGTCTTCGCGGTGGTATGGGGGCTCAGTTTCGCTTGAGCATATATGAAGATGCTGATTTATCTGCCGTAATTGATGAGTTTCCCGGCCGGAGTATAGGGTCATCAGGCGTTGTGGAGCAAGACATTGACTCTGTTGACTTTAAGGGACCAATACTTTTGCTCGTTGGAAGCGAGGGAAAAGGCTTGAGCAACGTTCTTTTAAAAAAGGCGGACAACGTTATTGCAATTCCTTTAGCTAATAAGGTTGAGTCGCTAAACGTTGGGAGCGCTGTCGCTATTCTTTGTTTCCATAAAACGCGCTTTCTATAGACGTCCCATCAGCTCAATTTTATGAGGCTTACGACTTTTAGATTTTTCAGAGCTCTTAGATTATAGAAATAAACTTATTTTTTCTATTTATCGCTTTTTATTGAGTAACCTTTTGTTCAAAGCGAACTGTGAGGTAAATGATAGACTCTACTTTGTTATAAGCCGATTCAGCACTGCAATTACATGAAAGACAGGACACTTCGTAGCAATCTTTTTGTCGAGTTCATCAGGATAATGTTGTTCCTATGGCCTTTAGTCGGACTATGTGACGAGGATTATGATCGGTGTGTGATCGATTTTGGAGAAAACGGAAGTTTATTAGTCGACATCATCGAGCAAAGAGCAGAGGAGGGCTTGGTTGAGGCGCAGTATTGCTTGGCGGTTATATATCATGAAGGAAAAAATGTTACGCGTGATAGGGCTAAAGCAGCCGTTTGGTACTTGCGAGCTGGTCAAAAAGGTCATTTGGAGGCGCAGTATTGGTTGTGCATTCTTTACCGAGAAGGCATCGGTGTTGAGGCTAATGCACTGGAATCATTGTATTGGTGTAAAAGAGCCGCAAAAAAAAATCATGCTAACGCGCTTTATGCATTAGGCCAATGGTATTACGGCGGATATGGACGCAACAAATTTACTGATTATTTGAACGCGTATATCTGGTTTTCAAGAGCCGTAATGGCTGGTGATGAGGCAGGAGAAGATATGATTCGACTTTTGGAGCGCCAAATGACGGATCTACAGATACTTGAAGCAAAAAAAGTGCTTGAACGGAGTTTACCTTGAGTCGCGTTCTTAGTTGATTAATCTGATGTATTTATCTGTCTGTTCGAAATATTCCCAATTAAAAGCGTGCCTCATTTCACAGCGCACAGTTTTTTCTCGTATTGCGTTTCTCTTGGCGATATTTTTTCCTTTATCCGGAATATGCGACGAGGATTATGATCGTTGTGTCTCGAGCTTTGGATCAGACGGTATTCTTTTAATAGATGTCATAGAAAGCCTTGCTGATAACGGCAATATTGATGCAGAGTATTGTATGGCTGTTGCTTATCACGAAGGAAAAAGCGTCTTACGTGATCAAACTGAGGCAGTTAAGTGGTATTTGCGAGCAGGCCAAAGAGGGCATCTGGAGGCTCAATATTGGCTTTGTATCATTTACCTAGAGGGTATTGGTGTTGAGGGTAACGCATTAGAGTCGCTTTACTGGTGTCGCAGGGCAGCGAAAAAGAAACACCCCAAGGCATTGTATGCACTGGGCCAACTTTATTACGGAGGTTATGACCGTAATATGAATACTAATTATTTGAACGCATATGTTTGGTTTTCAAGAGCGGTAGTTGCCGGGGAAGACAGTGCGCAAGATATGATCCGCCTTCTCGAGAAGCAAATGACGGATCTTCAGGTGCTTGAAGCTAAAAAAATGCTAGAACGCAATTCACGTTAGTTAATGTGGACCATTTTTTTAGTTTTGGCGATAACTTGAAAATACCTCGTGATTATCACCTAATATCAGTAAGACATCATAAGGGTCTTGGCGTCCTTGATACTGAGGGCCATCCATACCTGGGGAGCCAACGGGCATGCCTGGTACCGAAAGACCAACGGCTTTTGGCTTGATCGCGAGTAACTTACGAACGTCTCTTGCTGGCACGTGTCCCTCTATAACGTATCCTTCAACAATGGCAGTATGACAAGACCCGTATCTTTGCGGCATTCCAACATGAGCGCGAACACGATTATTACCCGTATCGTAATATCTGACTTCGAACCCATTATTCTCAAGGTGGGTAATCCAGTCTTGACAGCAGCCACACGTAGGACTTTTCCAGACCTCGATTAGAGTTCTACTCTGTGCGTGCACTTTTGCCGATAGGATTGACAACGAAGACGTTATGATAAATTTTAAGACGTCTCTGCGAAACATAATTTCCTCGCTTTTATTTGTTGAAGGTCGTTATTCTTTGGTCGATGCGAATGCTTCTAGTGCAAGCGACCTGGAGCTCGAAAGGTCAATGATCGGTTTAGGATAAGTCACGCCTAGCTCTACCTTGGCTTTATTTAAGACGTCCTTTGGTGCTTCCCAAGGGTTGCATAAGTATTTGTCGGGGAGGTTACTTATTTCTGGAATATATTGACGAATGAAACTGCCTGCGCCATCAAATTTTTGACCTTGAGTGACCGGGTTAAAAATCCTGAAATAAGGCGCTGCGTCGGCACCGCATCCAGCAACCCATTGCCAACCAGCACTGTTATTGGCTAAGTCAGCATCAAATAAACAATCCCAAAACCAACGCTCACCGTGTCGCCAGTCGAGTAACAAGTTTTTTACAAGGAATGAGCCGACGACCATCCTGACTCTGTTATGCATGGTTCCTGTTGCACGTAATTGACGCATCCCCGCATCCACAAATGGGACTCCCGTTAAACCACTTTGCCACGCTTCGAGAAGTTTGTGGTCGGTATTCCAAGGAAAGTTATCGAATTTTTTTTGCAGATTCTTGTTAGGTAAGTCCGGATTGTGGAACAGTAAGTTGTACGAAAACTCCCTCCAACCCAACTCACTACAGAAGTGGTCTACGTTTGCATCTGTAGGTAGCTCTCTCGCCTGATACCAAGCTTGGTTCGGAGATAGTTCTCCGTAATGCAAGTGTGGAGAGATATAAGACACATAGGGTTTAGACGGAAAATTTCGACCCTCCTTGTAACGACCGATTCCATTACTGATGAAGTTCTTGAGACGTTTGTGAGCCCCTTTTTCTCCTATTTCCCAATGAGTTAGAAGATCTTTGTGCCATGGTATTGTAGGAAGGAGACCAAGCGCGTCTGCCGCATTGTGTTCTCGATGTTCGATATATTGAATATTCATTGGTTCTGGTGTTGGTTTCCTAGGTTCGGTCGAGTTTAGGCAACCTTTACGATAAAACGGGGTGAATACACGGTAAGGAGTTCCATCGGCTTTATTGATGTCCCGCGGTTCCCAAAGCAGTGATCCGTTGTGAGATTCAACATTCAGTCCTAATTCGGTTAAGCTTTTCTTTAAGATTGTGTCTCGGGCTATGGCCCAAGGCTCGTATTGTCGATTCCAGGTGACATGGGATATCTTATATCGAGCCGCCAATTTAGGAATCAGCTCTATTGGGTCGCCTTTGAGGAAAGCGAGGTGACCGTTTAAACTTTCATTAAGGCTTTCTAGGGAGTGATGAAGCCAGACGCGACTGGCGGATCCGATCTGGGCTTCTTTAGGATTAACGTCATCGTAAATATATATTGGCAGTACATTACCGTTCCGGACCGCCTTTAGAAGCGCTGGATTGTCAGACAAGCGTAAATCGTTTCTAAACCAGACAATTGTTTTGTTTGTCATGGTTGCAAATTGTGCTGCGTTCGAAATGTCATAAGGGCATGATCCTTTATAATTGACATATTAAATAATGGAAGCATTTTGGTAAGTGCTTTGCGATACAACATATAGGTGCGTTTGGGTGTTCTACGGCGCTGTGACCTTATTTATTAAATAAAATTCAAATATATGACGATATTGGTAACAGGTGGTTCCGGTTTTATCGGCTCAAATTTCATACGTAATGTATTGCAGCTGGATGGCGTAAGTATAGTTAATATCGATAAATTGACATACGCGGGAAATGCAGAAAATCTCTCAGATGTTGAAGGTTCACGATATTACACGTTCGTCAAAGGAGATATTGGGGATCATGAGCTAATTAATGAGTTGCTAACTAAGCACCAGCCGAGGGCCATAATAAATTTTGCGGCGGAATCTCACGTTGACCGCTCTATTGTCTCTCCAGAGGATTTCATTGCTACCAATGTTGTGGGTTTATTTCGCTTACTTAATGCGAGTAAAGATTACTGGAGTAAGCTGGATGAAACAGGGAAAGCTGCTTTTCGTTTTTTACAAGTGTCTACGGATGAGGTTTACGGATCTTTAGAAGCCGGAGACCCTGCGTTTTCAGAGACAAATCGTTTCGAACCTAATAGTCCATATAGTGCCAGTAAAGCCTCTGCAGATCATTTGGTTCGGGCTTATCACCAAACTTATGGTTTGCCCACGTTAACCACAAATTGTTCTAACAATTACGGGTCATTTCAATTTCCAGAAAAACTAATTCCATTAATAATTTTGAATGCGCTGGATGGTAAAAATTTACCAGTTTACGGCGATGGGCAACAAACTAGAGATTGGCTTTACGTAACAGATCATTGTGACGCAATTGCGGATGTCCTTAACAGAGGAGTGGTTGGAGAGACTTACAACATTGGCGGTGAGTCTGAAATGACTAATCTGGATGTTGTTCGGAAGGTGTGTAGTGTACTCGATGAACTTAGGCCCTCAATAAGCGGTGAGTCTTACGAGCATTTAATTGAGTATGTTACTGATCGACCAGGGCACGATCGTCGTTACGCAGTGGATATCACTAAGGTTAAACAAGAACTGGGTTGGACCCCAAAACAGACCTTTGAGAGTGGTATTCGGAAAACGATTCAATGGTACCTGGACAACCAAGAGTGGGTCGATCGTGTGCGCAGTGGTGCATATAGAGAATGGATAATCAAACAATACGGATGAAGACATTAATATTCGGTGGTTCGGGTCAGGTAGGTACCGAATTAACAAAACTGTTTCAGTCCGACAAAAACGTTCATGTCGTAAATCGGCATGACGCGGACTTCACGAAGCCAGAAGTGATTGAGACATTGATAAAAGCAGTTGATCCTAAGTACATCATTAATGCTGCAGCGTTTACCTCTGTTGATAAGGCTGAAGTAGAAAAGTCTTTGGCGTTTCAAGTTAATGCTGAAGCCGTTAATGTGCTCGCTTCGTGTGCGGTAAGGCATGACGCAATGCTTGTGCATTACTCTACCGATTACGTATTTGATGGATTAGGAAATCGACCAAATCAAGAGATGGATCCAACTGATCCCGTCACGGTATACGGGCAATCTAAACTTAAGGGAGAGAGCTTTATCCAGATGTCTGGATGCCGCTATGTAATTTTACGGACAAGTTGGGTGATATCTGCGACTGGTAAAAACTTTATTAAAACCATATTGAAGAATGCGCAAACTAAAGATCAACTAACCGTAGTCAGCGATCAGATTGGTGCTGCAACATCTGCTGGGCTTATTAGCCGCGTAACTGGGGATTTAATTCGGTTGGATA
Organism: Burkholderiales bacterium; assembly: GCA_028379895.1. Classification (GTDB taxonomy): domain Bacteria; phylum Pseudomonadota; class Gammaproteobacteria; order Burkholderiales; family Eutrophovitaceae; genus Eutrophovita. The sequence goes on from JAOEKQ010000003.1 coordinate 40,859, forward strand.
ATCTCTCTGGTATAGATAGTGGAATCTATCATCTTTGCTCGTCTGGCGAGGCAAGTTGGTTTGATGTTGCTGTTTATGCAATAAGCTACGCCGCAAAGAAAGGCGTATCGATGAAATGTGATCCAGGTGATGTCATCCCTTGCAGAAGCGATGAATACCCCATGCAGGCCGAACGACCACTGAACTCTAGGCTCAATACAAATAAATTAGAACAGATGTTGACGTACCCGATGCCGCACTGGTCATCGTGTGTTGACGGTACAATTGACGAATTAATCATAAAAGATTTACTAAAATGAAACACAGAAAAGGCATCATCCTCGCAGGTGGATCAGGTACTCGTCTGTACCCTATGACAAACGTCGTCTCTAAACAATTATTGCCGGTTTTTGATAAACCGATGATTTACTACCCACTATCCACGCTGATGCTTGCAGGGATTCGTGAAATATTAGTTATTTCAACGCCTGAGGACTTACCTCGTTTTGAAAGCTTACTGGGTTCGGGTGCGCAGTGGGGTGTTGAGATTCAGTATGCTGTGCAACCCTCACCAGACGGTATTGCCCAAGCACTCATTATTGGGGAAAAGTTTTTATCTGGCGCGCCTTGCGCGCTTATTTTAGGAGATAACATCTTTCATGGGGCAGGATTTGGTGTCAAACTCCAAGAAATCTCGATTGACTCAAGTAGGCACCTGACGTTATTTGCATGTCAGGTTCACGACCCTGAGCGCTACGGTGTGGCGGAGATAAGTCAAGAAGGCCGATTGCTCGGGATCGAAGAAAAGCCTAATCAGCCTAAATCCAGCTTTGCGGTAACAGGTCTATATTTTTACGATCAAGAGGCATCAAAACTCGCGAGTGAATTGACGCCATCAGTAAGGGGCGAGTTAGAAATCACAGCGCTAAACAATATGTATCTGTCTCGGTCAAGTGTGCACGTTGAGCGCTTAGATCGGGGGCATGTATGGTTCGATACAGGGACACCAGAGTCTCTGTCGGAGGCGGCGCAATATGTGCAGGCGATCGAGCATCGACAGGGTGTAAAGATTCACTGCCCTGAAGAAATATCGTTGCATAAGGGATGGGTTCAGCCTGACGAAGTTATTGAGTATGCAAGTCAATTTGAAAATAGTGTGTACGGTCGGTATCTCGTGAAGATGGTAGAGGATTTTAAGCGTGACATTGACTGATACTGACCTACCTGGTGTGCAGCTGATTGAGCCTACTACGTTTGATGACGAACGTGGTTTTTTTTATGAGAGCTTTAACTTAGAAAGATTTCGCACTAAATCTGGACTGAGAACAGTTAACTTTGTGCAAGATAACCACTCGGTTTCAAAGTTAGGTGTGCTGCGTGGGATTCACTATCAAACTAACCCTATGGCGCAGGGTAAGCTGGTGAGAGTTGTTTCTGGAGAAGTATTTGACGTTGCCGTTGATCTAAGGCGCGAGTCAAAATATTTTGGACGCTACGCTACAACAGTTTTGAGCTCAGAAAATAGAAAGCAGATCTGGATTCCTGAGGGGTTTGGCCATGGCTTTTTAGCTTTGTCTGATCGCGTTGAGATGCTCTATAAAACGACGAACTATTACTCGAGTGCGCATGAGGTCTGTATCAGATGGGATGATTCAGATTTGGGTATCGAATGGCCCGAAATTGCGCATCCTATTATGCTCTCCGATAAAGATGGACAGGGTTTATGTCTGGGTGAGGCTGAGCTTTTTTGAAGTTTTAGCGTGGGCTGTGTAGGGACGATTTATGGGAGTATTTCGGTCCCATCCCAAGCAAAACAACCTCCTGATTGAGCTGGCGTTAGCGCCTGGAATACGTCAATTAACTGTGATGCAGCAACTTCCGGTGTGAAGCAATTTTTGGTGGTGTGCTTAATAAATCGTTCTGAAAACTTCGTTTTAACCGTTCCCGGATGTAAACCTACAACAACGCTTTGTTTGTTCTTTCTCTTCAATTCTAGAGAAGCCGTTTTAATAAACATATTGAGCGCTGATTTCGCCATTCGGTAAGCATACCAACCTCCTAATCGGTTATCAGAAATACTGCCGATTCGTGCAGATAAAGCCCCAAATCTTGGTGCATGAGCTGAGGCCAACAGCCTGAAAAAATGTTTGAAGATAAGCGCTGGAATAACGGCATTTATTCTTAGATTCTCAAGGAGCTCCTCCTGGTCGATTTGTTGCACACTTTTCTCAGGTTTATCGAGTATTGCCGTTAGCACACCTGTGGTGATTAGCAATTCATCGACGTGAGCATGATGTTGTTCATAAATCTTGGATAGCTGAGCGAGTGCAGTGTCTGAACCATAATCGCAAATATGAAGAGTGACGTTCGACAAATCCGCGGTTGCATCTTGAGGACGACGAGATACACCAGTAATTTGAGCCGACGGATAGCTCATTGATAAATACTTAAGAATTGCAGCCCCGATAGTACCGGTTGCGCCAAACACCAGAATATTTTTTATTTTCTCTTCAGCATTTTTTTCACTCATGTAGCCTCCGGCATCTTTCTATTAATTACAGAACTTTAATTCTTAATAGACTTATTTGTTTAGCTTTGATTCACTGAAAGCTCAGTGCTTTCCTATTTCATTTGGCCTAAAGCCGTATTTTTACAGATTTCCTGTTCAAATCGATTTTGCCCATATTGTAAATTTGCTCGTTAAATCAGAACGTTTTGACGGTTAAATTATCGTGTAGACCTATTTATCAATGGTACATTTTCTACTTCGGTATGTGGATATGAAGTCCAAATAATGAATCGAAGGCCAATTAATATTTTGCGTTCAGAATTCCTAGGGGTATTAAACTTGAAGAATGGCAATATAGTAGCTATTCGGAGCTAACTTGCGGAGAGAAAAAAGGCATTAAAAATATGGTTTAGGACTGTATTCCCACAACAAACTATTTTGTTTATGTCTATAATTAGATCAGTATGTTTTTTATACTGAGAAATCAAACTTGTTTGTTAAGTAGGCCCTAATAAAGATCGGTGGCTAGCGGTTTTCGACGAACGACAACTTAAACTTGTCATTTCCTGTATTGTTGATCGATAATTTTTTTAATGTTCTGATGCGATTAAGAAATAATTAAGTAATTGCGCATCTGTGAAATATGAAGCTGTCATCACTAAACATCAGATCCACTCTCAGCCGTATTTTCTTGATTCTTTGTGTTTCGTTGATGACGAACGCTTCGCATGCTGCGGATGCGATTGGTGTGTTGTCGGTTGTGATTGGTTCGGTCTCGATTGAGCGGGAGGACGAGGTGCTTGAGGCGCAGTCCAAGGCTCAAGTTTTTGAGAATGACTTGATCATCACGGGGGGTAAGAGCCGAGCACAAGTTTTGTTACTTGATCAAACGGCGATCAATATCAGTCAAAATGCGGAGCTGACCCTCGATAAGTTCGTTTATGGTGGGGATGACGACTCCGTTTCGCTCAAGGTGAGCAAAGGCACTTTTAGATTTATATCCGGAAAGGTTGCTGATAAAACACCCGAAAAAGTAAACGTTGAGACGCCGGTTGCAACGATTGGTGTTCGAGGTACTGAGTTCATCGGGCAGATTGATGCGACAGAATCGGTCATTGCTTTGTTTAATGGAAAGATTGAGGTAGCAAATGATAGCTACACTCAATTGGTTGGTGTGCCTGGCTTTGGTGTCACGATTGATTCGGTGGGGTTGATCAGTGTGCCGGTCAAATTACCGATTGAGCAGCTTGATGCGCTTGTGGACGCTGTATCGACGCGCAAGGAAGTCCTTGATAACGAGACGGCGGATGCTCCTGATGCTCGGAAGGAGGAAGAAGGTAGTGACGACGACGAAGACGCAAAAGAGGATGACGAAGAGGGTGATAGCGAAGAAGAGGATGAAGAAGAGGGTGATAGCGAAGAAGAAGGTGATAGCGAAGAAGAAGGTGATAGCGAAGAAGAGGGTGATAGCGAAGAAGAAGGTGATAGTGAAGAAGAAGGTGATAGTGGCGATGATGAAGGTGATGGTGGCGATGATGAAGGCGGCGAAGAGAGTGGCGATGATGAAGGCGGCGACGAGAGTGGCGATGATGAAGGCGGCGGTGATGAAGGCGGCGGTGATGAGACCGGTGGCGAGAGTGGCGATGATGAAGGTGGTGGTGAGGAGACCAGTGGTAACGATGGTGATAGCGACGAGAGCGGTGGTGACTCAGGCGGTGGTGACTCAGGCGGTGGTGACTCAGGCGGTGATGACTCAGGCGGTGGAGCGCCTCCGGCGGCGGCTGTAGGAGATTCAGACGGGTCAGGCGGTGACAGTAGCGGAGGTGATCTATTTTCAGCGGGTCCTAGTGGAGATGGACCTGCGGCGGCAGCACCGGTTGATACCCCCTCAGTGGGTGGGTCAGATATGGGGGCTATTAGCGCACCTGCGGCACCGGTGATATTTGTACCAGTTTTTGTTCCGGTTGAGGTTCCCACTGATGTCATTCAAAGTGTTGTTCAGGAAGACGCTGCCGAGGCTGCAGTGCAGGAGGCTACAGCGCTCACTATTACAAGTGCACAATCTGTCTCAGTTGGCGAAAATACGGTGACAGCGTTTCATACCGTTATTACTGGCGGTATCTCAGGTGGTGGGACCTCATTTTCACTTCCGTCGGGTGAATCTAACAACGATCTGTTTACTATCAATGCATCGACCGGTGAGTTGACTTTTGTGACGCCACCAGACTTCGAGACTGCTACTGATTTTAATGTGCGTGTTATTGCTACCAACGGTGCGGCATCCGCGAGTCAAGGTTTGGCGATTTCAGTCACTGATTTAAGCCCACAAACACTCAGTAATTTTGTATCTAGCGCCAATCAAACCTCAAATAACCCAGTTTCTTCGACGAGGTTGGCTGCATTAAGTCGATATTCCGATTGGAACGACATCACCCAATTCGTTCCCGGTGTTGATATCGGTGAGACTGCATTTGGTCAGGATGGAACGTATACCTACACAGCAGGGTTTGTCCACAACGCATTCAGAAATGACAGTAATATTCCTCACATAAACTCCAACAGTACAGAATTTATTTATCGCTTAAGAGACAAGACCGTTGACGTATCGATCAGCGGACAAATCGATCATAACAGTTTGGGTGCTCAACAGGGCGGGACTCCGACCCCAGCCGTATTCAATATTCAGGTGAAAAATGAGCCAATAGCTCAATTCGTAGACAGTTTCAACGTTGGAAATATGAAATGGACGACTGACACGTCCGTATTTACGAGCGCTATCGCCTTGGATGCTGATGACGTGTTTACGATCTCTAGCTCGGCATCGGAAGATGTAACTCAAATGGAATTTCAACTTAGCGTGGATGTCTTTCAGGATTCGCAGACAGATACCTCTGTGGTGCTCACGACAGACTTCGCAAATGGTCGGAATGGAGAGAGTTCGTCTTTGGCGCAAGAAATGGGTGCGCCAACCATAACCGATTAGTGTCTTGTAGATCGAATCACTGGCCAGGCGATTATTAGTTTGGCGTTCCTGTGGCCGCATAAAATAGATATTTTTAGTCTGATTAATTCTTTTGGTTAGTTACTTGTCGAGCGCGGTTCACCAGTTAATTGTTAATTCATTTAGGTATATGGCCTTGATGTAAGTGCGTGGTGAGGTGAGAGTGCTACGGTAAAGAGAGTATTAATTAGTGAATAGATAGCCGACTTGACATAATATAGATTATACGCAATGTGGATTATATGTGGATTAATACAAAAGACCGGTTATATCGGCTAAACTTTGTATTGTAAGAGGTTTAAGCGCACATCAAGTTATATGTACTACTAAATTTATATAATTTTATTGTTATAAATCAATTATTTTTACTGATTTTATAATCTATTTTATTAGGATGCCTACATGCTCAAAGTATTAAAACTATTAGTAATATTTATAACCGTGGGTCAACTTACAACTGCTCATGCGGCAGATACTTATTGTAAGCTGACAGTAAACGGTGGTATCGGTATGAATGGATCCTGTACTTTTAATTCTAAGACCGGAGAGTTTTCAGATGGATTGTTAAGAACAGCCTGTCGTTCCGGGATGTCGGAATGTCATCCAGATGACTTAGAGGTTGTTCGCGGTGGCGTCTTTGGGAGCGTCAAGGCAAAAGACGGTGCCTGGGAGTTTTGCTGGAATAACGGAGGCTATACTCAAATAAATGAGTGCTTTGAGGGTCTTAAGAAAGAATATAGTTGCTGGATAAGGCCGCATAAAGTTGTGTTTTGTATCGACAAGTAAGCGGTAGTTATGCCGTAAGAGCGAGCAACTGAGTCATCACCTTAAATCTTCGTAATCGCCTTCATAGGGAATTACGTGTCGAACGCCACCTTTGGGGTATTTGCTGTCACCTTTGCGTCTTGGGATTAAGTGAATGTGGCAGTGCCATACCGATTGCCCAGCCACCAGACCACAATTCATACCAATGTTGAAACCTTCGATCCGTTGATCTGATTCCAATAGAATTACTCTTTGCTCATGAATTAGCTCATTTACAGCCAAAACTTCATCAGGAACTAACTCAAAGTAATCCAGGGTATGTCGTTTAGGAATAATCAGCGTGTGCCCTTCTGCCACTGGAAATCCATCTCTGACAGCGAAAGCAAGCTTGTTTTCCGACACTATGCGTTCGCGATTCGACGTTTGTAGATCGCAAAATAGACAGCCAGCGACACTCATTCTAGTGCCTGTTAGAAATACTGGTACTGTTTCACGGCATCTTCATCCCAGTCGAGACCGTTACCAATGCGGTCAGGGACTATTGCCATACCGTCTTTAATCTCAAAGGGCTCCTTAACAAGTGGATTGCCCCAGTCTCGGTACTCAAGCCAATCTGCTGATTCAGACGCCTTTAGTAGATGGGCTGACACCTCAGGATATAGATGACTGGACAACGGAGCATTGGCAGCACCTGCGATGGCAGCAGCGCTCATCCAGCCCGTTACGCCACCAATTCTCATGAGATCAGGCATGTATAGATCGGCAGCATTTGCCTGGATTGCCTCAAGGAATGAACGAGGTCCATATATGTTTTCTCCGATTGATATAGGCGTTTTTATCTCTCGGGTTAGTTGTGCATTTTGAGCATATGTATCGAATACTATGGGCTCTTCAAACCAATACATTTCTTGATCATCCAGTCCGTGAAGTCTGGTGATTGCCTCTTGAATTGTTTGTCCTTGATTGAAGTCAACCATGAGATGGATGTCATCCCCAACTGCCTCTCGAACTATTTCAATTGCTTTGATATCATCCTTGAGCCGAGGTCGCCCAAGTCTCATTTTGATAGCTTTAAACCCACCTTCGTTGACTAACTCGTCGGCCTCTTTAGCTAGTTCGTCGAAGGGAAGTAGCCATAATCCATTAGTGTTATAAGTTCTTATAGGACCTGTAGAGCCGCCTAATATGTTCGCAAGTGGCATATTCGCAGCTTTAGCCATAGCGTCCCAAAGAGCCATATCCAGACCGGCAGCGGTAATAACACTCACGCCTTGTCGGCCGATTAAATGCAATGAGCCGATGATTTCTCGATACATATCTGCAGGATGAATTGTCCGTCCTTTAAACTGCTCAGCCATGTCATGTAACGCTGGGGCTATATATTTGACAGAGTCTTTTATGTATGGCTCAAGGTAACTTCGTCCAACGATGCCTTCCTTGGTTTGAACATCAATGAGAATTAAAGGCCAGTCTGTAAATTGACCCACTTTCGCAACTATCGGTCTTCGTAAAGGAACGAGCGCGGCACGAACATTAAGACTTTCAAAGGTGAGCTTTTCCATCAAATCCTCTTTATATTTTGTTTATTTAAATTGACTCATAACTTGATTTTACCTGAGTCGAATATTCCGTTTTCTATATGAAAAAAAGGTATTATCTTATCTGATGTTCTCCAAAATAGAACACAAATATTAATAAAACACTTTCTGTGTCCTTTTTAACGTTACTCAAAGGAAAAAACTTTAATGAAAAATATATTTATAGCTGCGCTCGGTTTGCTTGTATCTATGTCAACTGCTATTGCAGGGCATCATGAACATGACGCTGGAAAACTTTCCTTTATTTCGAACGGCGAAATGGTGATTGATAAGGTCACGGCTGGAGATATTAGCTTTACTACCGGTGAGCTCACTGGTCTTGGAAATGTGGGGGCTTCTTCATACGCCGCCCTTTCCCAGGGCACCGTTCTGACTTTTGACTGCACGGTTAGCGCATTAGACAAGGATGGACAATCAAACCTCTATGCTTTGTGTTCTATCAAGGATAAAGATGGCGATGAGTTTTCAATGGAAAATACAGCAGTTCGTGAACTTGGCTCGAGTGGTCCAGGAAAAGGAGTCCTGCGTGGAGTGAGTGGTAAATATGCAAAGATGATGGGTAACTGTGTGTACGATACAACTTACATGATGAACGACGGTGTATTCGTCTCCGTTTCTTTTGATTGTGATATGAAGCACTAATTTACCTTAAGCACTAAAGAAAGCACGGTAGGCATTAAGCCTGCCGTTTTTTATGATGGGAGCAGTTATGAGTGATTCAAACAAAAACGTTCGGACGAAATTTTTATTATGGTTAGGAGCTTTATCAATGGTTAGTTTAGGCGCTTGCGGATCCTCTGATAGTGATATGGGTCGACAAGCTAAGATCGAGCGTTTGCTTGAAGGGACATATGAGTTGACGAGTTGGAATGATGGTGATGATCAGTACGCACCTCCGACTGTTAAGGGCCGTATTACGTTCTATGATGGGACGATCGTCTTCATCATGCACAACAATATTGATAGAGATAAGCCGAGCACTCTTGCTTGGATGGGCGAATACCAGCTGGATGGCGATACTTTTGGTTATCGATATACCAACGCCTCAACCTTTAAAACTGAAAATGGATCTGCCAGTGAGACAAATCAGGTTCCTTGGACAGAATTTAGGGATTACGAAGTTTCAGAATTGACTGATACCACACTTAAGTTAGAAGCTAACGGTGGAAAGCAAGTGTTAGAGTTTGGTTCGGCCAAGATGGTCTACACCGATTTCGCACCAGCGAACAATGTCGGTTCTGGCAGTGGATTTGCGAATCGTGTTTGGAATCGGATTTCAGATAAGCCTTAATCGTCTCTTATAAATTTCGCAGAAAAGGCGCGTCCTCTCGGGAGCAGCCTTTTTTATCTCGAGCTAAGATTATCTGATGTAGGCACACTCAGAGGACTTCAGGACGGTCGCCCTCCTTTCAATGTAATTCGATGAAGGGATCTCAACTCACCTTGATAGTCATTAAGAGGTAAATGTAATAGGCATCTATTGTCCCAAAGCGCCACATCACCGTTATCCCACTTAACGCGGCACTGATGCTCCTCTTGTGTCTGGTGTCTGAACAGCTCAGAAAGCAGAGCCTCACTGTCCTCTGCATTGAGCCCCTGAATACTGCACGTGTGAGCCGGACTAATATATAGACTTTTTTGTAGGGTTTCAGGGTGAGTGCGAACCATGGGGTGTATTGCTGAAAAAGAGTTCGATGCTTTCTTGTTTAGCCTTGAGGAGCGATTCAAGCGAGTCGCGGATACTGCCTCAAGGTCTGATCGTGATTCAGCTTTATAAGACTTTAGAAGGCTTTTAATTTTGTCAGGAAGCGTTTTATATGCGTGATATTGACTTGCGAAGAGTGTATCGCCTCCATTTGATGGAACATGTATGGCGTAGAGCATACTGGCCATGGGAGGCTTTTCTAAGTAAATCGTATCTGTATGCCAAACACCACCAAAATTCTCTGTTTCTGATGGTTTTTTTAAAACATGTGTAATCTCAGGGTGACCCTCTAAACCCTCTAAAAATGGATAAATATCTGGAGATCCAAAATAAGAGGCAAACTTAAGTTGTTCGGAGGGGGTTAGCTTTTGATTTTTGATAACCACAACGCTATGTTGCATCCATGCTGTATGAATTTGTCGAAATTCATCTTCGTTAGCACTCCTTAAGGCAACGCCCTCGATGGTACAGCCGACGATCTCATTAAGTGGCGTAATGCGCATGAAGTTGATAGTTATATGAGAAAAATTATCATTTGTTCGTTATTTGACACTAATTTTAATTAAAATGACCGCATTAAATCTACTTTCAAAGTGATTACCTGATGCTTATCCAAAAAATCATCGATATACGACACCATAAATTATTTGAAATATCGATGATTTGTATCATTATATTCTCGGCTTTGACCGTGGGCGCTCGAACGTTCAAGCAGCTTGAACCTTATCAAGACCTACTCTCCTATTTAGATTTTCTTATCAGCATCATCTTTCTTGTTGAGATCATCATTCGTTACGCCGCTGAGGGTGATTTCAAACGCTTCATTAGAGACCCTTGGAATATTTTTGATTCGATAATTGTCATAGGCAGCTTGATACCATTGGAGAGCTCTAATCTGGTTTTCGTGGGAAGACTGCTGCGTATTTTCAGAGTTTTACGATTGATATCCTTTATTCCTGAATTACGTCTCCTACTGAACGCCCTATTTAAATCGCTCCCAAGACTCGGTTATCTTGTGTTGCTTATGTTTATTTTCTTCTACATTTATGGTGCGATCGGTTCGACATTGTTTGCGTCTATCAATCCCTTTCTTTGGGGAGACATCTCCAAGTCGATGCTCACTCTCTTTAGGGTTATGACGTTCGAGGACTGGACTGATGTGATGTATGAAGTTATGGAGTTTTATCCATTTGCATGGATTTATTTTTTAACTTTCATATTTTTCTCGGCATTTGCATTTCTTAATATGTTAATTGCGATCGTCGTCGATGTAGTTAATAAAGAGAATAAGCTCAATTCAGCTGAAAGCGAAGATGAGCGTCACAAACAAGAATTGATGGATGGGATTAAAAAAATATCAGGTGAGATTGAGCGTTTAAAAAATAGATTAGGCTGACTCTTCATTTAAAAATAGTCTATGAAAATTTTCTGTTGTTTTTTGAGCAACGACATCAACAGGTAAATCTTTAACGCGAGCCAGCTCCTCGAGAACGAAGCGCACAAAAGATGGCTCATTAGTTTTGCCTCTATGTGGTATCGGAGCCAAATAAGGTGAATCTGTTTCAACCATGATGGACTCTATAGGGAGCGCCTTAGCAACTGTACGAATTTCTTCGGCATTTTTAAAGGTCAAAATACCAGAGAAGGAAATTAGAAATCCCAACTCAATCGAGGCAAGTGCAAATGGAAGTGTTTCAGTAAAGCAATGCATGACACCGTTTACTTGCCCTTTTCCTTGATCTCTAAGAATATCTAATGTGTCATCTCCCGCTTGACGTGTATGAATAATCAGGGGTTTTTGTGCGATTTTTGCTGCCTCGATATGAACACGAAAACGTTCTCTCTGCCAATCGGTATCGCCTTTCGTCCTGAAGTAATCCAGACCTGTTTCTCCGATAGCAACGACCTTAGGATGGTTCGATAATGTAACTAATTGATCCGTTGAAGGCTCCTCGCAATTTTCGTTATCTGGATGTACGCCCACAGATGCGTAAATATTTGGATGTCGCGTCGCTAAGTCTAAAATTTCATTCAACTTCTCTAGCTGTACTGAAACGCACAGCGCTTTAGTCACGTTGTTGTCTTCCATGCGCTTTAGTAGTCCATCCATATCTTCCCCGAGTTCGGGGAAATTAATATGGCAGTGTGAATCAATTATTTGCATAGCAGGATACCTACGTTTGTGGCCATTTTAAAAACAAAGCTTCAAGTGCTAATCGCCTATTTAAAGGGTGATTGGCAGATTTAAGATAATCATTAAATATTCCTTGCCAGCGACTAAAGGCCTTAGTTGTTAGTGAGCGTTTGATCTGCCTTATCTCAGTTTTCTTATCCTCATGAAATACCGTATTCTCTTTGATGTCTGAAAACATCAAGTCATGCAATAACGCATAGAAAACTTGTTGTAATGTTGACGCTTCTAGTTTTTCACATAGCGCTGCTAACGCGAATATATCAATTGGATTTTGACTGAGAAGTAAGATAATTTTTTCTCTAGCATCAAAAAAATCATGATTTTCCATAAGCTTTAACGATGCTAATGGCGCATTACCCGACAGGTTGATTGCTAACTGCTTGCGATACGGATCTTCGAGCTGAGTCTTCATTTTAGCCATGACCCAACTTGAAGCTTCTGGGGCTTCTGGAGGACGCACATGAAGTTTAAGGCATCGACTGATTAGCGTCGGTATCAAGGTTTCCTTATGCTTAGCGATTAGGATGAAATGCAGAAATTCAGCTGGCTCTTCTACGTTTTTGAGTAAGGCATTGGACGCGCTTTGATTTAAATTTTCCGCAGGGTTAATGACTATAACTTTGGCATGCCCACGATGCGGTTTCGTAACACAGAATGTTCCTAAGCTTCTTACAGACTTGACGCTGATTACTTGTTTGGCTTTCTTTGAAGCGCTTGAGGTCCCCTCAGACGAAAAAGCATCTTCTTCATCGTTGGTTACTAAATTAAAATCAGGATGAGTTCCTGCCGTAAACAGATCGCAAGAAGGGCATTGCCCGCATGGATCGCTTATGAATGATGTTTTTTCGCATAAAGTAGACTGTGCCAAATAATTTGCGAGTACTTGTTTTCCTATACCCTCTATTCCGTGTATTAAGAGAGCTGGTGGAAGATTTTTCCCAATATGGTTCTTCGGTTTGATAAGCCAGGGGTAGTCAACTAACTGCATATTCGATCCAACTCTACGCGAACCAATTCGCGTATTTGACCTTTGGTACGTGATGAATCGATGACCTTGATCCGTTCTGGATCCTTATGTGCTCTGTCTAGATAAGCATGTCTTACGCGCTCGTGAAAGTCCATGGCCTCTGATTCAAAGCGGTCCTTTTTCCTCTGTCCCATGCGTCGTTGTGCCATTTCGATCGGTAAATCAAAAAATAGCGTTAAATCCGGTTGAAAATTTCCTTGAACCCAAGTTTCGAGTGTCTCGATTCGTGATGGCTGAACTCGGGAGCCACCACCTTGATAGGCAAATGTTGCATCAGTAAAACGATCGCAAATGACGATAGAACCAGAATCTAGCGCAGGTTCAATGACCCGCACTATATGCTCCTTACGTGCTGCAAACATAAGTAATACCTCTGTATCAGAGTCTAGTGGTGTTTTTGCCTCTAAAACCATATCGCGCAATTTCTCGCTAAATGCCGTACCACCAGGTTCACGAGTTTGAACTATATTTTTTTTCTGATTGCGTAGGTGGTTCACTGCGTAATCAAGCTGGGTACTCTTCCCTGCTCCATCGACACCTTCAAAGGTGATGAAAAGCCCTGTGTTCACGTTTATCCTCGATTTTAGCGTTGGTATTTTCTCACCGCTCGATTATGGTCTTTAAGGTTATCAGAGAATTGATGTGTACCATCTCCTTTTGCAACGAAATAAAGAGAGTTCGTTTCATCGGGCCTCATCGCAGCCCGGATAGAACTAAGACTTGGGAGTGCGATGGGAGAAGGTGTAAGACCATTTCGAGTATAGGTGTTGTAAGGATTATCGTCTTTTAAATCTTTGTATCGAATGTCACCATCAAAGTTATCTCCCATCCCGTAAATTACGGTTGGATCAGCTTGTAGTCGCATTTTTTTCTTCAATCGATTTAGGAAAACTCCGGCAATAATAGATTTTTCTTTTATAAGATACGTTTCTTTTTCAATAATTGAAGCCAGAATAAGACCTTCATAAGGGTCCTTTAAACGAGTATGAGGATGACGCATTCGCCACTCCTCCTCCAATACTCGAGTCATTTTTTCGTTTGCGATACTCATAATCCTTAAGTCGCTCGTCCCACCAGTAAAAACGTAGGTATCAGGAAAAAATAGTCCTTCAGGATGCTCGTAAGAAATATTTAGTTCGTTCAGAATACGCTTATTACTCCATCCTGCAGTTTTATGAAGAATGGCATCGTGCTGATCTAAAGCTTCCCGAAGGTTAGCGAACGTCCAGCCCTCTTGGATGCGTATTCGATTTTTAGCGAAATAACCACGATGAATTTTTTGTAGTACTTGGAACCCCGTATTTCCATCTTCGAATTGATATTTGCCAGCTTTTATTTCAGACCCTAGGCCAAACATTCTTGCTAATAATTTAAAAGACCAGGCGTTGTGAATGACTGAGGCTTGCTCTAACGTTTCTGTCGCGCTTTTAAGGGTGGCTCCTCGTTCAATCGTTACTAATACGGGTTTTTCTATTTCAATTGGGTTGAGCCCAGAAAACAGCATCCAGGCTAAGAATAAACCTACCAGCACACATATGCTTAAGCCTAGTCGAATAATTAATGTGTTTATCTGTTCCAAGATTTTCTAACTATCTTTTTTGCAGATAACCGAAAGTAACTCAGTCCATGCAAGAAAATACGAGGCTTCCATTTGTACCACCGAACCCAAAAGAATTGGAAATTGCCGAACGTATTGGCATCTTTCTAGCATCGTTTGGCACGTAATCTAAGTCGCACTCGGGATCTTGGTCGTTGAGGTTAATTGTAGGTGGTGCTACTTGATCTTTAATTGCTAGGGCAGTGAAAACTGCTTCAACGCCACCCGCGGCGCCGAGTAAATGACCAATACTCGACTTTGTAGAACTAACGACCAAATTATGTGCGTGGTCCCCGAACATCCGTTTGATGGCTACGGTCTCTGCAAGATCACCCAGTGGTGTAGAAGTGCCATGAGCATTAATGTAGTCAATCTCGTTTGGAGCTATACCACCATTTTTAATTGCATTATTCATGCATCGAGCTGCACCCTCGCCGTCTTCACAAGGAGCCGTTATGTGATTTGCGTCTGCACTCATGCCATAGCCACTAAGTTCGCAATAGATTTTTGCTCCTCTAGCCTTAGCGTGCTCATATTCTTCAAGCACCATGACGCCTGCGCCTTCGCCGAGAACGAAGCCGTCGCGCCCTTTATCCCAAGGTCGACTTGCAGACGTTGGATCATCATTCCGTGTGCTCAAGGCTCTGGCTGCTGCAAATCCGCCCATACCCAGTGGTGATACGCAGGACTCAGCCCCGCCCGCCACCATTACATCAACATCTCCATATTCGATGAGACGCGCGGAGTCTCCAATACAATGGGTCGCAGTGGTACAGGCAGTAACCATTGCTAGACTTGGGCCTTTGAGGCCATAAATAATCGATAAGTTTCCAGAGACCATATTAATAATTGCTCCAGGAATGAAAAACGGTGAAATTTTTCTTGGACCGCTCTTTTCTAAAACTTTACCGGTATCTTCAATCAGTGGAAGTCCGCCAATGCCTGACCCTATGTTCACGCCAATACGTTCCGCATTGTCTGGTTGCTTGGGAAAACCGGCATCCTCAAGTGCCTCAATGCCGGCAGCGAGACCGTAATGAATGAACGTGTCCATCCTACGAGCATCTTTTGCAGGAATAACAGAGGTGACATCAAAATCTTTAACCTCCCCAGCAATGTGAGAGGAAAATGGAGTGGCATCAAACCTAGTGATGGTATCTATACCGCAGCTTCCTGCGAGAATATTTTGCCAAGCCTTAGGTACATTGTTTCCTACCGGACAAACAATGCCTAGACCCGTTACGACAACACGACGTCTTGACACCTACTACTCCTTATAGTGTGGATAGCTCCTCACTATGGTTTAGCTATCTTGATTAGAATTAACGTAATCGATAGCCTGTTGAACCGAAGTAATTTTCTCGGCCTCTTCATCAGGAATTTCACATTCGAACTCTTCCTCGAGTGCCATGACCAATTCCACGGTATCTAATGAATCAGCACCCAGATCATCCACGAAGGTTGATTCATTTTTTATGTCCGCTTCGTTAACACCCAACTGCTCAGCGACAATTTTCTTGACGCGTTGCTCAATCGATTCCATGTACAAAACCCCTCAGTTTCTAAAAAAAAGTTATTCAGTGAATAAGCCTCACTAAAGCGCAGTATTTTACCAAATAAAAGCTAACCTTGGTTCTATTCCATCAACATACCGCCATTGACATGGATCGTTGATCCTGTGATGTATCTTGATAGGTCTGATGAAAGAAATAAAACGGTATTGGCTATATCTGTAACCTCACCTAAACGTCCCAGAGGCACTTGATTTATTAAGGCTTTTTTTTGTTCCTCAGCAAGGCTTTGAGTCATTTCAGTATCAATGAATCCGGGGGCAACACAGTTCACATTGATATTTCGTCCTCCAAGCTCTCTGGCTAAAGATTTACTGAATCCGACAATTCCAGCTTTTGCCGCTGCGTAATTCGACTGTCCCGCGTTACCTAAAAAACCAACAACGGACGTTAAATTAATTATTCGTCCAGAACGTGCTTTCATCATGTTTCGGCAAACAAGCTTTGAGAGACGATAAACCGACTTAAGGTTTGTGTTCATAATATCGTCCCACTCGTCCTCTTTCATTCGAATTAGTAAATTATCTCGAGTGATACCTGCGTTATTTATAAGTACTGTGATAGGGCCCAACGTCTTTTCGATATTAGTTACAGTATCTTGACACTCGTTAGCTCCAGCAACGTCTAGCCGAAAACCTTGACCGTTAATATGATTTGTTTTAAACATTTCAGTGATTTGAGTAGCGCCCTCATCTGAGGTAGCCGTACCGGCAACCGTCGCACCGGATAAACCGAGTGTCCTTGCTATTTCCGCGCCAATGCCTCGACTCGCTCCTGTTACAAGGACCACCTCACCTTTTAAGCTGATGTTCATCCGTCACTCCCTGATAATGCATTAATCGCTATCTCCATCTCCTCCATAGAGGCTAGTGAGAGCATATGAAACTCTTTATCTATTCGTTTATTTAGTCCTACGATGACTTTTCCGGGGCCGCATTCGAGTCCACAGGTGATACCTGACTTTATGATGTAACGAATTGTTTCAACCCATCTGACGGGACTAAATAATTGTTGATATAAACGATCTTTGATATCTTCTGGCGTGGTTGATGGCAACACATTTTGATTATGAATGATCGGTATTTTTGGTATGTTAATGGGCGCCTTCTTTAAGGCTGATACAAATAAATCTGCGGCCGGCTTGATCAGGCTGCAATGCGACGGCGTAGCCATAGCTAGCAACATGGCACGTTTAGCACCCAACGTTTTAGCTTCATCAATCGCTATCTCTACTGTTTCTTTATCACCGGCGATCACAACTTGCCCAGGTGCATTATAGTTTGCAGCTTCAGCAACACCACCATTTTTCAAAACGGCCCGTTCACACGCCACTTTGATGTCTTCGTCGGACAATCCCAGTACTGCTGCCATAGCGCCAACACCAGAGGGAACTGCGTTTTGCATTAATGTCGAACGTTGTTGAACAAGGGATACTGCATCAGAGAATTCAAGCGCGTCTGCAGCTACCAACGCAGCATATTCGCCAAGACTATGTCCGGCAAGGATGGCCGGCAACTGTCCGCCGAGTTTTATCCATGCGCGATACATGGCCACGTCGGATATGAGCATGAGCGGTTGGGTAGTGGTTGTTACTGCAAGTTGATCTTGCGTGCCACTATGAGCGAGTTGCCACATATCTTTTTGCATAATGGACGAAGCTTCTTCGAACGTGTCTTTAACTACGGTCGCATCCGAGAACGCGTTCATCATACCTACTGATTGAGATCCCTGACCTGGGAATAAAAAAGCAAATGTCATGAATTCTAATTCCTTATGTTTCACTAAAATTCAAGTAGAGCGCCGCCCCACGTGAATCCGCCGCCAACTCCGGCTAATAACATGAGATCGCCTTTTTTAAGACGACCGTCACGCACTGCTTCATCAAAGGCCAAAGGAATCGATGCCGCTGAGGTATTGCCGTGATGGTCAACCGTAGCAATTAACTTTTCTAAGGGAAGCTTTAGTTTTTTAGCCGTAGATTCCATAATACGAATATTAGCCTGGTGTGGAATAAACCAATCAAGATCTTCCACTGTTTTTCCTGAGTCGTTGAGTAGTTCAAGCGCAGTTTCCTCGAAAACTTTTACTGCAAATTTAAAAACAATCCCACCGTCCATCTGAACCATAGGAGAGCCAACCACTTCGCCGCCCCTCACCCAACCAGGGACACATAAATGCTTGTGAAGCGCCCCATCTGCATGAATACTTGTTTTTAAAATTCCAGGGCTGTCGGAGCGTGATAGAACCACAGCGCCAGCGCCATCTCCAAATAGAACGCATGTTGTTCGGTCCGTCCAATCGAGAATACGCGAGTATATTTCAGCGCCTACTATCAGTACATTTTTTGCTTGGCCACTTTTAATAAAAAGATCAGCTATATTCAACGCATAAACGAATCCTGAGCATACAGCTTGAACGTCAAACGCGGGACAACTGGGAATTTTTAATTTTGACTGCACAATACACGCTGTGCTCGGAAAAACCATATCGGGTGTTGTTGTGGCAACAATGATGAGGTCTATTTCACTGTTATTCAATCCAGCTTGCTCAATCGCTTCTTGAGCTGCTTTTTGAGCTAGATCACTAGTAACCTCATCATCTCCTGCCATATGGCGCTGCTTTATGCCCGACCGAGATACGATCCATTCGTCATTCGTGTCTACAAATTTCTCGAGATCTTTATTCGTGACAATTTTTTTCGGAAGGTAACTCCCAGTGCCGATAATTCTTGAATACATCACAACTCTTTCTGTTCAGGCACCTGAATATTATCAGTGATAGCATCAAGCATAGAATGCTTCACTTCCTCATAAGCCCTTTGCATTGCAAAGCCCATGCCGTATTGATCAGCCGATCCGTGACTTTTAACGACTATCCCCCGTAAGCCTAATAAGCTCGCCCCATTATATCTACGATGGTCGACACGCTTTTTGAATTGTTTGATTACGGGAGATGCCAATAATCCTAAGATCTTTGTAAATGTATTACGGTGGAATTCTTCTTTCAGGTATTTTCCTAACATTTGAGCTAAACCTTCAGACGTCTTTAATGCGATATTTCCAACAAATCCGTCACAAACAATTACATCTGTAGTTCCTCTATAAATATCGGTACCCTCGACATTGCCTTTGAAGTTGAGAGAGCTGTGCTTCAGTAGTTCAGAGGCTTCTTTGACCACCTCATTACCTTTAATGTCCTCTGCTCCGACATTCAACAGTCCTACACTCGGGGAGTCAGAACCTCCGCTCGAAGCAACAAGGCAGCTTCCCATAACTGCAAATTGAAATAAGTTCTCGGCAGAGCAGTCAACATTCGCACCAAGATCCAGCATGCAGACCTGACCTTTATGAGTCGGCAGGAACGAGGCAATTGCTGGACGTTCAATGCCTGGAAGCATTTTAAGCACAAACCTTGAGATGGCCATAAGTGCGCCCGTATTTCCGGCGCTGACGCACGCATTTGCTGATCCAGCTTTCATTAAATCTATAGCGACTCGCATAGATGAGTTTTTTTTAGTGCGTAGTGCTTGAGCAGGACCCTCATCCATACTGATAACCTCCTCAGCATGGATAACATTCACTCGGCTAGCGTCGTGAGGATATCGGCTGAGGCTTCTTTTTATTTCATCCGATTTGCCCACTAGTATCACTTGGGTATCTGGATGAGACTCAATAAAATGAATTGCCGCAGGCACTGTCACCTTAACGCCGTGGTCTCCCCCCATGCAATCAATTGCTATTTTTATGGTCATTAGTTTTACGCCGATCTCTTATCGACAAAGCGACTTACTTGATCCAAATCTGTCCCAAGTAATTGGCATGCCAAATTAGTCAGGCACTTAACATGCCCGTAGAAATTTAATCGTCGTTTTTTTGAATGACTTTCTTGCCACGATAAAAGCCATTGGGGCTAATGTGGTGACGAAGGTGAGTTTCACCAGTGCTTGGCTCAACCGCTATTGATGGACTAGATAACGAATCATGAGCACGACGCATGTTTCGTCGAGACGGTGAAACTTTAGTTTTTTGTACAGCCATTTGTCATTACTCCAAATTTTCTAGTTTTAAAATACCTATTTCAGTCCTTTAAATGGACTTGTTAAACTGGTGTGTTCACTTGAAATTTGAGGACTTTCACAATCCCCATCCTCATGAAGCGGAACCATCGGTAATGCCAGCAAGAGTTCATCTTCAACAAAACTGACAACATCTAGCTCTTTTTCAGCGATTATGGTATTCACGTCTTGCTCTTCCTGACCGATGTCACAAAGCTGATCCTCTCTCGTGACTATTATAAACCGACTGCGCGAATTAATCTGTAAATCAAAGAAACCAAGACACCGTTGGCAAGTCTGCTGTAATCCGCTTAGAATCTCGATATCAACAAATGGTTTACCGTCTTCTTGTACTCCGCCGGTGACGTTTGCCGTGACGATGTCATTTACGATCACTGACTCTTCGGTTAGTCTCGAAAAGTCTTCTGGCCTAAGTTGAAGTGTTTGATGTTGTGCTTTATGTGCAAACTCTAATGTGTCAATGACGGGTCGTTTAATCATAGCGCGCGCATAATATTGAGTATATGTGTATTTGTCAAAGTTTTATCTATTTATAGTGAATCATGAGTTCAGAGGCTAATCCAATTATTATTCTCGCTTCAACGTCAATTTACCGCAAAGATTTGTTGGAGCGCATTTGTTCGGGTATTCAAGTTGAGTCACCTAACGTTGATGAAACCCCCTTGGACCAAGAAAGCCCCTCAGCATGTGCTGAACGCTTATCCATATCTAAAGCGCGTTCCATCGCTGAGTCTAAGAAAGGTGGGCATATTGTTATTGGCTCTGATCAAGTTGCGGAGTGTGAGGGCCGCTGGCTTTCTAAACCTGGAACAATATCTAACGCTATCGACCAGCTGCAATACGCAAGCGGACGGACCGCCATTTTCTACACCGGTTTATGCCTGTGGGATACAAATACACATCTGTATCACTCCGAGGTAATACATACCGAAGTGGCATTCCGAGTGCTGGAGTTAGCAGAGATTAAACGCTACGTCGCAAAAGAGGATGTTCTAGGTTGTGCTGGCAGCGCTAAGTCAGAAGGCTTAGGAATCACTCTTTTAGATTCCATACTCGGCCCAGATCCTACGGCACTGGTAGGTTTGCCACTCATTGCTCTATCTAAGGCGCTGAGGAAGCATGGTGTTCGCCTACCGTAATTCTTAACAGTACGGTTCTAATATAAGTTGTAACCCATTGTTTTATATAATATTTCTGCGCCAAATTTTCTTACTATCCGCTCGCCGAAGCCTTCTTGTATTGAATAGTTAATTACCTCTTGGGCTCCAATTATGTCTCTGGACACAGATAAAACACTTCCATAACCGTCAACTAGACCGAGTTCTATGCTTTGTTCTCCAGTCCAGACTAACCCAGAAAAAATGTCTGGATTCTGTTGGAGACGCTCTCCTCTGCCGGCGGTCACGGCGTCAATAAACTGTTTGTGAATATTGTCCAATATTGATTTAGCGTGTCTTTGTTGCGCAGGCTTCATCGGAGAAAATGGATCAAGGAATGCTTTATTTTCTCCGGCAGTCAGCAAACGGCGTTTAATTCCCAAAGAATCTAGAGCCTCTGTAAATTCAAATCCGTCCATCCTCACCCCAATCGAACCAACGATACTGGACGGAGCAACATATATTTGATCAACTGCAACCGCTACGTAATAACCCCCTGACGCGCAGATATCTTCTACAACCGCATAAACCGGCATCTCAGCATTGAGACTGCGTAAACGTCGAATCTCTTGATTTATCAGCTCCGATTGCACTGGGCTGCCACCAGGGCTATTAATGCGAATGATGATACCTTTTACATTTTTGTTACTAAAAGCTCTCTCAAGACCCTCTATCACATCGTAGGCATTTGCCGGCGCGCCAGATGCAATGACACCGTTTACGTCTACAACCGCGGTATGTGGCCCCGTATTTTTAGAGCCGTTATCACGCGTTAATGTGAAGAAGATTAAAGCGGCTATTAACAAATAAGTAAAACGAAAGAATATTTTCCATCGCCTTGCCCGTCGCTGTTCTATAAGCGAATCCCGCGCTAATTCGGATAAGGTGTTTTGTTCTATAGAATCCATAAAATCTGCTCGTGGTGGTTAAAAGTAAGCGTAAGCTTAGGCGCTAGATAAAAGATACACGCGATCTTGATCCTCAACAATTTCAAGTTTTGTTAAGAAAGCGCCCTTACAGGGTCCGCCGATACACTCTCCGGTGTCAGGAAGATACGAAGCCCCATGTGTTGCACATATAAGGAGCTCTGAATCCTCATCAAAAAATTGTCCGTGTTGCCAATCAAGTTCAACTTGAATATGCGCACATCGATTAAGATAACCAAAAACGTCACCATTATGGCGAATGACGAAAGCCTGCATGTCATTTCCATCGGTGTCTTGGGTGACAAATCGGTACCCGTTACCGGCATCGAGTAAATCCGAGGATGCACAAATTAACCGTTTTTCAAAAGCCACGCCATCAATTCCTCAAAACTATCCACACAAACTAACGGATTAAGGGCGATGAGCTTATCTTTTTCATGTGCACCGTAGGTTACACCTATACTCTTTACCCCAGCATTTTCGGCAAGAAGTAGGTCATGTGTGGTGTCGCCTATCATGAGGGTTCTCTCACAGGTGACTCCTAGGTCATCCATAATAAAATTAAGCATGTCGGGATTAGGTTTGGGAAACCCTTCATCGCCGCATCGGGTGGTGGCAAAAAGGTCGCCGAAATTAACTTTGCTAAGAGCTCGGTCAAGCCCCTCACGACTCTTGCCGGTTGCAACCGCCAATAAATAATTGTTTTGCTTTAAATGTTGAAGGCCTTCCAAAACATTTTTAAACGAATGAATCGTTTTGTCAGCATCTAGGAAATGGTGCCGATATCGATCAACTATGCCTGAATGCTGCTCTTTTGAAAGGTCTGGAGATAAATAATTAAACGTATCAACGAGTCCAAGACCAATTACGTGTTTTGATGCGGAGTCGTTTGGCACAGGCAAATCGTTATCGGCATATGCTTTTTGAATACATTGTGCAATGTGCGCAGTCGAATCAACAAGAGTCCCGTCCCAATCGAATACGATTAAATCATAATTATTCATTTCATTATCTTGCTCTCTTTAATAAACGACTCATCGATAGACCTCATTGCTTGACGAAGTTCCTTGGGAAGCGGAGATTGCAACGTTATTTTCTTGCCATCTTTTGGATGTGTGAATGAAAATTGATGTGCGTGCAAGAACATACGTTTCAACCCATACTTTTGCAACAACTTGTTTCGCCGGAAATCTCCGTATTTATCGTCACCTAAAATAGGGAAGTTTACGTGGGCTAAGTGGACCCGAATTTGATGCGTTCTGCCTGTTTTCAGATTCGCCTCAAGTAAGCTTGTTTTCCCGTTGGTCTCAAGCACCTTAAACAAAGTTAGGGACGGTTTCCCATTCGGACCATCAACCACAACCCTTCGCTCCCCTGCTTTAGAGACGTATTTTCTCAGTGGAAGATCAACTTTATTAATCCTACTATCCCAGCTGCCCCAGACCAATGTGAGGTATATTTTTCTGGTCTGATTATCTCTAATCTGCGCGTGTAAATTTGTAAGCGCTGATCGCTTCTTCGCCAATAAGAGCACTCCTGACGTTTCTTTGTCCAAGCGATGAATAAGTTCCAAAAATGGTTGATTCGGCCTTGTTGACCTTAAATGCTCAATAAGTCCTGAGGAAACACCGCTTCCTCCGTGGACTGCCATCCCAGCTGGCTTGTCGATTGCTAATATTTCATCATCCTCATGTAAAACGTCAAAGATTTCGGGATTAGCGGGGTTTGCATCTTGATTTCTTTGTGCTACTCGAATGGGTGGAATTCGAATCTTATCGCCAATAGTGAGTCTCCTGCTGGGGCCAACTCGCCCCCCGTTAACGCGCACTTCGCCGCTACGCAAAATTCGGTACACATGGCTCTTAGGCACTCCTTTAAGTACCTTTAGCAAATAGTTGTCGATACGCTGGTCCTCACCCTCACCACCTATATCGACGTGATTCACACGATCTTTACATAAGTCATTCATTTTCAATTATAATTCGACTGCGAGTCGTTTGACGACGAGAATGTTACGCTCCCATAAAGAGCGTATGGCCTCCGGGTACAAAGCCCCGTTGTTAGTTAGCCGATAAGTTCTCAACGAAAAGATTTAAAGATTCGTCCTAAGGTTAATTTCGCTCACCTAAATAAAGAAGAAAGAAAGTAGCGATATAGTAAATGATTTACGCGCACGCGACAGTGCGGGAGATTTAAAAAGTCAACGCCGGTAGTTTGCGGGGGCTCGGTAAAACCGGAAATATATTAATTTAGAAAACGATTGCTCGATACAACGAAAGAATTTATTTAATTAATTTATTGAAATAGTTGAACGAAACCATCAAAGACTAGCGCCGGTTTGATCTCCCACACGCGACAATTGCGCTGGGGAATATAAATGAAGCGAATGCTATTTAACGCAACTCAACCTGAAGAGCTCAGAGTTGCGATCGTCGACGGACAAACACTCCTCGACTTAGACGTAGAAACAACAGGTAAGGAACAGAAAAAAAGCAATATCTATAAAGGTGTAATCACACGCGTCGAGCCCAGTCTCGAAGCTGCCTTTGTTAACTACGGTGCTGAAAGGCATGGGTTTCTTCCTTTCAAGGAAATAAGTCGATCCTATTTCAAAGACCCTAAGGCCAACCCAACGCGAGTACGTATTCAAGATGTCGTATCTGAAGGCACTGAGGTTGTTGTTCAAGTTGAGAAAGATGAGCGCGGTAATAAAGGTGCCGCTTTAACCACTTTTATTAGTCTTGCTGGTCGGTATCTGGTATTGATGCCAAATAATCCACGCGGTGGCGGTGTTTCGAGGCGTATCGAGGGTGAGGAACGCGCTCAATTACGCGACGCAATGGACCAACTCAGTTTGCCCAAAGGCATGAGTGTTATTGCAAGAACAGCAGGTATCGGTCGCAGCGCAGAGGAGCTGGAGTGGGATTTAAATTATTTAACCCAATTGTGGAAAGCAGTTGATGGCGCTGCAGAGAGTCAAACCGCGCCATTTCTAATCTATCAGGATGCAAGTTTAGTTATTCGTGCGATTAGAGATTATTTCCGTCAAGATATTGGTGAAATACTGATTGATACAGAGTCGATTTATGAGCAAGCCCAGCAGTTTATGGGCCATGTGATGCCTCACAATGTGAATCGAGTTAAGTGGTATCAGGAGGAAACTCCATTATTTTCTCGTTTTCAAATCGAACATCAAACAGAATCTGCGTACTCCCGACAAGTGCTCTTACCGTCCGGAGGCTCGATTGTTATCGACCACACTGAGGCAATGGTATCGATAGATGTTAACTCTGCCCGATCAACACGTGGTAGTGACATCGAGGAAACTGCGCGTAAAACTAATATCGAAGCTGCTGACGAAGTGGCACGCCAATTGCGACTGCGTGATTTGGGTGGTCTTGTCGTCATCGATTTCATCGATATGGAAGACACTAAGAGCCAGCGTGAGGTAGAAAATACTCTAAGAGAGGCGCTCAGATACGATCGTGCGCGCGTCCAGGTGGGCAAGATTTCAAGATTTGGGCTCCTAGAATTGTCTCGACAACGCCTTCAAACATCGCTTGGTGAAACTAGTCACATAACATGCCCTAGATGCAGTGGTACGGGGAATATTCGGTCTATTGAATCAACAGCACTTCATGTTCTCAGAATCGTTCAAGAAGAGGCAATGAAAGAGAGCACCGCGGCTGTTCACGCTCAGGTGCCGGTAGCGGTGGCTTCTTATTTGCTCAATGAGAAAAGAGATGAATTGTATGCGATCGAGCATCGCGTGAAAGTAAGTTGTGTTTTGATACCTAATAGTCAATTAGAAACCCCTCATTACTCTGTCAAACGGCTGCGTCATGATGAACTTGACCAAATTGATACGAACATCGCCAGCTATGACCTCGCGGATGCAGTGATTGAGGATGGGCAAGAAAAAGATAAAAAACAAGATATTAAGAAGCCTTTGGCGGCTGTTAAAGGCATTACACCAACACAGCCTCCTCCAGCGCAAAGTAAAAAGGAAGGGTTCTTCAAGCGCTTAATTGCGGCGATATTTGGGCCCAGCGAACCAAAAGAGAAGCCATCCTCGAATAACAGACGTCGAAATCAACGTACTGACCGCAGACGTGGTGGAAGAGACGACGAGCGCGGGGATCGAAGAAGAAATCGTAACGATTCTAGGGATCGTCGTCGACCTAGACGCGGACGTGGTCGAGATGAAGACAATCGCTCTGAGTCGACTTCGCAAAATGCTACTCAGCGACAGGAACCTGCAAAGGAGACCATAGACGCAACCGATAATTCAAGTAATGATGCGTCAGCATCAAATAATGAAGGCCATAACACGGATAAACGAGAGGGTCAGAACGGTCGGCGCAGACGCAGGAACAATGATCGAAGGAACCGTAATCGACGGGGTGATCGTAATACGGATCAAGACTCCGGAGCAACAAACAACCAAGACGCATCAAATGAAGTTCAAGGCAGCTCCAATGAGAATCAGTCATCCGTTCAATCTCAAGATGTTAACGCTAGCGCTACACAAACGGTTGCACAAAGGGAGCCTGTGAATCAGCGCAATAAGCCTTTAGAAGAGTCTCATTCGAGTTTAATCCCAACGGCGTCCACTGGTACGATCGAGACCGATCAACGGACCGAAGCTGAAAAACCGGTCGTTGTGAAGGCTGAGGGGATTACGCCAAAAGAAGTAGAAAGCGTATCTACCCCCATCGCTAAAAAGCGAGTCACTCCGACACAAGCTCCGATAAAAGAAGAGCCAGTCGTATTGCCTGCTGGGATGACTATGATTGAGACTTCATCATCTGGTGCGAACACTGATCTTGATTCGTCCTCTAATAATGAGGAACTAGAGAAAGCCCGCGAGGAGCGAAAGCGTCGCAGACAAGGTCAAGCGACGACTCTCGAAACTCAAAGTGAGCCATTACAGCAAGTAGAAACTCAAGACGATCCGAATTAGTGCTGTTGAAAAGGATATTGAGTCATTAATTTGAGAGGCGTGTGGAGTACATTTGATCTAAAAATGTATCTGCGCCCTCCTCAATCATATCGAGGACATTCGTAAAACCATTTGCAGATCCATAATAAGGATCAGGAACACCTTGACGCGAGAACTTTTGACTGTATTCGAGATATAGCAATATTTCAACATCGCTATTTACCGGTTTTATTTCTTTTAGCGCTTTGAGATGCTCGAAGTCCATAGCTAAAAATATGTCAAAATCTTCAAAGTTGGATACTGAAATTTTTTGAGCACGAATGCCGCTCATGTCATATCCTCTTTCCTCGGCGGCACTGACACTTCGTGCATCAGCCATCTCCCCGACATGGTAAGCGTGAGTTCCTGCAGAGGAGCAAGAAAATGACGTTTGCAATCCTCTTTCTATGGCCTTTTTCTTTAATACAGCCTCTCCAGTCGGAGAGCGACAAATATTACCTGTACAAACCACACAGACCTTTATTTTTTTCTCTGCGCTCATTCCAGTCAGTTAAAGGATCCAGATAAAAACTTATCTTTTAGGTTTTTTAAAGTATCTCGATACTGCGCCGCTTTTTCAAACTCTAAATTCTTAGCAGATTCTCTCATTTGTTTCTCTACCCGTTTCATTTCAACCAGCAAATCAGATTCCGATTTGATTTCTTTACTTACTTCTTTATCGTTAATATTTCCTTTGTTTAAGTCGCGTTCGGAGAAAACACCTTCTATGAGATCCCGAACGCGCTTATCGATCCCAGTTGGAGTGATGTTATTAGCTAAATTAAATTCCATTTGTTTCTCGCGACGCCGGTTTGTCTCGTCAATGGCACGCTGCATGGACTTTGTAATCCTGTCCCCATACATAATGGCTTGACCATTGATATGTCTCGCCGCTCGACCGATAGTCTGTATTAAAGACCGCTCAGAGCGTAAGAATCCCTCTTTATCCGCATCTAAAATAGCGACTAAAGAAACTTCTGGGATATCCAATCCCTCTCGCAATAAGTTAATACCAACCAATACATCGAATTCTCCTAACCTGAGGTCTCGAATAATCTCAACACGCTCCACCGTATCTATATCGGAATGTAGATAACGCACCGATACCCCGTTTTCTGACAAAAAGTCAGTTAGATCCTCAGCCATCCTCTTGGTAAGCGTCGTAACGAGGACCCGTTCATGAAGCTTGGCTCTCACATTGATCTCCGATAAAAGATCATCAACTTGGGTGCTGGCTGGACGAACCTCCAAATCTGGATCAACAAGCCCAGTAGGTCTAACGACTTGTTCAACAACCCGCTCTTGTTTCTCAAGTTCGTAATGTGAAGGTGTTGCAGAAACAAAAATGGTTTGCGGCATCAATCTCTCAAATTCATCAAAGCGCAGTGGTCTGTTGTCCAAGGCTGAGGGAAGTCTGAAGCCATAATTAACGAGGTTTTCTTTGCGCGCCCTATCACCTTTGTACATGCCGCCTATCTGAGGTGCAGTCACATGCGATTCATCAATGAACATAATTGCATTTTTAGGTAGGTAGTCGATCAATGTCGGTGGTGGATCTCCTTCGTTACGCCCCGATAAATGTCTCGAGTAATTCTCGATCCCCTTACAGAAACCCATTTCCGAGAGCATTTCTAGATCGAATCGGGTGCGTTGTTCAATTCTTTGGCATTCAACGAGAAGACTATTTTTTTGATATTGAGCTATCCGCTCGCGAAGTTCAATTTTTATTGCCTCAATAGCACGTAACACAGTCGCTCGAGGAGTGACATAGTGACTTGAGGGGTAAACGGTGTAACGTTTAACCTTATTTATGATGTGCCCAGTTAGGGGATCAAAAACGGATAGAGATTCTATTTCGTCATCGAATAGCGCGATACGGATAGCATGCTCGGAGTTCTCAGATGGAAATACATCAATCACATCGCCCCGAACTCGGAATACTCCCCGATGAAAATCCATGTCATTGCGGTCATACTGCATCTCGGCGAGTCGCTGTATTATCTTTCGCTGGCCAAGCTCCTCCCCCTCTATTAGGTGCAATATCATCCCGTGATAATCAACAGGATCCCCAATGCCGTAGATACAGGAGACGCTCGCTACAATAATTGAATCGTCGCGTTCTAAAAGCGATTTTGTTGCTGATAGGCGCATCTGTTCGACATGTTCATTGATACTGGAATCTTTTTCAATAAAAAGATCACGAGACGGAACGTAAGCCTCAGGCTGATAATAATCGTAATAAGAAACGAAATACTCAACAGAATTTTTTGGAAAAAACTCTTTAAATTCCGAGTACAACTGTGCAGCAAGTGTTTTGTTGGGGGCGATAACGATCGCCGGCCTTCCCGAGCGAGCGATCACGTTAGCCATTGTGAACGTCTTCCCTGAGCCCGTAACTCCAAGTAGCGTCTGGTAAGTTAAGTCAGTATTGAGACCGTCCAGCAGACTCTCAATCGCTTTTGGTTGATCTCCGGCGGGTTCGAACAACTGGTTAAGCAAAAAGGGACTATTGGGGTATCTGATGAAATTTTCTGAGGACAAAATGTCGTGAACCTTGTTTCTTGTGGAATTCGTATCAATACGTGCGGTACAATATCGCCCGTTTGTTTCTTATTTCTATCTTATCAGCGACCAGTATATGATGAACTCAGCTTTTAGCGCAGTTGAATTAGCGCCCAGTGATCCTATCTTAGGATTAACAGAACTCTTCAAGTCAGATAGCAATCCTAATAAAGTTAATTTGGGTGTTGGCGTTTATTATAATGATGACGGCGTAGTTCCGTTGCTAGATTGTGTCAAAACGGCGGAAACGCAAATCGTTGCAAAACATCGAGCCCGAGCGTACCAGCCAATTGACGGAAACGCGAAATACAATAAATTAGTTCAAACGTTACTTTTTGGGGCGGAGTCAGAAGTTCTGGACTCAAATCGCATTATTACTGCTCAAACATTGGGCGGTACCGGTGCATTAAAGGTTGGCGCTGATTTTCTCAAACAAGTTGTTGGATGCACAGATGTTTGGATTTCGGACCCAAGTTGGGCAAACCATCGAGGCATATTTGGCAATGCAGGTCTCAACGTCAATGTTTATCCCTATTACGATTCGGAGACGCGAGGTATTGCCTTTGGCCCTATGGTTGACCAGTTAAAAGCTTTGCCACAACAATCCGTTGTTCTTTTACATGCCTGTTGCCACAATCCAACTGGCGTGGATTTAAATGAAGATCAATGGCGAACTGTTGTGGACATCGTTGTTGACCGGGGCTTGATTCCATTTTTGGATATTGCTTATCAGGGATTTGGATCTTCCCTCGATGAAGATGGGTTTGTCGTACGTCTATTTGCTGAAAGGTGCCGAAGCCTAGTCATTTCGAATTCATTCTCAAAGTCATTCTCTCTATATGGAGAGCGTATCGGTGGTTTATCGATTGTGTCGGATTCCGCAGAAGAGGCAAAGCGCGTACAAAGTCAATTGAAATGTTTGATACGAACTAATTACTCTAACCCACCGATACACAGTGGAGCCTTGGTTGAAACGGTACTGGCGAACCAAGACCTTAAGAAGCAATGGGACCTTGAGCTAGGAGGTATGCGTGAGCGTATTAAAAGAGTGCGCTCAGATCTCTCAACAAATATCGCCAAGTTATGTCCTGGTGTTGATTTTTCTTTCATTACGAAGCAAAAAGGAATGTTCTCTTACTCAGGTTTGACGCGAGAGCAGGTCATTAAACTTCGAGAAGAATATTCGGTTTATGCGGTAGAAAGCGGTCGAATTTGCGTCGCGGCCTTAAACTCAAAAAATATTAAAACTGTTTCTGAAGCGATTTCTCAAGTGATCATTTAAAAGCCTGGTTGACCAACTGACTCTGAATCACTATCATTAGCGCCTTCCAATTCCTCGATAGCTCAGTTGGTAGAGCAACTGACTGTTAATCAGTGGGTCCCTGGTTCGAGTCCAGGTCGAGGAGCCAAGAATTAAAAAGCCGTGTTTTTTACACGGCTTTTTCATGTTTGTAATAGTCTCATACAGTCTTAATAAAAACATATAAGCTATTGTTTTAAAATACTTAAAATTAATTTTCTTCACTGTTTAAAAGTTGTTTAAGTCCAGTTCGCATATTGAATAAGGTAAGATACAAGTATGTTAAAAGATGTACTTGGCAGGAAGCTCACCTAGGAAATCTATCTATATGAAACCATTACAAAGATTCGCTATGCTCATCGCAGCTCTTTTATTTTGCACCAGCATTTTGGTTGCTGAAGCAAAAAGCGCGGAATGGTTGTTCGTACATACCGCTAATAGTGCCGAGATGATAAGAGATAACACCTTAGTAATGCCTGTTACACGAGATATCTTTGCTTTTACCGGTAGGCCGAATCGTTTACACGGATATTTGAACGCACATGAGTTCGTCTCAATGTGGAAAGGCAAAGGTGACACATTTCGAGGTGATCCACCAAATGCCGTGCTGACTTGGGTCACCCGCATGAGTATTAAGGAAGCGGAGGTCGTGGTTGCGAATGCAACCGTGAGTGATGACGGACGATCAATATCCTATGAGGTGGTATTTGAGAGGGGAGATTTTTTGCAAAGCAATATGGATAGGGTATCTTTATTCATTGATGGTTTCATCCCTCCCCCTAATTACTGAGCATCTCTGATCACATCTAAGCTATCCTTGACTAGCTTGCCTGACCATCTGAGTGAGTGTCTGATTTAACTCCTACGCGGGTTCCTCACTTAACGCAGGCTCATTCATCAGTTTCATTAAATATAAATATTTTATGACCTTACTCGATTTGTTAGGAGGTAAATATTCAAATTAAGTAAATCCTAATCAGGACGCTGCATATCACACGTTGTAGGGAGAAATGTGTCCTCGGCCTTCGTTATGAAATTAGTCATCGGGCCGATACCCATACGTTCAACGTCAAACTTAACTCCCTCAACCCCAGATCTTTTAAACGTTGACACATAAAGCGGCTGCATTAATTGATGGTTCTCGGCGCGTATCCAAACTTCTCCGGTCGGACCTGTGTATCTAACGTTTTCGAGCGCTTTCGCAACCGTCAACGCATCTGTTGAGTTGGATGTTTGAATGGCAAGCACAAGCATTTCTATTGCATGCTTTAACGATAGAAAAAATAAATCATCATTCGCTTCAGGAAATTTATCACGATACGCTTGCGTTAGCTTATCGGATTCATCTCCGCCTGCGTTTACATGCCACATTGTCACCTGTTTTACCCGGTCAGCGGCCGCATTTCCCATCGCCGATAATCCACCGACAATACCAGCATATTGCGTGTAAAAGTTTACATCTAATCCGGCTTCACTAGCCGCCTTTACGAGTAACGCTAAGTCTGCTCCCCAATTTCCTGTAATGACTGAGTCTGCACCAGATGCTCGAATTTTAGCGATATATGGCGAGAAATCTTTAATTTTTGCCAATGGGTGTAAATCATCGCCTACGATTTCGATATCAGGTCTTTTCTCACCAAGCATCGATTTAGACGCATTAGAAACCGCATGACCAAAAGAATAATCTTGATTAATCAAATAAACTTTTTTAATCGTCGAGTCAATTGCCATCATGTTGGTCATGGCTTCCATTTTCATATCAGAATCGGCATCAAATCTAAAATGCCAAAAATTACACCGCTCGTTAGTCAAGATGGGGTCAACCGCTCCATAGTTAAGGTAAATCATAGCGTTATCTGGATTTCGCTGATTATGCTTGGCAATCGCTTCATTGAGAGCTCCCGCCACAGCTGATGAGTTCCCGTGTACCAAAAATTTGATGTTTTGATCAACAAGCTGACGAAACGCGATTAAGGACTCCTGAGGATTGGCCTTACCATCAACCGGAACGATCTCAAATTTAACACCGCCTAGCGCACCACCTCGGTCATTAACACTGTCAACGAATAGTTGAAGCTCTCTCAGGCCGTGCTGTCCAACGTTAGCAAAGGGTCCTGACAATGGATCTATGAAGCCTAGCCGAATAGTTTCTTCTTTTTGAGTGCAGCCTGTCATGAGAATGACAACGAGCATAGTTAAGTGCGCAAATAAGGTCTTCATTTTCATTTTAAAACTCCCCAATTTCCGATTTGATACATAAGTTTTCTTCAAGGTAACTAATTTACACTGTATGGATAGCCCTTTGTCTTTCTTGCACTACTTTTGTTTTTTTCGAACCTAGCAGCCAATATAATTAGTCTTTACGCTGGTATAAAATTCCGCAGCATATCTTCCCTGCTCTCGGGATCCGTAACTCGATCCTTTACGGCCTCCAAATGGCACGTGATAGTCCACTCCAGCTGTGGGTAAGTTAACCATTACCATTCCAGCTTGCGATTGTCTTCTAAAGTGTGTGGCGTGTTTTAGCGACGCAGTGCATATGCCCGAGGAAAGCCCGAAAGCTGTATCGTTGGCAATCGATAGCGCTTCCTCGTAATTCTTAGCTCGAATAATTGATGCAACTGGTCCAAAAACTTCCTCTCGATTGATTCTCATGTCATTATTAGTTTCGGTAAATAATGCGGGTTGTAGGTAGAATCCTTCTGTTTCACGCTTCAATATTTCACCGCCGTATGCTAGTTGTGCCCCTTCTTTTTTAGCCTCTTCGATAAAGAATAAGTTCTGATTAAATTGATTTTTATCGACCACCGGTCCAATGTGCGTATCGGGGTGAATCGCGTTTCCTATATTTAAATTATCCAGTCTCTCGACAAGCGCAGTTAAAAATTGATCATAAATACCATTGGTAATAATGAGACGGGATGAAGCAGTGCAACGTTGACCTGTAGAAAAGTAAGCACCATTAATCGCGCACTCAACAGCGTTATTTAGATCCGCATCATCGAGTACAACTAAGGGGTTTTTACCCCCCATTTCCAGTTGGAACTTAGCCATCCTAGAAATCGCCGCTTGAGCTACACTTTGACCCGTTTCAACGGATCCAGTGAACGTAATTGCATCCACTTTTGGATTTGTTACGATCTCGTCACCGACAACACTACCTCGACCCATAACAAAATTAAATACCCCAGCTGGAGCCCCAGCATCAACGATAATCTTAGCAATCGCATGGGCGGTACCTGGCACAAGATCCGCGGGTTTAAATACCACGCAGTTTCCGTAAGCTAGCGCCGGTGCAATTTTCCAAGCAGGTATAGCAGCTGGAAAATTCCACGGTGAAATAATTCCAACGACCCCCATTGGTTCTCTGACAATTTCGACATCGATACCTGGTCGCACAGAAGGCAGTAAATCACCCGTTTGCCTTAGAACCTCTCCAGCGAAGAATTTAAAGATATGGCCGGCTCTAGTAACTTCGCCAATTCCTTCGGGAAGTGTTTTTCCTTCCTCTCTAGCCAATAACATACCAATCGATTCCTTTTGAATTAGGAGTTCATTACCAACCTTATCGAGTAATTCCGATCGAGCCTGAACCCCAAAATTGGCCCAAGCCGAAACGGCTGATGATGCTGCATCAATAGCCTGTTTCGTTTGCTCTCTGTCAGCCCTTACGTAATCTGCAATTACCTCACTTACATCCGAGGGGTTTATATTTTCGGAAAATTCACCACCACTAACCCATTCACCTGCGATGTAGTTCAAATACTTTTCGCGTTGCATAAATCCTCCAAATTAATGATTTTTTCGACAAATTCAGATTCAAAACTTGATTATAAAATTGTGCCTTTTATTTTCAAAATAACCTTTTAGATGAAACTAACCTAAACGTAATAACCTCGGTATAAAAGCTCTGATGTCAACGTCATCGGTCAAAACAAACGTATGCAAGATCGCTCGCCTCACCCTTGCGGAAGTCTCCTGAAAAATACTTATTCTCGTTAACACAGTCTGAAGAAACTTTAATATTTAATTGTTTTTCTGAGACCTTGAAATCCCATGTGCAAGCATTACCCCACGAATAACTGACACCATTTTTTTTCATATCCCACTTGTCAAACTGAGCTGATTTTGAAATTATTTCGTCACTTGCATTAACGCAATAAACCTCAAGAGATCCTGGGCTTGTGGCGTTTAATCGGTATTTTGGCCCCACCTTTACGATAGTAATGTGTGTATGACCATCGTTTACCCAGGAGCCCTCGATTGGATGAAGGTCATTGACGCGATACCTAACCCGCCACAAACGAGTCTCATATAATTGGGTCAGACATTCCACGCTTTTACCGCAGAGAACCCTCTTTTCTACAAAAGTTCTCGCCTCCACTAGATACTGGGTTCTTGTTAATAATTGTCTGAGACCATCAATATAGGTCGACAACTCAAAATCAAGTGCGGAGAGCGCTGGTGATTGACAAATTATCTTTTGACTAACAGATATATTTTCTTCGCAATCAAAAGATGGTGCTACTTCGAAATCATTAGCTAGGGGAAGTCCTATGAGACAAGCAGCAAGAAGCGCAAAGAGCGGGATGACAATGGCTTTTTTTAGATAGTGCATCATTCACTTCAACGTCAAATATCAATTTTACAACTAATATAAACGTATTACTGTTGACCTACTGCCAGGTATATCAACTTGCCACGAACTTTAATACAGATGTATCAAATATGAGAAAGGTGTGTACCGTAAAAAAAATAACGCGTCCGCTTCGTTATTAAGTTGAATCGCATGTTGATTCGCCAGACAGTGCAATTAAAATACCTGAAACAGCAGAGTACGGCCAAGTTTGCCGTTGATTTGTCAGCACATTAACGGCTATCTCGGTCAGTTTCGCACTATCCCAAGATCCTGGAAGACACACAGGACTACCATGTACTAGAAACGCATAGGGCTGATCTTTGAGTTGCTCTCTGGTTTGGTGGCGGGCACCCTCAACAACCCCCATTACAAAAGCCATACACGGCTCTTTATCCACCTTACACTCATTGAGAAATTGTTCTACTGATACAAAACCTTCATTTGCATGTGAACATGTCACGAAAATCATTAAGAACAAAAAAATAAATTTTCGCTTCACAGTTCAGGTAATTTTACTGTTACTTCAAAAGCAGAAAACCAAGCTGCTAAATCTTTGATTTCTTCCATAGATAAAGCTGATGCAATAAGTGTCATGCGACGATCCTGTCGAATCCCTTTTCGATAGTCAACTAATGACTTTTCAAAATATATAGAGCTCATGCCAGCAAGATTAGGGGCCTCAGGATATGTGGATATGCCGTCCTTCCCGTGACAAACTGAACATGCGGATGATAGTTTCTTTCCGTTCTCAATATCTGCTGCTGCTGCTACAGCAATATTGATGATTAAACCGAGACACAAAATTACAAAGCGTTTCACTATTCACTCCGAATAAAAAAAAACCCCCAGCAGCAAGCCGGGGGCTTTCATGCAACTAATTAATTACCGACGTAAGAGATCCTGTAGATCGCGCCTGCGTAATCATCTGATACGAGCATTGAGCCGTCTTTCATCATAGTGATAGACATTGGACGTCCGTCATACTCTCCGTTTGCATTCAACCAACCTTCAGCAAATGGCTCCATCTTGGCATTGCCTTCATCATCGATGAAAGTAACCATCACACGTGAACCACAAGGTGTTGTGCGGTTCCAAGAACCATGCTGTGCGCTGAAAATAGCGTTCTTGTACTTAGAAGGAAACTGGTCCCCTGAGTAGAAAGCCATACCTAAATCAGCACAATGAGCAGTTGTCTCAACTACTGGATGAACGATGCCCTCGAGTGGTGTTTGATCAGCATACTCATTGGTTCTGACAGTACCGCCACCAAACCATGGATGACCGAAGTGCTGTCCAGCTGCTGTTTGTCGGTTTAACTCACCTGGAGGAATGTCGTCGCCCATACCGTCAACCTGGTTATCTGTCCACCAAAGCTCACCCGTTTCTGGATGGAAGTCTTGTCCAACAGAGTTACGTACGCCGTACGTGTAAACCTCACGGTTTGAGCCGTCACGATCCATACGGATGATACCGCCGATACCAGTCTCTTTATAGAGTTCTAGCTTATCCTCTGGAGACACATTGTAAGGCTGACCTAGTGAGATATAAACCTTGTTGTCTGGACCAATGTCGATTACACGGGTTGTATGGTTGTAGCTCTCTTCGCCTTCTGGAATCAAATCACCTTTGGCTACGATGTCAACTGCTACAACATCTGGACCTTCAAAGAAGTATTCAGCTGCTGGAAACAAACGAACCTGATTTCGCTCTGCAATGTAGAGAAAACCGTCTTTTGTGAATTGAACACCGTTTGGCACATCAAATGTAAGAGATGGAGCGAAGTCTTTCACTTCATCAGCTACACCATCACGGTCTCTGTCAGAAATAACCCAAACTTTGTCTTTTCGTGTACCCACGAACAATGCAGTTCCCTGAGGAGCCATTGCCATGTCACGCGCATCTGGGACAATTGCGTATAGATTGATTTCGAAACCCTCTGGCATAGTGACATTGCTTAGTACTTCACGAATGTTATCCGCTTTAGCGCCGTCTTGAGCGATGTATGTGTGATCGCCCATTGTTTTACCTGAGGTACCGAAAATTCCGACGTTGCTTTCTTTAGCAACAACTCCTGTGGCAAATGCTAAGCCAGCAAGACAAGCTGCAGTTTTTTTAAATTTCATTAATAAAACTCCCTAAGATTAAAAGTTCTTAATTACAACTTACTACAACAATGCCTTAGGAGGTTTTCGAACTTAAGTCGCTTAACCCCATAAGAACACAGATTTGAACAGGAGACACCCTGTTGGTTCCCCTTCACCGGACCGTAACCCGATAAGCGAAGACCAAATATTAACATTCTATGATATCGAAACAAGCGCAAACCTTCAGTAATGCAATATATTGCCTTACTGAAAATCTTATTCATCAATATCTTTTGATTTTATGCATTTTTTTGCAAAAAACTATTCAAACGGCTTTGATTTAATCCAATCGACAGTTTCCCTCAGACACGATTCAATGTTTCGAAATGACACACCGAGACTATCCCGCCTTGTAAAATCAAATTTTGTTGCTGCTTTAGCCTCACCATCCATCGGTTTCGGCATTTGCATATGTGGAAGAATATTTTTTAATTCTCGATATATGTCTTGCCAGTGCCAGCTGTCAAAGACCCCGAAATAACGACCTCTTGCTTCTGGATTCTCATATGCTGCGATGAATAAATTTGCCAGATCATGCAAATGACTCATTGACATTGAATCGTTAGGTACTTGTTCATGCCTTCCTTGGCCGCCACCGATCAAACGTTGTAGCCAAACATGAGGATTTCCGTCTAGATGCCTTGGCATAATTACAGGCCCAAACATTCCGGTGGGCATAATGATGCTGAGCCTGACGTTATGCGCCTCTGCTAGTTTAAGCGCGGCTTTTTCCATTACCGTCTTTGTCGCTGATGTATATTTTTTCGCACGACATTGCTCATGTTCATCTGACCAATGCTCCAATTCGTTTTTTACGGGAACAGACGGAACGGGATTAGTAGAACTCGTAGAACTACAAATTATTATTTTCTTAACTCCGTTGGATATGGCTGAGCGCATAATATTCAAACACCCATTAACCGTAGGCAAAATGATTTCTTGGTAACCCTGTTCATCATTCATATCACGAGCAAAGATACCCGAAAATCCCTGATAAACAGGTATTAAAGTCGCAATGAAGACGCCATCCGCGTTCCTAGTCGCCTCGTTAAAATCTTCTTCGCAGCTCATATTCGCATTGTATAGTTGTAGCCTACCGCTTCCCTCAAGAGACTCCAAAAATGCGGATTTAGTGCGATCTGAACAATCACGCATGGTCCCGTTAACTCGATAACCTTTGAGTAGAGCAGCTCGAGTTATATTTGAGCCAACTAGTCCACTTGCTCCAGCCACACATACAATTTTGTTATTTTCAACGCTCATTTATTCAAGCCGCGAAATGGTTATGAAACAGTCAATGTAAAGGAACAGACTACTATGTGTGACTTTGAGTGCGCCCTTGACCCATGAGGCCATGCGCCTTTATGGGTGGATGCTCAAGGATTGAAGCCTCCACAGGGTCGGTTCCCCAACCTGGCCGATCTGGCAATATTAAATATCCATCGTCATATTCCGGTGTATACGTGAATAGGTCTTTATCCCATTCAATCCGGTCAATATCTACCTCCATTATTTTGAGGTTTGGAACCGCCGCACAAAAATGCGCATTCATCATCGTACACAAGTGGCCATAGAAATTATGGCAAGCAACATTTACCTCGTGGGCCTCAGCAACCGCTGCAATTTTCATGGACTGCCAAACCCCATTCCATGGCGTATCTATAATTACAACGTCCAAGGCTTGTTGGCGAAGGTATGGAAGAAATTGTTGTATTCCAATTAAGGTCTCGCAGGACGCGATAGGGTGTGGACTTTGCGAACGTATATATGCCAGGGCCTCCGGATTACGCGTATCGAGCTCTATCCAAAACATATCCAAATCGGCTAACTCACGAAGAATTTTTAAATACCCTTCCGTTTTGGCATTAAAGTTGAGATCGAGAAGAATATCGATATTAGGTCCCGCTTCCTCACGGATTATCTCTAAATGTTCCCTTAAACCTTTCAACACTCTCCGATCAACGTTTAATCCAGGCGAAAATGGACTTCCGAATCCAGGAGCCCAACCCTTTATTTGTCCGTTGTCATATAACCATATGTTAGTTTTAACTGCTGTAAAACCTCTTGGGGAAATCTCTCGCGCTATTTCTCTCACACCTTGTTGGTCGCTTATTGTCGGCAGATAATGAGGGATACGTCCTGCACGCCAACTAACAAAGTGTGACCAATAAACCCTTAAACGATCTCTAATTTTTCCGCCAAGTAGCTCATAGCACGGCAATCCTAAAGTTTTCGCTTTCGCATCTAATAACGCATTTTCAATAGCGCCGAGTGCTTGACCTACGATCCCACCTGCCCCTGGCCTGGTTGCACAATAAAGATCCTCTCGAACACGCTCGTGTTGCATCACCGACTGATTAATGATGCGCGGTGCTAGTTGGTTAATCACAGCGCCAACACCAGGAGAACCAAATCCCTCGTCAAATTCACTCCATCCTTCGACGCCATCGTCGGTCAAAATTTTTACGAAATAGTAATTACGCCAGCCAGCACTGCAAGATAACGTTTCAAGCGATACGACATTAGTGTTTTTATTCATTATTGTTCCAATATCATGCTAGATTTTTAATAAAGTTTAACAGTTAGCTGCTTCATTTAGAATATCAGTTTGACTTTATGGTGCGGCCGAAAGTAGATTTCGAGACGATAAAAGCAAAAACAAAAACAGACCTAATGTTCCGTGATACTTTATTTATCGGGTAACGTTTGATTAAGCAAACACTATAACGAGTTTTTTTCCGTGGGGGAGTAATCAAAATGAACGAGGCAGACAGAAAAAAAGGTACAGTTTTAGTATCAGGAGTCGGGGCTTCCAGCGGACTGGGTGCCGCTGTGGCCAGAAAATTCGCTCTGGGCGGCTATCCTGTAGTCATTGCTGGACGCAGTGAAGAGAAGCTGCAACATACCCTTGATGAACTCATTAAAGCCGGTGCGTCTGCGAGCATGATTATCGCCGACGTAACGGACCGGGAATCTATTGAGATGGTTGTAAAAAAGGCCGAGTCGGTAGCTCCAATTGAGGTGGCGGTGCATAACGCGGGGGGAAATAACTGGGCTCCTTTTCTTGAGGTGACACAAGAATCTTTCACCACTCATTGGCGCGAACATGCCCTGGGGGCCTTTCTTCTCGCTCAAGCAGTATTACCTAACTTCTTAGAGCGCTCAAGTGGAACCCTAATCTTCACCGGCGCCTCGGGAAGTTTACGAGGAAAAGCTAAGTTCGCACCATTCTCTGCGGCAAAAGGTGGTGTTAGAAACTTAGCCCAAAGTTTAGCACGCGAATTTGGTCCTAAAAATATTCATTTGGGCCATGTGATCGTTGACGGTGGCATCGATGGCGAACGGTTAAATAGGCGTGCACCAACTTTTAAAGCTACATCCGGAGAGGACGGTATGTTGAATATTCATGCAATTGCTGAAGCCTACTGGATGCTTCATCATCAGCATAGAAGCGCATGGACTTTGGAGTTGGACTTACGACCTTGGTCTGAGAATTTTTAATGCATGAGATAATATCTTGAGTTTGACACAGATGGAATCAGAAAAATGAGAATTTTTGCGTTTTTAATAAGGCAATTTCTGCCCGTAATATTGAGACGTTTAATGCCGACTTTGATGCGCATTATAAAATCAGTTTTACGCAGATGAGGGGTAATTAAGTAAAGATGCCAATTATTCGAATAACGTTACCTGAGGGAACCGCGCTGAAGAAAAAGGAGTCAATTCGAAGCGATATTAAAGTTGCGGTATTAAAGACACTCGCACCAAAGGAAACCAAATACGATTACGTATCCATTTATGAGGCCTTTGGGATTATTGGAGACGGACTACCTGTTGTCGATGTAGACCTGAGGCCAGGTCGTAGCGCCGATAGAAAGAAAGCGCTTGTAACTGAGATCGAGAGAATATTGTTGGACACAATGAACATAAAAGCTGAGGATATTTATGTTTTATTTAGGGAAAATCCAGCTGAAAATCACTACACGGGGGGTACGCCGCTTCCAGAATGGAAGCCTGCCAGTGATTTGGGTTAAATACATAAGCAAAGCGTTGTAGCAAAAAACTTAAAACAGAATCCCATGACCTTGATTGGCATCCCAAGGCTTTAATTTTTGCATGATAATTGAAAGTTGGTTCGATGTGATAAACGCTTGCAGCCAATGATGCAGGTGCGGCCAATTTTGTCGGTCAAACCATGTCGGGTTAGCGATACGAAATTGCCTAACAAAAGGCAGGCTGGCTACATCGAGAAACCCTTGCTGCTTCCCTGATAAATAAGGGTTCGATCCCAACGAATCGTTTATTTTATTCAGAAATTTAACACCCTCATCACGGAAGGCTAAAGCATCTTCGCTCTCTAAGCCATATCTACTTGCGTATTTATAACGATCGAGATTTTTTTTAAAAGTGCCGTCTAACTCATCTAAGAATAGTGTTGAGTATTCGTTTCGAGTATCCAACACATCGCGCCAGTTATTGGGATCATTTTGAGCAAGCGCCCAATGCATAATATCGATGCTTTCCTCAAGAACCTCTCCACTAGATAATTTAAGGACTGGAACTGTAGCTTTTGCGCTATCCCGAATAAACTCTGCTGGTTTAGCACGAAGCAATATTTCCCGCAGATAGACATTGACACCGCTAGCCTTAATCGCTAAGCGGGTCCGCATTGCATAGGGACATCTACGAAATGTCCATAAGATGGGTATTTGGCTCTCATGCATCGGATTCAATAACCGCCCATATATCTATCTGTGACAAATGCAATATGTATAAATTGATATCCACATTAGTCATCACATTGGATCTCCTTTACTTTAAATCTTGACCAACGGAATAATAACAGCCACGATCTCGTCTTCAAATTCGATTTATTAAAGACGCCAAAACCCATGACATCAGATTTTAGTTATGATCCAGTCACAGTAACAGATGAAGTAACTGCCACTGGCAGGACAGCTGAGATATTTAAGGATATTCGAGGCACCATGCAAATTCCAATAGTCACTTCAATTTGGAGGGCGCTTGCCTCTTGGGATGATTGTCTTGAACGCACATGGTCAGCTGTAAAACCAATTTACGAGAGTGGCCTCCCAGATCAGATGCTATCGCATCTTTTAGGTCAAGTTCTTATAT
Organism: Burkholderiales bacterium; assembly: GCA_028379895.1. Classification (GTDB taxonomy): domain Bacteria; phylum Pseudomonadota; class Gammaproteobacteria; order Burkholderiales; family Eutrophovitaceae; genus Eutrophovita. Next base: position 83,725 of record JAOEKQ010000003.1, read on the forward strand.
CCACGCCTAACTTTAACATCAGGAAGCAAATTTCAACGATCGATATCAATCACATAGACTTAGTTGATATTAGGCACATCGTACGTGCCTACACTAGGTCAAATGCTCTGAATTTTTTAGCGTTAGCAGCTTATACCACACCACCCAGCAACGGTAAGCCAATGAATCCCGGTCAGATTAATAATGACCTAGCATTGCACAAGTTGAAGCCATTATTATCGCGAGCGGAGATTCATGATGACGCGTGGACACAAGTATTAAAGACAAATTCCCTTGGCTCAAGCAAACGAAACAACAGTAAGTCCGATCATGCACACGTAGCGACTCTTTGGCGACATCTTGCACATTGGCCAAGTTTTTTATCTCTGATTTACGATGGATTCTTGCCTTACCAAAAATCTGGGACCATTGATTCATATAGTTTAAAGAGTACGGTCCTCGTTGATAATATTGGTGCGAAAATAGCACGGTCATTTGATACGTCTTCGGTCGGTTTGCCAGACAATGTCATCGAAGTTATGACTAATTATGTGCGGAGCCCGATACAAGTAGCACGTATGGTGGTTCTTGGGCATACCGTCTCAAGCTGGTTAGATCAACTCGATTAACAGTAATAGCAATGACAACCGAGCAAACGCTATCCAGTAAGTTCACTCTATCTCATGCCATTACTCTATCTTTGGTAATGGTCGTAAATATGCCGACGCTTGCTTGTTCATCGGAATGGTCTCCCGTCTTAATATTGGAGAACGGCGATGAAATTCTCTGGAAATTAAATCAAGTGGTAGAACCAAAGAATCGTTTTTTGATGAATGAACTTAGAGATTTAAATAAAACCCATGACGGAATCAAGTCTTTCGTTACCCAATTTGAAATCGATTGTGAACGTCTGCGTATCAGAGAGATCTCGTATGACTACTATTCCCAACCGGGCGCCAGCGAGCTGATAAAAAACGTTAACATAGCTCCCAACAAACAGAGGTGGGCTTATGCTGAATGGAATGAATATGTCAAATTTATGACAGATTACTTTTGTGAATAAAGAGAGGATTAATATGAGAATTTCGGGTAGTGATGCAGACAAGATCAAAAAATATTACTTATATCTTCTGTTAAGTTCAATTTTCGTTTTTAGTCAACCGGCTTATGCAGTTTGTGATGCCGACACATTAGTTTGCAAAAACCGGATCATTGATAACATGAAGCAGCAAATAGTCACTCTCGAAATAGATAACGCAGAGCTACGATATGATAACGATGATTTGCGTGAGCGACTCAAAGCAACAAAGAAGAAACTTGATTTATGTTCGATTAACCTTAAGAACGTTACCGTAGAAATTGAATCTTGCGGAAAGTAACTGTGCCGATCAAAGTGAATTGATAAATTGAATGATGCGCTCTCTATTACTCTTAGATAAGTTTACGAATTTTTGCCGAGAAGATAGCGCCTCTCCTCCATGCCATAAAATAGCTTCCTCGATAGAGGCTGCGCGTCCGTCGTGCAAAAGTCCGAGGCCACCAGAGATCTCATTCACCAATCCGATGCCCCAAAGCGGAGGTGTTCGCCATTCTTCACCATTTGCTGTTCCCTCAGGTCTATGGTCTGCCAGTTGCTCCCCCATGTCATGGAGTAGCAAGTCAGTGTAGGGGTGGAAAGCCATATTCCTCAGTTCCTTGGTGAGCGTATTTACCCCCGTAACTAGAGTAGGTACATGGCAGGAAGCACAGCCGGACTCACTAAATAAAACATCCCCTTGCAACGTCTCCTCTGGATTGGAAATCCGTCGTTTTGGAATGTTCAGTGCTTGCAAATAGGTTGTTATATTTTTCAACCGGCTAGGTAACACCTCAGGTCTAAAATTATTTCCAGTACAACCCCCTTGTCCACCGCACTTGGCAGCAGAGGGTAATTCTCTACAACGAGCCTGTATTTTTGGACAATTTTTTTCTGGAAAAAAGAAAGTCGTTGCACCAATGTCCGCATGGAATGCCACTGCAGTTTGCTGCTTCAAATTAGGTTGCGCGGCCTTCCAGCCGAATCGACCGATAACCAAACGGTCGGTTTCTAAATCAACAACGTAATTTGGTCGTCCCGATAAGCCTTGTTTTTTTTGACGTTCAGCGATCTCCAATAAATCTTGATCCGAAACCCATTCGAGCAAACCCAATCCTATTACCTGAGGTGCAATTCTCATCGAGACTATTGTTGAATCATCCAGATCGCCAAAATTAAGATTTTTGACGGAAATAACGGGTCGTTTGAGTGCTACGCTTGTGTTGTCCGGGTATATGAATTGAGTATATTCATACGAAATATTCGCACTACCTTCTATCGGCACTCGGTTCTCAGCAGCTCTATTTTGCAATTGATCACCGTACCAGGGGTGTGCCGGTGAGACTACACCGTCGCCATCACGATAGCCAAGTTTGATGACGTTGCCCTTCTCTATCTCCTCACCGACTTTAGCAGGCCGAGCTCGACTATTCTTTGGATGGCATCCAACGCAATTGGCCTCGTTAAAAGTGGGCCCTAATCCCCAGACGCCTGGTGCTGGTGCCAGCACCCAAGTTTCGTCAAACTGTTCATGCCCTTTAACAAACCGCTTACCGAGTTTCGCGGTTAATCCCTCATAAGGGAGCATGAACGATAAGTCGCCATGTTGCTTGGCACTTAATAATCCACCGGAATCATTTAAGCCTTGGCTCTGGTTACCATATCCAATTTGGACAAAAGAGATGAATAAGGTCAGACGGAAGAGAAATTTAAAAACTTGTTTCTGGACTTTCATTAATGATCGTGTTCATGGTCGTGATCATGGTCGTCTTCCCAAGGGCTATGCTTGACCTCAGGGGGCATCCAAATTGACTTATAAACTTTTTGCAGTTCATTTTCCCGAGCTATTTCTTCTGCGTCAGACATCTTCGCGTACTTTGCCGCAGTGGGGCTAGTGTGATTTGCTGTATTAAAACTCGGCGCAGAAATCACTTTCCTTAGATCACCCTTGCATTCTTGACAGGTTGTCGGACCGCTTTCCTTCATACTATGTCTGGTTTGATAAATAACAAGACAAGCATCGCATGCATATTCGTATGTAGGCACCATAATTCCTTTTTTCAAAAAAAAGGGTGTGCTCCTGGCGTGGAGCACACCGCAAATCAACCTAACAGCTTAAGCGTATGCTCTGCTCGCTAAAATATCAGCTTTGGCAGTCATTGCTTTTTTCTGGTCAATATTCCAGATTCTTGCTGCATTCTCGCCGAGTACTTTACGTCTTATTTCTGGCGTAATTTTCGGGTAACCATGGCCCTCTACGAGCTCATCAGGTATTTGGAAATTCCTAAAAGCTTCGATTTGCCATTGTGGATTACCCCACAGCAATGAATCAGTACCCCAAAGCACATAATCAGGCCCAAGGTCACGGAGTAAAGTGCCAATAACGTGTGCACACTCTAAAGGACGACTTGTAACTGTTGCAGCAAAGGTTGAGCCAACTTCGGAAAAGAGGTTCTTTCTTTGTGGTTTAAAACCCTTCAATGCTGCCAGCTCATTATGATACGGCCAAGCAGAGTGGTATGCGATAAAGTTAAGATCTAGGAAATCATCTGCCGCTGCGTCAAAATCCTCGCAGTGAGCATACCGAGCATAGAATTGACCAAAAGGAATACCTTTATGACATCCAATGTTCGTAATGCCGAGCCGACGACATTCTTCCCAGATAGGATAAGCCAGCGCTTCATCGTCGAACCACCAACCTTTCTTATCGGTTGAGTCGAATGTGTATAGCTTTAATCCGGATATACGATATTGGTCAGCGTACATGTTCAGCCGCTCTAGGGTCTCATCTACCCCCTGATTAGGCGTCAAGCCACCTGCCAGCATAATGGTGTTATCAGGCCATCGGTCACGAACACCGACTTGGTATTCCATGGGGATCATATCCTCACCACCATAATCTTCTCGGAAGCCGAATGGATTAAAGATTCCGACAGTTGTATCGCTTTCCTCCAGAATTAATCTGCCGTAATTTTCAACGTTCATGTCTCGGGTACCGTTCTCTAAACCAAACGCTTTACCCAGGTCATCAAGCAGTTGTACGAACCACATGCCACGCTCTGAAGTGTTCACTCCTAACTGATAGTGACCAGGACGGGTACACACGTGAGTGTGAACATCGACAATAAAGTCACTACCCGCTCGCGCGACCTGAATCGCTTCAGCTTTTGCCGCTTTGTCGGCAGCTTCAGCTGACCCAACTTCAAAAAATTTCATACCGGTTACTTCATTTGCAGCAATCATTGCTGCACTTAGGCCAAGAGACGAGCGGAAAAAATCTCTGCGAGACATACCTGCTTTTTTGGCAGCCGCTCCCATTTTTTCCTTGATCTTGGGCCCCATGTTTCCTGTCATGAACAGCGAGGTGCCTACGCTATTTCCGTCAAATGGGTCTGACCCTAATTCCTCAAGTTGCTTATCCAGTCCTTTGTGGGACTGTAGTATGTTGAATTCCATAACGTTTCTCCCCTTCCGTATGCAGAATCTAAATTACCAGTTAGCGATTTGGCTAAAAACGAATAAAAACTTTAAAACACGTACTGTTTTCTTTCGATTAACAATATTACTCGTGATTTTCTCCTTTTGTAAAGAGCTGCTTTCCTCTTTAGCTACTAACCCCACGAATAACTCGAGTCGCCCCTAACGCCGTATTTTTTAGGTACAGTGTTATGACAAATTACACCCGCAACATTTTTTTAGTCAAGCATTATAAGTTTTGCACCGCGACAACTCTTAGATCAATGCAATATTTTTTGCGGATACTTAACAATATAAAAAAATTTAAACTGTATTAAATCCCAATCAAGTTTTCGAAGAGTCAATATATGACGCAGTAATATTTACTTAACCATATGTTTAAAAACATAATAATTAATATTTTTCTGATGATTTCCTTACCTGCTCAAGCGGCAGGGTTTAACGGAACAGCAACGATCGAACTCTTGGACACACTGTCGCATACGCAGCATGTAAAGTTAATCCGACCATTAGAGTTCACCGACACAGAGGGCAATACATGGACTGCCGAAGCGAATCGAGTAATATCATTAAATTTGTTAACGGACGAAATACGCTTGAATAGACCGTTACCGAATCCATTTGATTACCTAAAGACTATTATTCTCTATAACGGTCAAGTGGAGCACAGCCGAGCCAACTGGCGCGACATACAATCTGTTGTTTACGAAGCGCTAATAGCGGACGGTTTACAGGAACACTGGGCTAAAATGATTTACGCATCTGTTCGAGCAGAAGGATGGAGATGGGAGCCAGTTGAATCATCGTGCTTTCGATCATGCCACGCGAACTCACCAACGCTTAGATGGAGACCAGTGCCCGATTATGAGCAATTACTCAAGACGATTGATTGGATATTAGTAGAGATCCCTGGTCTTCCAGAAATCAATGACAGAGTAGATGCACTCATAATTAAAACTGGACCACATATTTTCGGCCAGTAAAACTGAAACTAACCCGCCGCAAACTACTCTCAAAATGATATTATCTACTCTCTATAAAAGAGCAATATTCCAATGACAGTAACAATCAAAAACAATGAAGCAATTGAAAAAATGCGAGTGGCCGGTCGTCTAGCATCGCAGGTCCTTGACTTCATACAACCAAAAATTAAAGCAGGCGTAACCACTGAAGAGATTGACAAGATCTGCCATGACTACATGGTTAATGTTCAACAGACCATTCCAGCTCCGTTAAATTACGCACCACCAGGACATAGTCCCTTCCCAAAATCTATTTGTACGTCAGTGAATCATGTTATTTGTCATGGGATACCAGGAGCCAAAAAACTAAAAAATGGAGACTCAATCAATATTGACATTACAGTCATTAAGGATGGATATCATGGGGATACCAGTCGCATGTTCCATGTTGGAGAACCGTCTATCCAAAGTCGTAGATTAGCTTCGCTTACTTACGAATGCATGTGGGCGGGTATCGCACAGATCAGACCTGGCGCTCATTTAGGGGATATTGGTTCAGCAATACAAAAACTGGCCGAGTCAGCGGGATTCAGTGTTGTTCGAGAGTTTTGTGGCCACGGTATCGGTACTACCTTCCATGAGGATCCTCAGGTGTTACATTATGGCGCGGCTGGGACAGGGATGAGACTAGAGCCAGGGATGATATTCACCGTCGAACCTATGATCAATGCGGGAAAGCGAGATATTCGTCAATTAGCAGATGGCTGGACGATCGTAACAAAGGATCATCAACTTTCCGCTCAATGGGAACATACAGTATTGGTTAGCGAGACCGGATTTGAAGTTCTAACAGTTTCTGATGAAACGCCTGAGCCACCCAATGGCTTAACGTTCGCGGTCTAATGGTTAGTACAAAATCGCTTAAAGGAGAGGCTTTATTCATAGCCACCCTTCGAACCCAAATAAAACAAAAGAAGCAGCGATTATTTTCTAAACTGGACCGTAAAACCGATTACCAGACATTACTAGCTCGGCAATCAAAACACACTGATACGCTATTAAGATCACTGTGGAAAAAACAATTAACCTCTGTCGATGCAGCTTTAGTTGCTGTGGGAGGCTACGGACGGGGTTCGTTATTTCCTTACTCCGATATTGATGTACTTATCCTTATTCCGGACTCCCTGAAGAAAACAGAGGAAGCGAAAATTGCGACCTTCATAAGTACCTTATGGGATATTGGTTTGGATGTAGGACATAGCGTCAGAAAAATAAATGAATGCGTCGATGAATCAAAAAAAGATATAAGTACTCAAACTAATCTGATGGAGGCTCGATTTGTCGTTGGTTCTAAACCGCTTCATTCGAGCTTCAAAAAAGTGATGCGTGAGAATTTAGAAGTACGAAAATTTTGCGAAGCGAAGATGGTGGAGTTGCGACAGCGCCACAGTCGCTACAATGACTCTTTTCAGAACCTTGAGCCTAACATTAAGGAGTCACCAGGCGGGCTTCGTGACTTGCAAACAATCCTTTGGATTTCTCAAGCCGCAGGATTCGGAACAAGTTGGGATGCAATCCGTATTAGCGGAATTATTACTCAATCTGAACAGCTACAGCTCGAAAAACATGAACGAGCGCTAATCCTTGTTAGAACTTTATTACACATGCAAGCTGGACGGAAAGAAGACCGCCTACTTTTTGATTTTCAAAGGTTATTGGCAACGGATCTAGGATTTCGTACAACTAGTGCGAAACCTGCCACGGAACAATTAATGCAAGTTGTTTTTAAAGCCTCTAAGTCGGTTAGTCTCCTATCATCGATAATTTTGCAACACCTGACGGAAACGATCCATCAAGAGCGGGATACACAGTCTTTCATCATCAATGATCATTTCCAAATTAGTAACGGATTTTTAGAAACCACCTCTTCTGGAATTTTTAAAAAACATCCACATGCAATTTTTCAGTTTTTTTCGACACTACACGAACATCCAGAAATAAAGGGTATTTCAGCTAGAACGCGAAAAGAGCTTTGGCACGCCAAAAAACTTATCAATGACGAATTTCGAAGTGACTTAGAAAATAGACGTGCATTTCTTAATCTTTTCAAAAAACAAATTGGTTTAACTCATACGCTGAGATTGATGAATCAATACGACTTGCTTGGCAAATATTTGCCTGAGTTTGGAAAAATATGCGGTCAATTGCAGCATGATTTGTTCCACGTTTACACGGTTGACGCGCATATCCTGATGGTTGTGCGTAATTTAAGACGGTTTGCTGCTCCTGATATGTCTCATGAATTTCCATTATGCAGTAAGCTGATTGGCTCATTTAAACGACCTGAAACGCTTTATATAGCCGGTCTCTATCATGATGTTGCAAAGGGACGTGGCGGTGACCACTCGAAACTAGGCATGGTTGACGCAAAACGCTTTTGTGAACATCACGAGTTAAGCGCTCCTGATACGAGCTTAGTAATATGGCTCGTTGAGCAACATCTCTATATGTCAACGATGGCTCAAAAAAGAGATATTTCAGATCCAGAAGTAATCAAGGAGTTTGTTCGGAAAGTGCGAACTCAACGTCGCTTAGAGGCTTTGTATCTCCTAACAGTCGCAGATATCCGAGGAACTAGCCCTAAAGTATGGAATGGATGGAAAGGTAAGCTTTTAGAAAACTTATACTACCTGGCTTTGGAAAGTTTGAAGGTCAATCCGATGAAGCAGACTAATTTGATTGAAACAAAAAAACAAAATATACAAAAAAAATTAGCTGCTTACGCGACACCACAGTTTAAACACAACACTCTCTGGTCGAAATTAGATGAGAGTTACTTCATACGACATGAAGAAAGTGAGATTGTGTGGCATACACAAGTTTTAAATTATCACGGGGATATAAATCAACCCACCGTTAGGGTACGGTTGTCACCGATAGGCGATGGATTACAAGTTGTAACCTACGGCAAAAATGAGTCCTTAGTATTCGCTAGAATCTGTCGCTTCTTTGAAGATACCGAATTTTCAGTGGTTGAAGCTAAAGTTTTCACGACCAACGATAACTATTATTTAAATACGTTCCAGATTTTGACGGATCATTATGCTGAAGATGACTATCAAGATATGATTAATCATATCGAACAAGAACTACCTATCGCGCTTTCATCAAAATCGCTAAAGAGATCTAACAGTAGAAGAATTAGTAGGCGGCTTAAGTATTTTCCAATTAAACCTGAAGTCGACATCCGTGGTGATGAGAATGGCTTAAATTACCATTTACAAATTACCTGCGCTGATCAGCCTGGGCTGCTTTATGCTATCGCCCGAACGTTAACTGAGCATCGTGTCGAAATTAAAAATGCAAAAATCAGTACTTTGGGCGAACGTGTAGAAGATACATTATTGATCTCTGGAGATGTTCTAAGTAGCGCACGTGAAACTCTACGCCTGCAAAGCGACTTGGTAGACGAACTTAGTTTGACTCACAACTTCAAAGAAGCAGCTACTCAATAAAGCCAAAAGTTGAAAAATCCTTAATGCGTGCTGGATAGAGGATGCCATCTAGGTGGTCGCATTCGTGTTGAACCACTCGCGCATGAAAGTCAGTAACAGTCCGATCTATCAAGTCACCGTTAGGGTCGTAACCTCGATATCGAATTTTGATGTGCCTAGGAACAGATCCGCTTAAGCCAGGAACGGACAGACATCCCTCAACACCCTCTTCCATTACTTTATTCAAAGGTTCTATTTTCGGGTTAATTAATATTGTGAAAGGAACAGCATCTTCACTCGGATATCTCGCGTTGTTGTCAAAACCGAAAATCACGACACGCTTCAATACGCCAATTTGAGGCGCAGCAATACCGGCACCATTCATGTGCGTCATAGTGTCTTTCATATCCTGTATCAATTCGTAAAGTTCAGGCGTATCAAACTGACTTACCTCTTCGGATCTCGATAACAGTGTCGGATGGCCCATTTTTAGTACGTTTTTAATACTCATATACTTGTTCACTAACTCAATATTTTATCGATGTTGGATTACTGAGAGCATGAATATCTTTCAAATTGCGCCACATTCCGTCGATATCCATCCCAAATCCAAAAACAAATTCATCCTTAATTTTAAAACATGAAAAATCTGGCTGAATTCGGTTAGTGCTGTTTTGAATCTGTTTATCTATTAGCACTGCCATTAAGACCTGACTAGCACCATTCCCTATCGCCCACCTTCTAGCTGATTCTAATGTTGCTCCGCGATCAAGGATATCGTCTAAAATCAAAACAGTCTTATTGCGAACGGAAGTGGTCGGGTAAGATAAATGTTTCAACTCACCACCAACGGTTCCATGACCATAACGAGCCATGGAAAAGACATCGTACCGTAGCGCAAAGTCAAGCTCGGTTAGAAGTTGGCCCGAAAAACAAATCGACCCATTTAATATACTAAGTACAACAGGAAATTGATTGCCAATACTTCCTTCAATTTCATTAGCTACTCGTTTAATCTGTTCTTGAATTTCTTCTTGTGTAATTATAATTCTTGCCGACCGACGAATATCATCCTCATTCACCTGCAGTGGGTTGTTCATCCAATAAGCCCTTTTAAGTAGGCCTGAAGGTTATCGCCTATTTCTGCATGCTCAAGTCCATACTCGATGTTTGCCTTCGCATAACCCAATTTGGAACCACAATCGAAACGCTGGCCTTTTAAGGAAACTCCAAGAACACCATCTCTCCTAGCTAATACGGCTATTGCATCCGTGAGCTGAATCTCTCCCCCGGACCCAGTTGGCAAATTTTCAATAACGTCGAAAATTTCATATGGCAAAAGGTATCTCCCTACAACGCCTAAATTAGAGGGGGCGTCCTCTGGATTTGGCTTCTCCACCATATTTGAAGCAATTACGTTCTCGCCAACGCGTTCACGAATTTCCACAATACCGTATGCCTTTGATTGATGAGGCTGAATCGCTTCTAATCCGATAACCGGTCCGTGATTGCTATTTGAGGCAGTTATTAATTGCTGAACTGCACCTATGGAGCCCTTAATTAGATCGTCAGCAAGCAAGACTGCAAAAGGTTCATCTGATAGCGCTGGTTTAGCGCATAGTATTGCATGCCCGAGCCCAAGTGCAGAGGACTGTCGAACATATACGAATTCAACGCCCCTTGGTGCCACCGACCGAGCAACTTCCAGAAGGTCGTGTTTATCCTTTGAGGCGAGTTCTGCCTCCAATTCATAGGCGCTATCGAAGTGATCTTCAATTGCGCGCTTATTGCGCCCTGTTACAAAAATCATTTTTGTAATACCCGCGTCTGCAGCCTCCTCAATGGCGTATTGAATTAGAGGCTTATCAACGATAGGAAGCATCTCTTTTGGCGTAGCTTTGGTCGCAGGCAAAAAGCGACTTCCTAGCCCAGCAACTGGAAATACCGCAGCATTTATTTTCTTATTCATTTTCACTCTCAAGTAACCTTATAAACATTAATTCATCGATAGTTTTGACACCTAGATCAGTTGCTCTCTTAAGCTTAGATCCAGGTTTTTCACCTAAGACCACATAGTCTACATTTTTTGATACTGCACTTGTTACGACACCTCCTCTAACTTCAATCTCTTGCTTGGCCTCATCACGAGATAAATTGTTCAGCGTTCCCGTCAATACGAATTTTTTTTCACTTAATGTTCTTTTCTTGATGTTGGCGTCTTCCTGCTTCCAGCTAAGGCCCATCTCAATCAAACTCTCAATTACTCCACTGAGGTAAGGGTCATCGAAGTACTGCCTGATGCTTCTTGCCACAACCGGGCCAATATCTGGCGTTTTCATCAAGTCCTCCTCAGTAGCTGCAATTAAGCGCTCATACGTTTCGAAATGACTTGCTAGCTCCTTAGCCGTTTGTTCACCGACATTACGAATACCTAGTGAATATATGAAGCGACTCAAACTCGTCATGCGCGAGTTTGAAATTGCTGTGCAAATATTTTCTGCAGATTTTTTTCCTACACGTTCAAGGGTCGATAAAATTTCGGGTTCTAAGCGGTAAAGATCCGCGAAAGAATCAACAAGCTTTAGCTCTACGAGCTGATCAATTAACCTCTCACCAACGCCATCGATATTCATTGCTTTTCGAGAACAAAAATGCCAAATGGACTGAGCCCGTTGGGCGCGACATTTCATGCCAGCTGTACAACGATAAACACTTTCTTCTGCCTCTTTTGAAATTTCACCGTTACACTCTGGACACAGAGTTGGCATGACGAATTCTTCGATGTGCGTTCTTCTACCAACAATCGGTCGAACAACTTCCGGAATGACATCACCTGCGCGTCGCACGACAACAAAGTCTCCAATTTTTATCTGTTTACGTGCGATTTCATCTTGATTATGAAGCGTAGCATTGGTAACGACCACCCCACCCACGCGAACAGGCGCCAATCTCGCCACTGGTGTAATGGCTCCCGTTCTCCCGACTTGAACTTCAATATCGAGCAATTTGGTAATTTCTTCTTGGGGGGGGAATTTGTAGGCTATTGCATATCTCGGCGCACGAGCTACATATCCTAATTTTTGCTGATCCTCTAAACTGTTAACCTTATAAACGATACCGTCTATTTCATAATCTAGATTAGAGCGTATAGCCGCCACATGCTCAAAAAAATGCTGAATACCCTGAAGACCTCGTACTGAATCACTCAAAGATGATGTTACAAATCCATATTCTTTCAAAATACTTGATATCTCTGATTGAGACTTAACCGTTCCATGAGACCTTGTTGCGTTTTCCAAGCTATAAGCAAAAAAAGATAGCTTTCTGGTCGCAGTAATTTTCGAATCATGTTGTCTCAGCGACCCAGCTGCAGCATTTCGTGGATTAGCGAAAATTTTTTCTCCCGCCTTAGTTTGCCGCTGATTTAAATCGTTGAAATCTCGCTTCATCATGACGACCTCTCCGCGTACTTCCACTATATTTGGAGGATTCCCTGAGAGAACTAGAGGTATAGATCGAACAGTTCGAACATTCTCTGTGACCTGTTCACCAGTACTACCGTCGCCTCGAGTAGATGCTTGCACTAAAACGCCGTCAACGTATCGAAGTGCTATCGCAAGCCCATCAAACTTTGGCTCGGCGAAGTATGTTGCGTCCGCTTCGCCAAGGCTTAACAAATCTCTCATCCTCTGATCAAACTTTTTTATATCAGACGCTTCGATAGCGTTATTTAGTGACAGCATTGGGGAGGAGTGAGATACGCTCGGAAATGAATCTAATATCTTCGAACCCACCCGTTGTGTGGGTGAATTTTCACTTGAAAGTTCTGGATATTTTTTTTCGATACTTATTAATTCCGTAAATAATTGATCATATTCTGAATCAAGAAGTTTTGGATTATCAAGTATGTAGTATTCATGGCTGGCTTCGTTTAATATCCGCCGTAACTCTTTCGCTCGTATTTTTATTTTTGAATAGTCATCACTCATTATGAAAACAGCTGCTTAGCCACCAACGAGCCTGGAAGTATCTCTTTTTCTTCCATCTGCTGATAAATTTTATTTAATTGCTGCCTTATTAGATCGAATCCTGCTTCACTGACCAATTGACTATTGTCATCGCAAATCGTCGCGTTCATCGCGTCCGCGAATTGCTTAGCAACACCAGCCATCTTATTAAAGGTTCGTATCCCATCGGAGATAGCGGTCACATCCAACAGGAACGTAATTCCTAAAATATCCTGTTCTTTGATTTGAGCTTCATTAAAGGGTGTTGAATCCCTATTCTCTAAAGTGAATAGTTCCTTGCCTTCATCGTCGAGCATGCTAAACGCGCCATGTCTATTGAGACGCATACCAAGAGCTAACGCTAAACTTAATACCTCGCTACCAGACATTGTAGCCCCTCTGGACCGCTCAACAGTCAAGCCGAACAAAAGGTCAACATCGTCACTAAATTGCTTTAATTCAAGCGCATTTTTCTCTTGTTCAGACGCTTTGATTTGGGACGCAATTGCCCCCGTGGGAACCGTTTCGGCATAGATATCGGTAGTGATGGACTCAATTTGTTCACGACTTAACGGACCATTTCTATCAGCGAGTTGAATAACTATGGCTAACTTGTCAAATACAGAGTCTGGATTAGATACGATAATTGGATCTTTATGTTTTCGCGTGCTTCCCCATACTTGATAGCGCTTTGGTATTGTTTCGAGCACCTCTTGTAGTCGACCAGTTGTACTGATACACAAGCCCTCAGGGGCACTTATTGAAATTTGAAATGTTATTTTCGAGTCAAGTAACTCTAGATCCAGAGTCGTGTCGTCATCATCTGAATAATTCAGAGGCGATTTTTGAGTATCGCTAGATCTGTCAGATATAGTCGGTGTGCTCTCTTTTGTCACAATAACTTCGTTGTCTGGATCAGGTAAGGTTATTGGGCGTTGCGTTTCTAGATGATCGAGAAGTGGATCTTGGCCGGCGGCACCCTGGGTCTGATCCAATTTTGACTTGAAACGTCTTTCCTGAATCCGGTTGATAATTAAAACACCAAAAATAATAACAACACCTAAAGCTAACAAATATATCTGTAAATCACTCATATTATTACCTCATACGATGCCATAGCATTGCCTATTTTGAAGTTAAATCGCAACGTCTTCATTCAGTTTTATCGCCTCATCGATATCAACCGCTACCACGCGTGAAACCCCTTGCTCCTGCATGGTAACGCCGATCAATTGCTCTGCCATTTCCATAGTTATTTTATTATGAGTAATAAACAGGAATTGCGTGCTTGTCGACATTTTTCGAACAAGGTCACAGTAGCGGACGGTATTACTATCGTCGAGGGGCGCATCTACCTCATCTAATAGACAAAATGGTGCAGGATTAAGCTGAAATAAAGAGAATACGAGAGATAGTGCGGTGAGCGCTTTTTCTCCCCCGGACAGTAAATGAATTGAGGTGTTTCGTTTTCCTGGAGGGCGTGCTATCACCTCCACTCCAGCATCTAATATCTCTTCGCCAGTAAGAACGAGCTTTGCTTCTCCACCTCCGAACAAAGCAGGAAACATTTCTCCAAACTGTTGGTTCACTTGTTCAAATGTCTCAGACAGTCGTTCTCTTGTTTCCTTGTCAATACTTCGAATCGCATTCTCCAAAGTAGATACCGCCTCCAACAAGTCCTCTGCTTGCGCATCTAGATATCCTTTTCTTTCATGAGATTCTGCGAGTTCATCTAGCGCGGCCAAGTTGATTGCTCCGAGTCTTTCGATCTTACGTTGCAAATCGGAGATCGATGTTTGAGCGATGGCTATTTCAAAGGTATCTGAAACCACCGTGCCAAGGTACACTTCGTCTGCCTCAGACTCTCTAAGTTGTGTAGCAAAACCGTCCCTGACAAGTCGGCACTCTTGCTCACTCAAATTCATAGCATTAATTGAATCTCGCAAGGGTTGAAGCCCGCGGTCAGTTTCTTGTCGTTGAACCTCAGCAAGCCTTAATTGCTCATCCCAGTTTGCAAAGGTTTGTCTCTCGACACTGAGCGTCGCCTCCACTTCAGTTCGCCGCATCAAATTCAGCTGCAATTCATCTGTTTGCGCACCTTCTACCTCCTGGTTTAGCTGATCATACAGCTCAGACCGTTGCCCATCTAACCGCAAGAAAGACTCATAAATTTGATTAATATTTGAAGACAAATCGTTGATTTTATTTGTTAAAGATCGAAAGTTAAATGAATGCTCTGAATAATCTTCATTCAAAGTGCGAATCATCTCAAGTTGATCTGTTCTGCGCTGCTCTGTGATGTCGAGTTCTGACGTTATCTCTTGCATCACACTAGACGCACCCTCGAGCTCAGCTTCCAAAGTGTTCACTTGCAAAGACGCTTTTTCGTGCCTTTCGCTCTCTGCCGATCGCAAACTTTCAATTTCGACCAACTCGGCGTCAACTTGGGCTAACCGCTCGATGGTCCGCTGATTTAAATCAGATAAACGCAAGAAATCAACCCGTTCGTGGTGGAGCTTCTCTTTCAATTCAGAAAATACAGCTCTAGCTTGGCTAAGCTCGTCCTTCATGCTGCTAACTGCATCAGATGCATTTTTAAAATTTTCTTGGCATGTTTCGACTTCTGCTTGAGCTTGCGAAGCAAGCTCCTCCAATCTTTCAATCTCCACTTGCCTCGCGAGCATCCCATGAACTTCCTGATCAGGAGCGAATAGCGCAATACCACCAGGATAATACAAGTCACCGCGCTTAGTGACGCACATCTCACCGGGGCTTAACTGGTCAATCATTATTTGCGCGTCGATATCTGTGTCAGCAATAAAGACATTTGATAACCAATGTTTAACGAGATGCAATACTGATGGGGTACTCGAATGGACAATGGTATCGAGAGTGGTGAATTTGGACTTCGAGTCTTGGCGAAGACCTGAAGCAAATTGTTTATTAAAAAAGGACACCTTTGAGGGAGGCTGGTTAGCATCCTCAAAAGTTACAACACCTAAATCATCAATTGCAATTGACATCAGACGCTCGCGCAGTACTGCTTCAACCGAATCCTCCCAACCGGGTTCGACCCGAAGAAGTTCCCACAATCGCTTCTCGTTATTGAAGCCGCTTGCTTCAAGCCACTCACTCAAGCGGTCAGATTGAGATACTTGCGTTTGAAGGTCAACTAAAGCGCGTCTTTTGGCTTCCAACTCTGAATAAACTCGACGTGTGTCGTCCAGTGTCAAGCCGGTTTTATCTTTTTGATCTTCCAGATTGCCGAGCCCAAGCTCTAATTTTAAAAGCTCGGTGGATTGATTTGTCATCACATCATCTAGACTTTTGATTGAAGCATCCATCGATTCAATCTTTTCAGCATCTGGCAGACTCAAATCAAGGCGCTCCGAATTTAATCTTTCTTGTCTACTCGCCAGTTGAGATAACACATTCGAAGCATGAGCTTGATACGTTCTATTTAAAGTCAACCGATTATGCAGGTCTGATATAAATTTCGCATGCTCGTCAACGGCTCTTTGCGCACTGGAAAAAGACACTTCAATATCAGGCAGCTGCTCTTTATAGGCCTTCAACTCCATCGAAGTTTGACCTTGTTGCAGCTTCACTGCTACGACTTGTTTCCGAGAATCCCAAAAAACCTGTTCTATCGCATTTAAATCATTTCGTTGTTGCTGATAAGAGTCATTTATGTTGGAAAGTTGTTGTTGTGTTCTTTTTCGTGTTTCCCTCATGTACTCAATGGATTGTTCAATACGAGCAATTGAGGAATTGACCTCATAAAGCGTACCTTGTACTACGTTAACGGCTGATGAACTGCTCTCTCGAGAGATTTTAAGCTTCTCGATTTCCGTCTCAGTCTTTCTCAATAATGCTATTTTTTTCTCGACATCAAGCCCTGCTTGCTTACATTTTGCTTCGATAATCAATCGCTTCTGTTCAGACTCGCGCTTACTGTGATACCAAACTTGTTGCTGCGTTTCTTTTAAATTGTTCTCGTACTCGTGATACTTTTCCGCCTGATGTGCTTGTTGCTCCAGCTTTCGTAACTGTTTATCCAACTCTGAGCGAATATCTTCTATCCGAGACAAATTATCCCGAGTATCTCTTAACCGAAGTTCTGTCTCTCGCCGTCGCTCTTTGTATTTCGACACTCCGGCCGCTTCCTCTAAGAACGAACGCATATCATCCGGTCGAGCTTCGATAATACGGGAGATCATACCTTGCTCGATAATGGCATACCCCTTACCACCCAACCCTGTACCTAAGAAAATATCTGCTACGTCACGCCTCCTTACATGTTGATTGTTAATGTAATAAGACGAGGTCCCTTCTCTCTCAAGCACCCTTTTAACAGAAATTTCTGAGTATTGAGACCAAATACCAGTTACCTTTCCAGCGCTGTTGTCAAAAATCAGTTCTACACTTGCGCGCGACATGGGTTTGCGATCACTGGACCCTGCAAAAATAACGTCTTGCATATTTTCGCCGCGTAGCTGTTTGGCGGAGGTCTCTCCAAGCACCCAACGTACAGCATCGATCACGTTAGACTTGCCGCAGCCGTTGGGCCCCACGACGCCAACCAATTTTCCTGGGACAGGAATATGTGTAGGATCCACAAAAGATTTAAAACCAGCTAGCTTTATATGAGTGAGGCGCAAAATATTATCCGTCGAAATCGTTATAATCATGCCTGCATACAATAATGCGAATCTTGCATGTAGCAATGATACCTATTTTATCTTAATAACCTAAATTTAGAATGCCGAAACCCGTGACAAACCCGCTCGACACTTTTCCAAATCCAGCCCCTAAAAATGATTTCTGGGTTCGCATGCAAATTCCTGAATTTACATGTCTATGTCCTAAAACAGGCCAACCCGACTTTGCGACATTGTATCTTGATTATTTGCCAGATAAGAAGTGCGTAGAACTTAAGAGCTTGAAGCTTTATACAGTCACCTTTCGTGATAAGGGTGCGTTTCACGAAGCAGTTACAAATCAAATCCTAGATGATTTGGTCGAATTAACAAAGCCTAAATTTATGCGTCTGACTTCTCGTTTCTACGTAAGAGGCGGCATTTTTACAACCGTTATTGCCGAGCATCACAAAAAGGGGTTTAAGCCGAAAAGTCCACTCCAACTTCCTGAATTATCCGCGGAAAGATCTACGTACTAAGGTTAACAAAACTTAGAGCGTTGCCGCACCACCCACTTCAATAACAGCACCGCTTATATAACTTGCCTCATCGGAGGCAAGAAACGCATAGGTGTTGGCAATCTCATAGGCCTGGCCTAGACGTCCGAGTGGAATCTTCGCAAGAATTCCATCAAGAACTTTATCGGGAATATCACTCAAAATATCAGTATCAATCATGCCCGGGCAAACAGAATTCACCCTGATTCCAAACCGACCAAACTCACGCGCCCAAGTTTTAGCCATGCCAATTACACCGAATTTACTGGCTGCATAATTAGTCTGACCGAAATTACCATAGAGTCCAACAATTGAAGAAGCGTTAAGCACAACGCCAGACTGTTGCTCCATCATGTGATGGAAAACTGCTTTGGCGCAGTTATAAGTTCCCTTTAGGTTGACATTAATTACATTATCGAACGCTTCCTCAGTCATATTCATCATTCTGGCGTCTCGAACGATGCCGGCATTATTGACAAGAACATCGATCCGTCCGTACTTCGTCACGGTGGAATCCACCATGTCTGCAACACCCATAGCATCTGTAACATCAACAACAAACGCATTCCCATTTGAGTCGCCGGCAAACATTGTTTTTAAATTATTGAGGACTGACTGATCAATATCGCAGGCAATGACTTTTGATCCTTCAGCTAGAAATTTCTTCACTGTAGCGAGTCCAATACCTCGTCCTGCACCCGTAATAATCGATACTTTTCCTTCGAGCTTCATATTAATGTTCCCTAACGATTTAGATGATTTGTACTGAATCTCCTACCGAGACTCTGCTGAACAAATCAACGACATCTGTGTTCAACATTCTGATGCAGCCAATGGAGCCGGGTACGCCCATCTGAGTTCCGTCAGGACTGCCGTGTATGTAGATATATCGCCGCATAGTATCTACGTTGCCCAGTCTATTAAATCCAACCTCTTTACCAGATAGCCAAATTATGCGTGTGAGTATCCAGTCTCTATCTGGGCTAACGGCTCGAAGTTCCTCATTAAAAATTTCCCCAGTCGGCCTACGCCCAATAAATACGGTATTTATTGGCGCATCAGTGCCGATTTTAGCTCTGATATAGTGCTTACCACGAGGGGTTTTAAAACTATTATTCGTCTCCCCACTACCAAATTTGGAGGTAGACACATGATAAAACTTGGTAACCGACTCATTTTTTCCATTAAATAGGCTGAGTGTTTGGTCTGCAATATTGATATTTAAAACCATTTATTACCGCCGTTTTTGAAAAAAACTTTTTAACACCGCCGCACACTCATCCTCCATGAGTCCCCCAACTACGGAAGTATGATGATTCAATTGATGGTTTTCAAATAAATTAACAATCGAGCCACATGCTCCTGATTTTTTATCATAAGCTCCAAACACTAAGCGCCCGATGCGCGCGTGCATGATCGCACCGGCGCACATGACGCAGGGCTCTAAAGTTGAGTATAACGTTGTACCTACCAATCGATAATTCCCTGAAAATGAAGCGCCCTCACGTATTGTGTTGATCTCGGCGTGCGCGGTCGGATCTACTAAAGAAATAGGGGCATTACCGGATTGAGCGATGATTACACCATCTGCGACCAAGACGGAGCCAACTGGAACTTCACCGTTAGCGGCACTTTTCGTCGCCAGCTTCAGTGCCTGTTCCATGAATAATAAATCGTTATCGAGAGCTATAGAAATATCCAACCTCCTTCAAACTTTCACAACCAACTTACCAAAATTATGTCCCTGTAACAGCCCAATGAAAGCACTCGGTGCGTTTTCAATGCCCATGACCACATCCTCTATATATTTGATTTCCCCGGATGCAACTAATGGTTCGACATCGTCTACGAATTTTGAAAGTTGTGACCAATGATCTGAAATAATAAATCCATTAACAGAGAGTTTTTTAATTAGAATCATTCGCCAAAGATTAGCGACTGACATACTGTCTGTGCGTGCGTCAGCGCCCATCGCACCCTCGTTATACCAACTGACCATTCCACAAACAATCATTCTGCCAAAATCATTCATTTCAGGCACAACAGCTTCAAACAGTTTTCCACCAACGTTCTCAAAGTAAATATCAACCCCTTTGGGAGCAAGCGTTTTAATAGCAGACTGCATTTCGTTCGCTGATTCGAACAGCTTGTGATTCAAACAATGATCAACACCAAATTTATCGACAGCAAGCGCACATTTTTCATCCGACCCAGCAATTCCTATTGTTTTAAGCCCAAGACGTCTCGCTAGTTGTACAACCATCGACCCTACCGGCCCGGTGACAGCTCCGACAACTAGCGTCTCGCCCGCTTTAGGCCTTCCATGCTGTGTCAGCCCCCACCAACCGGTGAAACCTGGCATACCCAGGGCCCCCAAACATAGAGATTTCGGTTCTATTGATGCCGGAATTTTTTGAATTAATGATGCATCAACCACTGCGGCCTCAGTCCATCCCATTCGACCATAAACCCAATCGCCAACTTCAATTCCGTCAGATGCACTCTCTTCAACACGGCCAACTGCACCAGCCTCCATAATATGGCCTAACTTAACAGGAGCAGCATATGAAGCAGCATCATCCATACGACCCCTCATATACGGGTCTAGTGAGAAATGTGTGACTTTGACTAAAACTTGCCCAGACAAAGGTGAGTTCACGACAAAAGGTTCTATTAGAAAGTTATCAACTGTTGGAAGGCCAACCGGTCGGCTAGCTAACGTAACTCGTCTTGCGTACCGTTTTGCTGACATGTTGCTCCTATATCTAACGCTAATAAATTAAATACCGTTGATAATTTTATTGAATGTCGCGCTCGGCCTCATCACAGATGATACTTTTTTTGCGTCTGGATGATAGTAACCACCTATATCAACCGAAACGCCTTGAACGCCTCTTAATTCAGCAATGATATGATCTTCGCTTTGGCTGAGATCATCAAAAACCGACTTGAACTTTGAGGCCATCTCTGGATCTTCTGACTGATGAGCTAGCGCCTCTGCCCAGTACATTGCGAAATAGTAATGGCTTTCCCTATTGTCAGCTTCGCCAACCTTTCTAGAAGGTGATCGATTATTATCGAGTATTTTTTGAGTCGCAGCTTCTGCAGCTCGACTTAAAACATTCGCACGCCGGTTACTAGAAGTTTCCGCATAAAACATCAAGCTTTCGCTTAATGCACAGAACTCCCCTAACGAATCCCAACGCAGATGATTTTCAGAAAGTAACTGTTGTACGTGCTTTGGTGCAGAGCCGCCAGCGCCAGTTTCAAACAATCCACCACCATTCATGAGTTTAACAATGGACAACATTTTTGCAGAGGTTCCTAACTCTAGAATAGGAAATAAATCAGTCAAATAGTCCCTCAGCACATTACCCGTAATTGCAATTGAGTCATTGCCCTCGCGAATTGTTTCCAAAGTGAGTCGTGTCGCTTCACGAGGCGCTAAGATCTTGAATATTTTTAGTAAGCCCTCGGCTTCTAGAGCGCGCTCCACATAATCTAATATTTGAATGTCGTGTGCGCGTGTACGATCAAGCCAAAATATAGCCTGAGAGCCTGTAGCCTGTTGCCTGGATATGGCCAGTTTGATCCAATCTTCGATAGCCGCCTTTTGTGTTACTGAGGAGCGCCACACGTCCCCCTCCTCTACAGAATGCTCATGGAGAACGTCGCCATTCGCCGCAACCACTTTAACCGTTCCATTAGCAGGTATTTCAAAGGTGGTTGGATGCGACCCGTACTCCTCTGCTTTTTGCGCCATCAAACCAACATTTGCAACTGCTCCTGAGGTTGATGGATCCAGAGCACCTTCCTTCTTGAAATACTTGATTGTTTCGTCGTAAATAGGAGCATAGCAATTATCAGGGATTACACATTTAACATCTTTTTCATTGCCATCGGGCCCCCAGCCTATTCCTCCTGCGCGAATGACCGCAGGCATGGATGCGTCAATAATGACGTCGGAGGGTACATGTAAATTAGTGATCCCTTTATTACTATCGACCATGTACAAATCCGGGCGCCCCTCAGCGATGGCGCTAATCTCATTAACTATTTCAGGCTCTTCTGATAAACGACTCAGGACGTCTCCTAAACCCGCATTCGGACTAATGCCAAGTTCTTGGAACTTTTTTGCGTATTTTTCAAATACCGGACTGAAAAACTCGGTAACTGCATGACCAAAGAGAATCGGATCAGAGACCTTCATCATGGTCGCCTTGAGATGTAATGAAAAAAGTATATTTTTTTGTTTTGCGTCATCTATCTCTGCTTTAAGGAATTCCCTCAACGCTCTCACGCTAAGGAACGTAGCATCAACAACTGCGCCCGTGCTAAGGAACACTTCATCTTTTAGAGTGACCGCTTCCCCTTCGCCGTTTACGAACTCAATTCGCGCGTCTCCGGTCTGACTACTACTTACTGTCGTAGAGCGTTCGTTCGCATAAAAATCATCAACAGACATTGAGGAAACATGCGTTTTTGAAGTGCTCCTCCAAACACCCATTGAATGAGGGTTAGCTTTCGCGAATTCTTTCACTGCTTTCGCTGCTCGTCTGTCAGAATTCCCTTCCCTTAATACGGGGTTAACTGCCGAACCCTTCATCGAATCGTATTTTTTCCGCACATCTAATTCGAGGTCTGTTTTTGGCGTATCTGGATAATCAGGAATTTTGAAACCTTGTTTCTGTAGCTCATCAATTACTGCTTTTAGCTGTGGAATCGAGGCGGAAATATTCGGTAATTTAATTACATTTGCAGAGGACTTTTTTACAACATTACTGAGATCATTAAGATCATTCGGCTGACGTTGTGAATCCATTAAGTACTCAGGGAATGCAGAAAGAATTCGACCTGCCAGGGAAATGTCTTTGCTTCCAACTCTGATTTCCGCGCTAGAGGTGAAAGCCCGAATAATTGGCAATAGGGAACCGCTTGCAAGTTCTGGCGCTTCATCAACTATTGTGTAAACAATATCCATTTCTCGATTACTACTCATTATGTATATGCTCCCTCTTGCTTTTTTTAAATACGAACGCGAATTGATATCAGACTTAATAGATCGCCAATATGACGAAATGATCTATTACCTTAATGATATCGCAGTTGCGGACATGGAGGTATCGATACAGTGTGTGTCATACGGTGGTGATTGATTGGGAATTAGCTCGCGTTATCTTTCGCAACAAAATACTTTGGGTCCTCAATTACATTAACCTCAACAAGATTCCCTGCTCTCTTCAATAGTCTTCGACAATCCTGACTAAGATGAACAAGATGTAGTTTCTTGCCTGCATTTACATAGCGTTCAGCTAAACTATCGATAGCTTCAAGGCCAGAATGATCGGCTACTCGAGAGCGAGCGAAATCAATAACAACATCATCATTATCCTTTTTTGGGTCGAAGCGCTCAAGAAAGGAAGCCACAGATCCAAAAAATAAGGGTCCTGTGACTGCATACACTGTAGAACCTTTGTGATCCTCTTTAGATTCTATTCGAATATATTTAGCGTGCTCCCAACTAAACACCAATGCGGAGATGATGACGCCGACAACTACAGCGACGGCTAGGTCAGTTGCAACGGTAACTGCCGAGACAGTAATAAGGATCAAGGCGTCACTTAAAGGTACTTTTCCTATAATCCTGAAGCTGGACCACTCGAATGTACTAATCACTACGATAAACATCACTCCAATTAATGCCGCCAGTGGAATTTGCTCGATTAATGGAGATGCAATTAGGATAAATAGTAATAAAAACAACGCCGCACTAATTCCAGAAAATCGTCCACGCCCACCGGAATTTACATTGATCATGCTTTGTCCGATCATGGCACAGCCACCCATACCACCAAAAAAACCAGTCACGGTATTAGCAACTCCCTGACCGATACACTCTTGATTTCCGTGTCCACGCGTCTCTGTGATTTCATCTATAAGTCTCAGGGTCAATAACGACTCAATCAAGCCGATCGCGGCTAAAATTATTGAATAAGGTAGGATGATTAAAAGGGTTTCGATACTGAGCGGTGCCGATGGAAAATGAAACTGGGGCAACCCTCCACTTATAGATGCTACATCGCCGACAACCTTCGTATCTAACCCGAACCACCACACTAAACCCGTAACAGATGCGATTGCTACTAAGGAAGCGGGTAAGGCACTTGTAAGACGGGGTAAGTAATGAATGATTAACATCGTGAACAGTACAAGCCCCAATAATAAATGTAGGTCGGACCCTTGAAGCCAAGCGACGTCGATGATTGAGTCTTCCAGAAAAGTACCACTTAACCAACCAGACTCTCCGGCCTCACCGAATTGCCTTAATTGAGCCAAGAATATAACTATGGCTAAACCGTTAACAAAGCCTAGCATTACAGGGTACGGAACAATTCGAATAAATTTACCTAATTTTAGTAAGCCCGCAGTAATCTGTATTAACCCCATCAGAATCACTGCGAAAAATAAGTATTCAACGCCGTGTTCCGCAACTAAAGAAACCATGACTACGGCTAATGCTCCTGTAGCCCCACTGATCATACCGGGACGACCGCCAATGCACGCCGTAATTAACCCGACCATAAAAGCTGCGTACAGTCCTACTAGTGGGTCTACACCTGCAACAAAAGCAAACGCGACTGCCTCAGGCACCAAAGCTAACGCTACTGTGAGGCCGGAGAACAAATCGTTCTTCAGTGACATAACCTGATTTATACGAAACTCAAACATTATTTTTTAGATCCGATCTTAATGAAAAAGCAATGCTGGCAATAAAGCTAGCTTTGCAGTACTGAATACTTCAATCGAACCCGCTAAATAACGTGAATCTGATTTGTACTCGAATAATTAACCAGCAAAATTACTAACCTACTGGCATAACGGTTACATGAAAGGTGGGTGCCCATTCACGACTTTTTATGAGATGCTTACACGTCAAAAATGAAATTCTACTCCTTCGTTTGAACTTCCTAGAAGGCTATTTGCAGCAGCGAGTGAATTAAAGATGCTTCTAAAACTTTACTGTTTTACTCTAGTTGCTACCCCACTATTTCATTTGGCGCAGCGAACGATACCACATTGATATCGATTGCGAGTTGGAATCGCAAACTGAGCCATTGCGCAATTTAGCCGCACAAATCAATAGCCTTCCATGGAACAATGATTAAGCTGATCAATTTAATCAAAAAATCTGAGGGTAAATATGTATATGCTGTTTGTGAAAATTATTTGTGACAATAGAGTAAAAAAGACTATTAAGATTTAGCGGGTTCTAAACATATGAGGAGCAAAACCTCAACATCGGGAGTATTTAACATGGCGGACTTACCTAACACTAATAATCAAGAGATAGAAAAATTTAAAGCTATTGCTGGTTCAGGTGACGATCGTCCTGTACTCATGTTAAATTTAAATAGGTATCGACCAGAAGCAGAGTATCCAGAGGGTAAATTATATAAAGAATATATGACTATTCTTGATCAGCTTCTGTCAGAGGTCGGAGGAAAAATAAAATGGCAGACTCAAGTTCATGGGACGCTGGTCGGCACTCAAAACATCCACGAAGCAATAGGGATTTGGTATCCATCTCATGAAGCTTTTCTTAAACTACTGAAAGCACCTTCTTCCGAGCAGAACATGCTACTTAGAAGGAAGGCCGTTGAGCATGCTGACTTGCATCGTTGTGAGGCGGACTAAGCTTGTTCGATCTTTTCCTAACTTAACCAACTAAAACTAGTCTAACTCATAGTTATGCTCGTATTTAGCTATGGATACATTAACTTGTTCATCTTTGTATAGAATAAAGTTGCCAATTGCTAGCATATCTAATTCTGTACCCAAAAAGCATTTGATGGCGTCTGCCGGAGAACACACAATCGGCTCGCCTCGAACGTTGAATGATGTGTTTACCAACATCGGAATATTCGTTTTTTTGTAAAACTTAGCAATTAAATCCCGATAACGGCTGTTCGTTTCCCCGTCTACAGTTTGAATCCGGGCAGAGTAATCAACATGGGTAATAGCTGGCACTTTAGAACGTGGCACATTTAATTTATCAATGCCAAACAGTGCATCCTCAATGGCCGATACTTGTAACCGCTTGTCTTTCGCTACTTCCGCAACCAGCATCATATAAGGACTATCTCCGTCGAATTCAAACCAATCCGCAACATGCTCTCGTAATACACTCGGAGCAAAAGGGCGAAAACTTTCTCGGTACTTAACTTTGAGATTTAATTTCTTTTGCATGCCTGGTGCTTGCGGATTTGCAATGATACTTCTTGCGCCAAGCGCTCTGGGGCCAAACTCCATTCTTCCCTGCATCCAACCGACAGCCTGATCGTTAGCCAATGCATGTGCGACGGTATCAATAAAAACATCGTCATCTAATCTATGGTAAGTCGCCCCGCTTTCTTCAAGTTGCTTTATTATTTCCTCATCATTAAAGTCTGGGCCCAAATAACTGCCACGCATCATGTCCTTGGCAGGGGAAACTCGTTTCATTTTAAAATGAAGATGCCAAGCACATAAGGCGGCACCAAGTGCACCACCTGCATCACCAGCTGCGGGTTGAATCCAAATATTTTCGAAAACTTTTTCTCTTACCAAGCGACCATTAGCGACACAGTTGAGCGCAACTCCTCCCGCTAAACATAAATTCTTTTTACCAGTCTCTTTGGCGATATTTTTTGCGATACGTAAGACAACAGTTTCGGTGACATCCTGTATCGAGGCTGCTAAATCCATCTCGCGTTGAGTCAATGGACTTTCCGGCGTCCTTGGAGGGGCATCAAAGAGCTCGTTAAACTTGTTGTTAGTCATAGTCAACCCGGTAGCATAGTCAAAATATGTCATATCAAGCTGGTAACTACCGTCATCGGCAACATGCAGAAGATTTTCCATAATGAGGTTCGCGTACTTTGGTTTCCCATATGGAGCAAGCCCCATGACCTTATATTCGCCAGAGTTAACCTTAAAACCTGTGTAATAGGTGAAAGCTGAATATAGCAATCCAAGGGAGTGTGGAAAATGGATCTCTTTTTCTACATTTAACGAGCTACCAGAACCGATGGCCCATGAAGTGGTGGTCCACTCTCCCACGCCGTCTATCGTTAAGACTGCTGCATCGTCAAACGGAGATGGATAAAAAGCGCTCCCTGCGTGTGACAAATGATGTTCGAAAAATAACAATCGTTTTCCCCAGTCGACAGAAGTGTCCAACGTCTGGGAAAGTTCTTTTATCAGTATCTCTTTTTGGAATAATTTTTCTTTGATCCACAATGGCATCGCGGATAAAAAACTCTTAAACCCTCGGGGAGCAAATGCAAGATACGTCTCCAATAACCGTTCAAACTTTAAAAAAGGTTTTTCATAATAAGCTACTGCACTTATTTCGGAGGGGGAAATGCCCGCCTCACGCAAGCAGTACTGAATTGCCAGGGACGGAAATGAAGCGTCGTGTTTTGTGCGAGTGAAACGTTCCTCCTGTGCCGCAGCCAAAATTTGACCGTCTTTTAATATGCATGCGGCGCTATCATGATAGAAGGCAGAGATCCCTAGAATATACATGTCCGAACCGTTGCTTTATTAAAATAGCGTATAGATAAATGGTGCAACTACAGAACCCTGCGCCAGAATTAATAAACCACCGAAAACAATCATCACAATGATTATTGGAGATAGCCATAGTTTCTTACGAACCCGCAGAAAACGCCATAACTCTTTTAATGTCTGAATCAAGAATGTTCGCCCTAAAATTGGTTTTTAAACTCACTAGAATCTTGAACCTGCTTAGGTTTGGATTTCCAATTTGTTCTACGTGCCTTAATTTTCAGCCGAAGTTCATCGCGCCTAAAAAGGCGCATCACTAACGCCATAGGGGTAAACAAACCATAATAAATAATTCCCATGACTATTGGGCTAACAATGAAACTCAACAATACTCCAAGTCTCATCCATACTCGGTTGAATGGCAACAACCAATCAGACTTAAAAGTGGCTGTAATTATAAGAATACATGACAAAAGTACGAAGACAGTACTGGAAATAGGTAATGCCTGAAATCTCAAATAAGCGCCAAGAGCTCCAAATATAAAAGCAAAAAAATAACCAAATGATCTGTTTGACGGCAATTTAGGCTGCGTTGATTTTTTATGCATACTCGCTATTAAACACGATTTTATAAATAAACTCGCTATTTTGGAGTATTTGCTCTAATTTAAGAAAGGACAGATTAGATGTGAATTACTGTCTGCTCCTTGACATTAGCGACCCTAGTTAGACATTAAGGCGGTGCTTATTAAATTAAAACGTATCGTGTTATATTACTTTTGTAGGTAATTTCTGAAGATTACCTTAGTTTAAATAATAACAAAGGAGGCGGCATGGATAGAAGGAACTTTATAGACGCGGGTTTTAAGAGTGTGGCTCTAGCAGCAATCGCAAACTTAAACCCTTTCATGATTAAGTCTGCTTACGCACAAGAGGAAAAACAGTGGGACCAAGAAACATTCAAGTTTCCTTTAGGCGATTTTTCTCTGCACAGCGGCGAAATACTTAAAGATGCTTACCTACTAGTAGACATACAGGGGAAATTAAACTCTGCTAAAGATAATGCAATCATTTTTCCTACATGTTTTACGGGAAGTCACAACTTTAATTCGATGGCATATGGCGTTGGTCGTGCGCTTGATCCAACTAAATACGCGATCATTACGGCGTGCCAGATAAGTAGCGGTCACTCTTCGTCACCGAGTAACCAATCAAATGAACAAGGTGCGGCTAACTTTCCTCTAATCAACTATTACGATGATATCAATGCTCAAGATAAACTGATCACAGAATATTTTGGTATCTCTAATCCACTGTTGTACTTTGGTTTCTCGATGGGCGCCCAACAAGCGTTTCATTGGGGCGCACTGCATGGGGCCAAAACTGGAGGTATCGTTCCATTGTGTGGGACCGCTAAAACGACTACTCAGAACTGGATGGCCTTAGAAGGCTGTGTCAACGCGCTAGAGTTGGATCCGGCGTTTAACGCAGGTTCGTATACAGTAGCACCAACGATGGGCATTAACGCTTTTGCACAAAACTACATTTCCCAATATTGTGCAGACGTGTACTACAAGAAAGGTCTACATTTAAAGACTTTTGGAGAGCATAAGGATCTTCGAGCATATCGTGACTTCTTTAATGGTTACTTTAATAGCCTAGACGCAAACGATTTATTGAGTATGGTTAAAAAATGGCAGGCTGGAGATCTGGGTAATCATTCGCAATTTGGCGGCGATTGGAAAAAGGCCTTAGCGAACGTGAGTTGTCCTGCTTTAGTTATGCCTAGTACGAGTGATATATGCTTCCCGCCCAGGGATAATGTACCTGAGGTCGCAGAGATGCCGGATGCAAAGCTCATTCCAATCGAGTCGGATTACGGACACTTGGTTGGATGCATGACCGAGATAGCCGGAAGCAAAGAAGACATCAAGTTCATTGATGATCAACTCAAAGCTTTTCTTAAAAAGATCGGTTAATTTTTATAAAAATAAATGTAGTAAGGTCTAATTTAGGGTCTTTTATGTTCTCATAAAAGACCCTTTTCTATGACCAATAAATGTTCCTCTTTGTTGTTATTCTTCCTAACAACATTAAAAAAAAACCAGACCAGTCCGACTGGACCAATCTGGTTTTGTACTTCGAAAAATCTCAGGTCAGAACAATGTCGTACCCGAGATTCTAAGCTCAACCTATGATTTTGCTGAGAACTCCTCGTTTGCTGCCCACCAAATGAACAGACCAAACGCGATTTTGTTGAGCACGTCAGCTAGGTTGTACACGATGTTCAAAGTACCAACATCGGTGCCGCCTGCCAGATAGCCAAGGAAATATCCAATTGGATAGATCGCCCAACCAAGCGTAACAGTCCACTTCATCAGGCCATATGCCTTTTTGACAGCAGAAGACGCCTGAGCAGCAGCAACTTTACTTGCCTCACCCGCGAAGATCTCGTAGAGGATATAAGCCCAACCAATCATCCCGATTACGAAACCGACAGTCACGTCCATGTAGCCCGCTTCGCCCATGTATCCGGGGACCAGCATTACTAACGTTCCAACTAATAGTCTCCAGAAGATACCTCCAGATACTTTAGTAATCGCAGCAAGGATCAGATAGAACTCGATCATCAATAGCGGAACCGTTAAGAGCCAATCGATATATCTAAAATCCGTTGGCGTGTCACCGGTGGCAACCCATACTTCGCGCATGTACATATAGTGAAATGCTGCAATGAAAGTAACGAGCGCGCTAACTGTTAGCGATGTCGCCCACTTACCACCGATTTTCAGCGCTTCCATCAAGAAAAAGATAGTAGCGGCTGCAAGTGCCATTGAAATTAGCCAAAACGAGTAACCAACGAAGTCTCCTGATTCGAGCATCATGGTCTCCGCAAAAGCTGATTGAGCGGTAAGCATACCAACTAAACCCGCGCCAATTTTTTGTTTTACGTTCATATGTTGATCTCCAAATAAATTAAATTGTTTAATTTTAATTTTCGCTTGAATTACGCTTTAATTATTGTTTTGGCAGTTTGTAGCTAGCCTGCGGAACCCTTGCGACCACGACAGCATAGCCTATTTTTTCATGAATTTCTTGTATCTTTGTTAATCACGATCAACGTCACTGAACTTTTATACCAAGGACGTTACTCAGTGTTATCTTATTAACTTAAAAATTGGCTTTGAATACCAACGATATAAGCATCATACTAAAGGCAGCTTAAGTGTATTTTTCCCACACGAAACCTAAAAAGTCACTTTAGAACAGTCTCTTAAAGCAAAAATTTTAATAATTACGCGAATTTGAGTTCAATTCAATGAACAGGAAATTTTCTACGATAGATAACAATTTATATCAAAAAAACATGACTTCCTCAGGAAAAAATAAACAAGTTGTTGTCGTTGGCGCTGGTTTCGGTGGTATAGCTGCTGCGTTACGTGCCCGGGCAAATGGCTATGATGTAACACTATTAGATCGCCTTTCACAAATCGGAGGACGGGCTCAAACATTTCGCCGAGATGGTTTTAAACACGACGCCGGTCCTACTGTGATTACTGCGCCGTTTCTTTTCGAGGAATTATTTACACTCTTCGGAAAAAATGCGAATGACTACTACACAGCGGTGGCACTAGACACATGGTATGAGTTCATTTTCGAGGATAACAAAAAGTTTTGTTACACCGGCGATATCGAACATACATATGAAGAAATTCGAAAATTCGATGAAGAAGATGTTGCCGGCTACCAAAATCTTTTAAAAGCTTCAGAAAAAATATTCGAAGTAGGCTTCACTCAACTTGCGGCCAAACCGTTTACATCTTTTTTTCAAATGATAAAACTGATACCCAAATTGATCAAACTGCGTAGTTATAAAACAGTGTATCAATTGGTTTCCTCGTATATTAAAAACCCGTACCTGAGAAAAGTATTCTCAATGCATCCGTTGCTCGTTGGCGGTAATCCCTATTCAACTACCTCGATCTATACGCTAATTCACTATCTGGAGCGTAAATGGGGAATTCATTTCATCATGGGTGGTACTTCGGCGCTTGTCAGCTCGCTAGAAACGCTCATGGTAGAGGAAGGTATTAAAATACAAACAGATTTCGACGTAGCGAGCATCAATATTGACCAACGAACTAAGCGTGTCACAGAAGTAATTGACGTTGACGGTAATAAAATAAAGGCAGATCTCGTTATCTATAACGGAGATCCCAGTTACGCATATCAAAATCTGTTTTCGCAAAAACTGAAAAAACCGTTAAGTATGAAACCGGCATCACTAACTCAGTACTCGATGGGACTCTTTGTTCTCTACTTCGGAACAACCCGAAAATATGAGGAGGTAGCTCACCACACCATTTGGCTGGGGAAACGTCATAAGGAATTGTTACGAGATATATTCGAAAACAAAAAGCTTACAGAGGACTTCTCACTTTATATCCATCGCCCTACTGCAACAGATCCAAGTTTCGCTCCAGACAATTGCGATAGCTTCTATGTGTTGTGTCCGGTACCTAACCTCCAATCCGGGACGGATTGGAGTATTGAAGGTCCGAAACTCCAAAAACGCATCGTCAGCGCGCTCAGCGACTCAATGCTGCCTCAGTTAGAGCAACACATAGTGGCAGACTTTTGGATGAGCCCCGAAGACTTTTTGACTGAATATAAAAGCGTTTGGGGTGCTGGATTCTCTATAGCCCCTTTATTTTCTCAGTCCGCTTATTTTCGTTTCAAAAATCAAGACCCAAAAATAAAAAATCTATTCTTTGTGGGTGCGGGAGTTCATCCCGGTGCAGGACTGCCTGGAGTCGTTAGTTCTGCTAAGGTAACTGAAACATTAATCAAACGTTATATGAAGTCAACGCAAACTTAGTTGAGCAAAAGTAATCTGTTTTTTACAATATGGATTTCAATATAACTTCTTTTTCCAAAAACAGCCTTCGCCAGCACGGTAGGACCTTTTGGCTTGCGTCATTTTTTCTCCCAAAGAGGCAGGCAGTCCAAGCCACAGAGCTATATGCCTTTTGCCGACTGATTGACAATGTGGCTGATGACGCCACCAACGACAATAAAAATATCCTACAAGAACTGAGCGTATATTTTAATAATAAAGGAGCCATTCCTAACGCTCTATCCATTACAGAAAAAGAATTAATCGTAAAACTCAAAACCTCATACCTCGACATAAGTATTATTCAAGAACTATTGAATGGGCTCAAGGGTGATCTCGAAACAATTGAGTTTAGTCGACAATCTCAGCTTCTTCGTTACGCTTATTCAGTTGCCGGGACTGTCGGGATACTAATGAGTAACATTATGTGCTGCCAAGGAAAAGAGGCTAAGTTCCATGCGATTGATCTTGGGATTGCCATGCAATTAACCAATATTGCGAGAGATGTCCTTGAAGACGCTGAACTGGGTAGAAAGTATATCCCGATGATCCCAAGTATCGAGGAAATTAAGACAAAAATACTGAATGAAAACGTAAATCAAAATCTTGAAACGGTTATTCATTTATCTGAAATTTACTATAAGTCTGGCTTGGAGGGACTTATATACCTACCAAGGAAAATGCGGCCATGCGTCTACATAATGGCGACACTATATCGAGCGATATCTAGAAAATTAAAAAACAATGGTCTAAATTGGCAAGAAGGTCGAACGGTACTTAGTCCAATTGAAAAAATATGGTTAGTAGTACGGTCCATACCGTTTTGCTTGTGGCTAATGGCGTCATTCAAATCCAGTACGAGAAAAATTAAAGCGCATCAAACTGATTTGCACAAAGACTTGAACGGTTTGCCTGACACCCATCAATGATCGATAACTCCATGACTGAAGTTACCATTATTGGGGCAGGTATTTCTGGCCTTCTTATTGCTCGTCATCTCGTTGACAAAGGCGCTTCAGTCACACTTGTAGGTCCGGAAGACAAAAGACAGCAAACGTTGTGTACATGGAGAAATATGCGACCTCCCGAGTATTACAATGAACACGTAATAGGTAGATGGAACACATGGCAATTCGGAGCGAACGATACAAATATAGTTCAGCAATCGGATAGCTATTGGTACGAGGCATTAGACGGGTTATCTTTAAAAATCGCTCTAGAGCAATATCTGTCCACGCAACCAAGGCTCACCCGCATTAAAGAATTAGCTAATACTGAGAAAAAACCGAATCAAGCTTTCCAAATTGACACAGCATCCAGCTCTTTTACATCACTTTATCTTCTTGATTCGCGTCCCCCTCATTTCTCAGCTAAGGGTTTAATTCAACAATTTTATGGTATCGCTACCCATTGTGACCAAGCGCATATAATCACTAAACATCCTATCTTGATGGATTTTAATATCCCTCAAATAAACCCAGACAGCGTAGCCTTCATCTACGTGATTCCCCTGGGTCAAGAATCAGTATTAGTAGAAGCAACACTTTTTGGAATCTCGACAGTAGAGGAATCGATACTTAAAAATTTAGCCCAAAATTGGATAAAAGAGAACTGTAGCTCGAAACATGTGAATAATTCACTGATTTTCGAGGAAAAAGGGATTATTCCAATGGGTCCAGTCGCATTCACAAATAACGGAAAACCCGCTGGAATCGCAGCAGGTTCGGCTCGACAAAGTTCAGGCTACTCACTACGGGGACTAGAACGACAGATCAAACAGTTCGAAGATTTTAATGACTTAACTGCGTTATCCCATTCACCATATTCGAGCCTATCAACATGGATGGATAAACTGTTTTTAAAGGTCATTCGCAACAATCCTTCTTTAGGTAAGCCTATATTCAGCGCAATGGGGCAATCGTTAACAGGTGATCAATTTGCAGCTTTCATGGCTGATGACTTCTCAATCAAGGATGGTTTAAAGATAATACGTGCACTTCCTAAAATACCGTTTCTCAGAGCTTTAGTATCCAAATGATATGCCTTTAATTGACTACCTATCTTTACTTGCCATAGTCATCATTGGCATCCCTCACGGTGCGTTAGACTTGGATCTCGCGGTAGCTGGAAATTCTGCTTCTCGGCAAAGACTAAGTAAGATTTTTTTAATATACGTCGCGATAGCAGTTTTGTCTTTCATAACATGGCATCTAATCCCAACAACCGCCCTGGTTACTTTCTTGTTACTTAGTACGATTCACTTCGGGCGTGCTAATCCGCTTCTTATAAATTATAAAAATAAGAGTAGCTTAGATGCCTTGAGCAGTTCAATTGTATTCCAGGGTGGTTTAACTACGATATTCCTTCCCTACCTATATTGGGATGAAATAAAGAATCTCTTTACGAGTCTCGGTGCTGATATCGTAGCACTCCAATTCATTGGCATTTTCGCAGTCATTGTCTGGGCTACATCGACAGCAATAGCGACTTTTCACCACCGCAGCAAATGGCTTTATATTTGTCTAGCGAGCCTAATGGTATTCATTTATTTCAAACAGGTTTTTACACCTCTATTACTATTTTCAATCTTTTTTTGCATTCTTCACTCAATCCCACATTATTTAAAGGCATCACGTGAAATTGGTAAATCCCCAAAAAAACCACCAGTAACATTTTTAATTAACACAGTGGTCGCTTGGATTATTGTAGCCGCTGTTTCACTATTTTTTTACCGAAGTCAAAACATCAACTCATCAACTTTAAACGCTATATTTTCAGTTCTTTTCGCATTAACTATTCCTCATATGCTCTTAGTTGACCTTTTATTACCTAAGAGATTAAATAATTGGAAAATCTCATGAAAATAGTTAGCTACATTCCATGCATCTCATGGACAATCAGTTGCGTAAAAAAAATGTTTTGATCAGAAAAATATTAAAAATAATGTCTTCCCTCAAAGAAAAACAACTTATTTGCCTCTTGAATGCCGAATATGGTGTCGGGCCCACCTCGAAAATACTCCACTCCAGAGATCACTTTGAGTTGGTCACTCATTGCATATGTAAGCTCGGGACGAATAAGGAACCCATGACGAGATAAAAGTGTCGCCCCAGACACTTCCAGCTTAAGGGTTTCGTTAAGCCAATTCTTCCCTAATCTAAAATTTAAACCATATTCATCTGGATCAAGTTGGTTATTTGTCAGCGCGGACAAAGATGCTACGGTCCTTATGCTCTCTTCAGCTATCTGACGAGGGTCTTGATAGTTAGATACCTGACGATAAAACAACTGAGTTGTCAAACTCAGGTCATCGCCAAAGTCGCGTTCCACAGCGAAAACGCTATAGAGCGAATTATTCTTAACATTTGGGTTATTGCCTTTAGAGTCTTTCGTTTTTGTAAACGAAATTTCTGCAGCATAGCGATTTGAACCGCCGATCGTAGCAATGTCTGCGCCGAATATCTCTACATCATTATAAGTTTCAGTTACTAACAGATCACCTCCGTGTGAACCGGATACTGAGAAGTCAGAGTTTAAGTCGACACCATTAAAATAAGAGATAGACCAATCAAACTCACCGCCAGACTGATCAAACTTTAATGCATACTGGTTATTATTTTCAGGGACATTTTTTATAAACCGAATTCCTGGCAGCTTAACTCTCGCCAGTTTATTCGGCTCAAAATGCTCGATCCATATCGCAGTAAAGCTAGAATAAGAGCCAAAGATTTTGCTTATTTTTATTGCCTCGGTACCGAACCGATCTTCGTCAACCTCTGGGAATAGGCGCGTGAAATCGCGAGGTGTTAAATTATCGGTTGGGTTAAGTCGATCAGCCCTTCCCCATGCCACGATCTGCCGACCCAGTCGATAGTCCCAGTCTCCCGATCTAAAGTGAAGGTAAGCCTCTTTCATATAGCTATCAACGTTGCCTTTTCCGAATGTATCTTCATCATATGCATAGGTCTCCAAATACATCGTTAAGCCTCTTCTTAAGCGTTTGTCTAATTTCAGCCACACAGAGCTGGCAAAGAAGTGACTATCGCTGTCACTTAACCGATTAGAGGACCAGTAACTACTGCGCAAAGAACCAGTTACGCCATAGTCGTTGAGATTCGAGGACCACCCCCTTGTGTCCCCTTTTGGTGATAGTAATAGTGCGTCAAGTCGATCATTTTTAAGTTCTTGCGCGAAACAAACAGGTGTCTTAAGAAGCAAAATTAAAAATAAAACGAGCCAAAAACCAGGGGGTCGTTTATTGTTTGTCAGGAAAAAATCACTGCTCATTCACTTTCCATGTAGCGTGTGGTGAAGAACGAGCTTTTAACACCGACATTAACTTGTAACTTATCCACCTTTATGAGTGTTGAGTGTCCTGATATAAGGTTAGTCGCTCGCAACTCTCTTACAGTCCATCTATTTTTATTGGGCTCGACGAGTTCTATGTTTTTAAAGCTCATTTGCTTGTATAAAGCACCGGACAAGTTGTACATGTCAGATTTTCTCGTTACAAAAGTATCTTTTTGGATCCAGGCTATGCGCTTTGAGTATCCCGAGTTTTTAGCTATTTGTTTATTTTTTGGCAATGACTCTATGATGAAGCACTCAAAACCATCAACGACTTCCTCTCCTATAATAGAGTGCTCCCAATCCTGAACCTTATGTCCGATTACGTCTCCATAGGAAAAGTCTGTTCCGACAAAACTGTCTCTTTTATTACTTGATACAAGTCTGCGAACCTTTTTCATGCTCGGTAAATACAGCCAGATATCATCATCTTTATCAGATTGCTCTACGAGTAATGAGACCATCCCACGGACATCGGTAGGCTCAATAAAGCGGGTCATTCTCATGTTGTCTATTCCATTATCTTTCAATTTTGTTGTCCCGAAGGTCTTACGTACCCGCTCTTTACCCGATCTATTTCGTAAAATAAATGTGGCTTCCGATTCTGAGTCGGTAACCTTCGTAATAACAAAATTCTTTTCCATGATTTCGACTGCAGTCTGAGCAGAGCTGCTAGGTGAAGCAAACAAAAACATTACTCCGAGAAGTCCAACTAATACATAAATCGTAATTACGCTGACGTTTAATCTCATTTTTTTAGTCCGTCAAAGATAAATTTTGGTTTAAATTTAAGAATCAAGGCTGGCATTACCGTGAGCGCTGCTGTGACGCTTACAATCATTGCGGTGGCGATTAAAATAGCTGTCCAAGTATGAGGGTAATACCCACGTGAGAATGCTTGTACAGCGTAACCTCCAGCAACAGCAGATGCCACGAACAAACATGCCTTACCAGCTGTTCGAAGAACCTTACGGAAGGCTTCATCTACTTCGGTACCCTTTACGAGTTCCTCACGAAGACGGAATAGCATATAGATCGCATAATCAGCTCCAATTCCGATGGCTAGAGATGACACCAAAGCAGTAGGGATATTTAGACTCAAACCAAGAATCCCCATTAAGCCCATATTTGTTAAAACTGCGAGAAGCAATGGAGTAATTACCAGTAATCCTGCTACCGGTGATCTGAAAATAATCGAAGCAAATAAAAATACTACTCCAGCAATTTGCGCAATATTAAGCAGCTTATCTTTGACAATGACCTCTGCTAAGGCAGCACTTTGCGCGACACTACCTCCAACATTCACCGTAACAGTCGAGGGGAAATTATCATTCACAAAAGCTTGTATATTGCCCCATAAATTAAGCATATCTGCCGTATTGTCACTGTGTGTAAATATCACCATATTAGCTAACTGATAGTCGTAATCTACATACGGGTCAAAGTCCCCCGGCGAGCCAGACATAGAGTAAATCAGAAGGTACTCGGCGACTGTATTTCTGTTGTCTGGTATACGATAAAACTCAGGATCGTCTGCGTTCATTGATTTATTCATCTGTTTGATAAACTGAGCTATCGAAAGAACTTTACCTACGTTAAGGTCAGTTTCGATAAATTGAGCTAATTCATCCATTGCTTTTAAAACCTCAGGATCTTTGATGGCATCTTGCTCATCGCCGTCGAACATCAAGTAGATGTTATTCGTACCAGCCATTCGCTCATTCAATGAATTGTCGCTTTTCATAAGTTCCAGATCTGGTGAGAAGTAACCTTTTAGTGAACTCTCAATAGTTAACTTTGAAGCGCCATACAGAGACACAACGATTA
Organism: Burkholderiales bacterium; assembly: GCA_028379895.1. Lineage (GTDB taxonomy): Bacteria > Pseudomonadota > Gammaproteobacteria > Burkholderiales > Eutrophovitaceae > Eutrophovita. The sequence goes on from JAOEKQ010000003.1 coordinate 122,536, forward strand.
ACACCGTAGCGATAGAAAAAACGTGTTTCCTATTTGGTCCTAAGATTGTATTTGCGTAGAAACCGGTAATTTTGTCCCATACTCTCTCCTCACGCTCAAGATCTGTTTCTCCTCTGCTAGGAGGCGGTAGAATTGCTCTGAGAGCAGGAATTAACGTCATTTCAACGATCAGAATACTAAGAATTCCAACGCCAGAAAAGACTCCAAAAACTCGGATAGAAACTATATCGAACACCATCAATGAAAAGAATCCACACGATGCTACCATTCCAGCCGTCAGCATGACTGGACCAATTTTCACAATTGAGTCAATAACTGCCTGGCGATTGGCCGCTATACTCTTTTTATCGGTAACGATACTCTTAGGATCAAACACATACATGATCAACCGAGTCGTCGCCCAAAGGAAGAAAATCCATACTGGAATTAGCGATATCGAACCGATACGAAGTACTGCGGCAACACCATCACTCAGCTCACCCGTTTGATATCCTTGAATCAGACCCCAAACAACTGGCACACCAAGCATCAATGGGGACAGTTTCCCTAGTATTCGACTTGCATCAAAAAATTTTGTTTTCGTGTATTCCGCGCCGCCAGGCTGCGCAATATTATATTCCTCGTAATATCGTTTCAACAGCTGAACCGCATGACCGGCCCCCACAGCAAGAACTAGGATGGGTGTCAAAGTATTGAATATATCCAAGGGTACTCTTGCCAACCCCATAAAGCCTAACGCCCAAATAACCGCTATGATCGGCGTCACCAATGGCAGTATCAACCCTTGTAGCGTCCTGAATGCTTCGAAATGGATGATACCAATTACAATAATCGCTATCATCAATAATAATGGCGTGCGTTCAGCAAATTTTTCAATTAGGGCAATGAATGGTGGATATCCTGTTACCTCTATGGTGACTGATTCATCACGTTCCGGGTCCACAGCTTCATTAATTCGATCCGACACGTAAGTAAATCCGACACGTCCCTCTTTTTTATCCGCAGCAGAAGCATCCCTAACTTCAGCAAGTATTGTTAAGGTTTTGAAGTCTTCAGAAACCACTGAGTTAATGTATGCGTCATTACGTATGAGAGCATCTTTTAATGCTGCTAGACCTTCAGCTGAGGTAGGTACTTCCTCCATGATTTGCTTGACTTGCATCCCCTCTTCAGTACCTTTTATATCCTTTGCTCTAGATGCGGCTATTGATAAAAGATTCGTTTGAACGACCCTAGGCGTCTCACTAAGTTTCTGTGTAATACGTTGTACTTTTGCTAGGACTGCAGGCTGGAAAACATCTCCCTCTTTAGGAGTAATACCAATCACAGCTACGTACCTAGAACCGAAAACTTCCTCAATTTCCACAGTAGTCGACACAAAAGGATGTGATTGCGGAACTATGGTGTTCGGATCAATGATGACTGTAAGATTACCGAGATTTTTTATAAAGAAAAATGTCAATCCTAAAATAACCACAACGACCGCCCATCGAAACCGTACTATCGATTCAATATAATTTCGCATTAGGATCTCGCTTTATTACGTATGCATTTAAAGTATTCATACCAATGTTTGGAGCATTCACGCTAAAGACAAAAATTAATCTGTCAGCGAAGAATCCGCATTATGATTAATCGCTTTTTTTAACTTGACGAATTGCTAACCAAACACAACCGGCAATAACAGGAATAGATAGCGCCTTGAGTACCACAAGATCGATACCCCACGTATTTAATGGTAGCGAAGTGCCGACAAATCCTACGAGCCCGACTCCGTAGTACGTGACCGCTGCTATCGATAAACGCTCAACGGTTTGTTGCAATCTCAGTTGGGTTTTCGCACGCCTATTCATTGAAATTAATAGGTCTTGATTCTGACGCTGGATAATCATTTCAGTCTGTGTTTGCAACAAATCACCTGCTCGGCTAATACGTTCAGATAGTCTACGCAACCTTTCTGAGAAAGCGCGACAGCTATCGATCGCGGGCAGCATCCGACGATTCAGAAACCCCTTAACCCCCTGAAAACCCTCGATACGGCTAACCCTCAACCCATCAAGGCGATTCTCGACAATGCTGTCATAGGCTTTAGTTGCCGCCATACGATATGAAGCATTCGAATAGATATTTTCTAAATCTGCTGCTTGCGCTGACAGTTTCGATAGCATATCTTCAACGTGACTTTCAGGCTGTTTGATTTGTTCTGCAAGCTCATTTGTGATCTCTCCAACACGCCTTGCAATCGAATCGAGCGTAGCCCCATACTCTCTTACAGTCGCAAAACCTAAAAGTGCGAGTAATCGGTACGTCTCTAGCTCCATAATGCGTTGAACAGCACGTCCAAGGCGACTTGCTACCATGCTCTTATTAAAGAGCGCTACTCTGGAAAATCCAGCTGAGTCGATATCGAATGCGAAATATACTTGGGCCGCACCGTCACTAAATTGATTCGCAGCAACTGCCCGCGCTTGCATCGATTGGAGCATCTTTTGTTCCGTCAGTTCTGCCGGCGGCTCCCCTCCAACTTCTAACCAAATCGCATGAAACACTTTCCCTGGAGATTGGTGCGCCCACTCTAATGGCAGATCAACCCTCCGTGCGTCGTAAGCACCGGGTAATAGTCCCATTGCGACTGAATCAGTCTTTTGAATAAAACTGATTGAAATAAACTCAGTGTGTCTCTCAAAATCTAGTGAATAATTACCTAAATTAAAAGTGGCAAACTTACTCTTGGGAGGTATCGTTGCCTGCCCCATGCCTTCTAGCCATTCATCGACATAATCCACGATTAAAGCGGCATTCTCTTCGATAAGATAAACAAATCGGACAAACCGTCCAGCACCCGAAAAATTATCGAACGCCCGAGCATGTAATTCATCTGAAAGCGAGCGTCGCAATTCGACAGCGCTCATCATTGTTCAACCATTTTTGCCAAAAATCCCTCAATTACCTCGTTAACAACGCTAGCATGGGTCGCGTTTGGCCCGTGCGGCGCGCCCTCTATACATAAAAATTGACTGTTGGGGAGACCAGATGCCATGACTTTAGCCTTTGAAACATCTATGGCCTTATCATCACCGCCGTGAATTACAAAAGTCGGACATGCGATATCTTTTAATCTATCGGTTATGTCGTCACGGTTGAGCAAAGCATGTCCTGGGAAATTTACACAAGAGCGGTCCTGGTTACACCAGATATCCTTCCACTTTGATATTTGATTTATATCCGAGCCAAAATACGTCTCTCCTATTGCTGACATCGCTTCTGATAGTTCCTCTGAGTTTAATTCCCTCCAAGCTGAAATGAGGTCAGCAAATTCTGATTTTTGCTGTTGATCGAATATCCCAGCTTCTGAACCTATAAGAACCAAGCTGTTCACTCGATGGGGCGCACTAAGCGCGCACCTTAAAGAGATGAACCCTCCTTTACTGACGCCAACAAAAGTCGCATTGTTAATAGATAGATGGTCCATTAACCTCAAAATTACCTCCGCCGAATCCCAGTATGAATAGTTGTCTGCTGTTGTAGACTGTCCAAAGCCCATCTCGTCCCAGCCTATACATCTATAGTTTTCACGAAAGTAATCGTATTGGTATTCAAATGAACTTTGATCAAGAAAAAAACCATGACTAAAGATTAACGCTGGTTTATCGCCACCAGTGTCCGTATAAAAAATCCTGTGCTGGTCCACGCTGAAGAATGGCATGTGTAAGTCTCCCTATATAAAAAGAGGTCCCTTTCCATGAGAACACTTTTTCTAATTTTACTAATACCTAATATTAGTTACGATTCTCAATGAGAATTTGTTGAATATCAATATCCTGGCTACGCCTGCCGTGTTCAAATACCTAATATCTGGCTATTTCAATGCACTCGCACGCGCTTTATGTATTTTTTTATAACTATCAATCAACCGGTTATGTCGATCTAGACCATCTAATCTCATATTCGTTGGAGTTAAGCCAAAAAATCGAATTGTTCCATTGACTGAACCCATTACCGCGTCCATGCGACCATGACCAAACATTCGCCGGAAGTTAGTAGCATAGCGATCTAACGTTAACTCATCATCAAGTAATACCTCTAAAACAACACTCAATGCCTGGTAGAACAACCCACGATCGGCCGTATTATCATTATATTGAAGAAACGCTCTAGCTAATTCGAGGGCCTTATCTAATTGTTTTAAGGCTAGGTGAATTAAAAGTTTTAACTCCAGAACAGTCAATTGCCCCCAAACTGTGTTCTCATCAAAAGCTATGCCTATCAACGTTGAGATATCGGAATAATCATCTAATTCACTGTTATATAAACGCTTAAGCAACTTCACCAGCCTATCATCACTCAAAGCATGTAAATTCAAGATATCAGAGCGAAATAAAAGTGCTTCATTTGTATTGCTATAGATTAACTCCTCAATCGGATAAATCTCAGAATAACCGGGCACTAATATCCTACAAGCTATCGCCCCAAAATGATCATACGTTGCGACATAAGCCTCTTTATTCTGACTGGAGAGAATATTAAATAACATAGCAACCTCCTGAGAGGTAGAGGTATTATCACTTATGGAGAAACTCCACTCTACAAATGTATAGTCAGGTTTATCACTGAAGAAACGCCAAGATACGACACCACTTGAATCAATGAAATGTTCAACAAAGTTATTAGGCTCAGTCACTGCATTACTATTGAATGTTGGGCGAGGTAAATCATTTAATCCTTCAAAACTTCGTCCTTGAAGTAATTCAGTAAGACTTCGCTCCAGGGCAATTTCAAAACTAGGGTGTGCGCCAAAGGAAGCATAAACTCCTCCAGTCCGTGGGTTCATTAGTACGACACACATAACAGGATAAACGCCACCTAGAGACGCATCCTTTATCAAAATAGGAAAACCCTTTGATTCTAAATCTTGGATACTTTCATAAATTTTGGGATATCTTGTTATCACTGAATTAGGTACATCAGGGAGCGTAATTTCCCTTTCTAGAATTTCACGCTTTACGGCTCTTTCAAAAATTTCCGATAGAGACTGTACTTGGGCTTCAGCAACAGTATTGCCTGCACTCATTCCATTGCTTGCATATAGATTTTCGATTAAATTGATAGGAAAAAAAATTTCCTGTCCATCTAAATGCCGAACAAATGGAATTGAGCACACACCTTTTTGAGTACTGCTAGAGTTCATATCCATTAGGTGCTTGGCTCTCAGATCTCCATCTGGATCATAAAGCGCTAAACAATGCTCATCCAAAATATCCATTGGCACTAAATCCCCAGGGAGGGGTTTTGACCAGCGCTCGTTTGGATAATGAACAAAATCTAAGGACTCAGTATTTTCGCCCCAGAAATATTGAGAGTAAAAGTGGTTATTCGCCAACCTCTCTATATACTCACCTAATGCTGATGCTAATGCACTTTCTTTAGTGGCTCCTTTGCCATTCGTGAAACACAGGGGTGATTGAGTATCACGAATATGCAGAGACCATACATTGGGAACGATATTACGCCACGAGGCAATTTCAATTTCAATGCCCAAATCGGATAGAACCGTCGACATGTTAGCGATGGTTCGTTCCAGTGGGAGATCTTTGCCATTGATAAAAGTACTCTTCTCAGATGAAAAGTTCATTTGAAGCAATGATTGATTGCCAATATCCAACTGATCTATTTCTTGGATAATAAAATCAGGATTTTCTTGTATTACTTTTTTAACACTGCAGCGCTCAATCGCACGCAAAATACCTCGCCGGTCCGACTCGGCAATACTAGGAGGTAGTTCGATATTTATTCGAAGTGCTTGTTTGTATCGATTTTCGGGATCGATAACATTATTTTGAGATAGGTGAATATTGTCAGTTGAAATATTACGTGTATCGCAATAAAGCTTTACAAAATAACCAGCGCATAAGGCTGACGAGACCAAAAAATAATCGAAGGGACTCGGAGCCGACCCATCGCCCTTGTAACGAATCGGCTGGTCAGTGATAACTGTGAAGTCTTCAAACTTAGCCTCAAGACGCAACTTATCAAGAAAATTAACTTTAACTTTCATCAGAACTTACGAAAGACATTGCATAAGAAATTATTGATGCTCTAAAACAGCAAGCCACCGATATTTAAAAAGAGAATACCTACAGTCAAAAGTACACTGGCCAAGTGTAATCGTTTGAAAGATTTCTCACGGCCCTCGTCGCGGCTTTTATTGGTCATTGGGATGAGCAGGTACGCAAAAACAGCTAGTGCCACCGTAGCGCCGGATATGATTATAGATTTTTCATCTTGCGTCACAATTGCCACAATATTAGCCACTACACCAAGCGCTCCCAACAGAATAAAAAATCTAGGGAACACAGTTCGTAGAAATACTGAACTATCAGAGCCAGCCAGCGCGGTAAAAACCGAAGGCGCCACTATAGCAGTTTGAAATATGACTACGCCAACCGTCATACCGTTTATAAACAGCGGAATATTATCCATTAACTTTTTACCTCATAATTTAAAATTCGGCTCGCCGAAAAAATGTGAAACATCACAACACTTGCGTTACCAATACAATAGCCAGCACTACCCCAAGGCTATATAGAGCGATTTTCCATAATGAAAACTGTCGCTTACTCCAATCTATCCGGTCGTCTCGTTCCCGCTGACTTTTAAAAGCTTTAAAGCGGCCAATAAACAGGAAAATAGCAAGTGAGACAACGGCAAGTCCACCAAACACCAGGGTGTTGAAGTCCACTAGCGGCTTCTCATCTTCGCCAGCAAACGCAACATCTCTAGATACAACCATATTAATGTCACCATTAACGAAAATGCACCAAACCACTCCATGTATTTTGGCGCACCTTGCTCTGATCCTTGCTCAATAAAATCAAAGTCCAGCACTAAATTTAATGCAGCGATCGCAACGACAAAAAGGCTAAATCCGATACCAAACAAACCATTGGAGTGAATAAACCCGATACTTGAACCGAACATATTCATAATCATGCTGACAAGATATAGTAATCCAATGCCCATGGTGGCAGAGGTCACCATCAGCCTAAAGTTTTCAGTGGGCTTAACGAGACCAGTTTTATACAAAACCAAGAGGGACGATAGCGTACCCAAAGTCAAGCCGACCGCTTGAATAACAATACCATCGAACTGGGATTCGTATATTGCTGAAATACCACCCAGAAACAAACCTTGCAAAACAGCATAAATCGGTGCGGTTAATCCGGACCAATGCTTTTTAAAAATAGTGATTAAAGCAAAAATAAAGCCGCCTATACCGCCAACGATCATCATGGGCATTACGGTTGAGGCATTACCACTATCAAAAAATAAATTCCACGTCCACGCACCGGAAAGCACCACCAAGAGCAGGAGAATTCCGGTTTTGTTTACAGTGCCCTCTAATGACATCGTGGCTCTGTCCCCGGAGGTGCCACCAGTCTGACGCGCAGCTTCACTAAAAGTTGCAGCATTCAGCGCTGGATTACCTGATCGACCGAACTTCTCTAAAGCGCTATGTTTAGACATAAATAACCCTTTCTGTTTTTGTCGCAAAACGAACTTCCACCATCACAACGATTTTAAGCTATGTATTTTCAATAGCTGACGAAGTCAATTTTACTCTCTCACATTCGATATTACGAGCTAGAATCCGACCGTTGCTATTTGTCTCAGTTCCATGGTTTAAGGGTAGTCAACGAGAAATTACGAGCTGCGTAATCAATCATGTGAATATAGCCTTCAGACTTATTTAAGTTTGTAATTCTTCCTTTAACGCTATCCACAATCTCCGCCCTCGCTGTCTCTGGAGTTCCGCCAGAAACATGCGAAGGATCGTATTCGATACTCAGAGCAATCTGTTCGGCCAGATTCAGACCATATCGACGCCTTACCACCTCCAGCCCGAAGTCAATGCCAGACGTAACTCCTGCCGCGGTAATACGGTTACGGTCAATTACCACTCGCTCCCGGGTAGGGTTTGCCCCAAACTTACTCAAATGCTCAATCCAACCCCAGTGACAGCCGGCTTTATAGCCATTGAGCAGTCCCGCCGCCGCCAAAACCAGAGAACCCGTACAAACACTCGTCAAGTACTCTACCGATTCTGATTGGTGTTGAAGCCACGCCAAAATATCTGGATCAATCATAAGACGCGCGCAATCAAAACCACCGGGAACTAGAATTAAGTCGTACTGCACATTTTCAGAAATTTTAACGTCAGGGTGAAATTTCAACCCGAATTGGCTCTTCACTGGGTCTAAAGTTTTCCAAACAAGAGAAACCTTGGTGTTTGGCATGCGCGCCATGATTTCAGCAGGTCCCGTGAAGTCAAGTTGAGTTACGCCTGGAAAAACAAGAATTCCAATTTTATATATCGAATTACCCATATTTCCCTTTAATTCTTTTGAGTCGTGATTGATCGATTAAAAATAAATTAAAACAGGATGCACACTGCAATTTAATTATAGTGACCAAATAGTCTAATTTCTCGTATTAAGTAATATTTGATTCGTGATCGATATCCTGGCCATTATGAAACAGGGAAGCCTAAAGCATTCAAAGTGTTGTGCCACGTTTAACCGCCATTCCCTGAAATCTCTATCGATATATCTTACGACGAAGCTGGGGCATCCACCTAAATTAAGTGGCGCTATTGGTATGAGTTGGGCGTAGATGTAATTTAAGAATACTAATACCAAACTATTAAAAAGAACCGTTGATTTAGCGAGCTATTGTTATTGATTCAAAAATCTAAAAGTCTGCATACAGTAAGAAACATAACGTTTTATTTTTCTGATAAAGTCAATATAATTAATGTTTTTATTTTTAAATTACTCAAATGAGGAGATAGATAGATGGGACGCATCATATTAACGTTAGCTTTTCTGACGTTTTCATATTCAGCACTTTCAGCGGAGGAAGCGCCTACCCTTAAGCTAGTTGGTACCTGGAAGGTGGGTTTAGGACAAAATGCCTTTGTGGAGGATCGCCTAAACGTATGGAATTTGAATGTAGGGGACACAAAACTAGAGTTTTTTGGAATGGGTAGCGGTAAAGCTATTAACCCCTGCGGTGAATGGGGAGAGCAAAGAGACAGCGGAACTATTGCAATGAATGTTCATTGCAGCGTTTTAATGGATGATGGATCAGTAATTCTTTATGAATATCGTGGAAGACTTCGCCTTGATGAAAGTGGCGGAGATCTTTGGGGTAATGGTGATCCGATGACAGCCGGTGAAGGCATGGCCTACTGGATCGGTGTGCCTGTCTTAAAGACAAAATCAGAAAAATATGCCTGGGTGAATGAGGCTGTATTTGTTATGCGAGGTAACATTTTAGTACCTCCAGGTAAGAGCGATGATCCTCACGTTCAGTATGATATATACCAAATAGAATATAATTTTTAGGCTCGGAGGATATCCTGAGCTCATTCCAGGATATCCCCCATCAAATCACGCTAATCTCTATAGTTGATACTGTCGTGCACAAATTCTGACAAACCGTCGCCTAACAGATTATCAGCGGCCCACGCTCATAGAATGAGAGCAGGTGTTACGATCATTTTTTTCCCACCAGCCCAATTAGTGCAAGTACCACACGTGCAAAAGGATCATGATCACCGATAGACCAAATGAATGGCGACCCATGTTTCCCGGTGCGCTAAGCGGCTTCGCTTTCGATTAGTTCGGGCGCTTCTATGGTTTTTGGGGAGTCAGAGATTGAGATTGTATTATGATTTTCCCGCGTTCTAGTCCGCACAGAATCGGGAATGGGCCCACATGGGCCTATACTGAAGGAACATCACACAAGTGAGTTTTGATAAACGGTGGCTGCTTTAATGAGGAATTAAGCCCAGCTGGCAGGTGTTGAGCAAATTTTGAAAGACAAATGCTGCTGAATAAAAGCAATCCTCGCAGAATTGAATATTCTGCGAGGCTGTCTTTTTACTTCGCTGGAATAATTACTGCGTCGATGACGTGAATGACGCCATTTGTTGCTTCAATGTCGGCCGTAATAACATTAGCGTTTTCCACCATGACACCAGACGTGGCGTTTACTTTTGCCGTTGAGCCATTCAGCATCTCCACCTCTAGAGATTTTCCTGCGATGTCGCTGGACATAACTTTACCAGGCAACACATGGTAGGTGAGTATGTTTACCAAATCTTCTTTGTTTTCTGGCTTTAAAAGGCTCTCAACTGTACCCGCTGGCAAGGCTGCAAAAGCGTCATCAGTAGGGGCAAAGACGGTAAACGGGCCATCGCCCTTTAATGCGTCAACAAGTCCAGCTGCTTTTAGTGCAGCAACTAGCGTATTAAAACTGCCTGCCTTAACTGCTGTATCAACAATGTCTTTCGCACCATGGTGGCCAGCTAAAGCCGAAGTTGAAAAAGTGGCTGCTAAAATGGCAGCAATAAATAATCTACGAATCATGAAGGTTCCTTTTGGCAAATGTGCCGATCAATGACTGAAGAAAAACTCTCCAGCCTTCTAACTATCGGATCATGAGAGAGGGAAAAGCGTAATTTGGTTCCCCAAAGCCTTCGACATTTTATGATTACACCAAGAATGATGATAAAAAAAGTTTTCACAGTCAGTGCGTTCTATTTCTGTGAACTTTGTGTCTTTACCTAAGAGGCCGAGCCAGTCTTGTATGTGCGTGGCTATTGTTGCCAAACGTCGACTTACAGCATATCCAAGCTCAACACCAAGTTTGCGAACGCTCTCATCGATGGTATTTTTTCTCCCGGCTTATATTGTTTTTTTGCATCTAGTTGTGAGTCGCTTGCTAGTCGAATGTTGCTCGATTGCACTTTTGGTTCAGCTGCGCGCAGGCTTTCTTGCGATACGACCAAACAACACACTTGCAAGTAGTCCGAGAAAAGCGAAGCAAGCCATCAGAAGATAAAAGTCTTGATGACCTTGCAAACCCGGAGAGCGGTCCAAAATCCATCCGGACATAGGGCCCATAAAAATATCCGGCGTAAAACCAATGACAGAAACCAGCCCTGTCGCGGTGCCCGTTTCGAGGGCTGGCACATGACCCTCCTCTAACATCGCAAAATAGATACCGCGTAACCCAAATACGGCGGCACTAGTGACAATCACATTGGCGAACAGAATCCAAATCAGGGACACATTTGGGGTATCTAAAGAGAGAAACCCAAAACAAAATATCATAAGTGCAAAGCATAAGGCTGTTGCCCTAGACGGCAAAATACGGTCCGCCAGAAGACCAGCACAAACGGCAGCAAGAGGGCGTATCCAAACGCTATAGGCAGTCAACTCAGCGGCTTCAACTTCATTTAACGCATAAGCGGTATAGGCAAACAGAGAATAATTGTCGATACCCTTGTACCCCACGTAGGCCGCTACAATGATGAGTGATTGTAACCAAACGGTTGGTAATCTCATGACATCGATCGTACGCCGCAACAGGCCTGGCCTGTTGGCGAATAAATTCGCGTTTACTAGACCCACTGCCGGTTCGGGCACGCACAGCCAAACTAAAGGCACTGCCAAAAAAGTGAAAAACGTATAACAATAAATCACATACTGAAGCGCCAAAATACGCTCAACATCAGTGGCCATTGCCACATCGTCGGGAAAAAAGCTACGTAAAACAAAAACCGCGATCACGCCAATCAACACCGCGAATAACCCGCGGCCACCATCTAATATGCCGAAGGCGCGCCCTTGGGCCGAGTCTGCGCCCCACTCGCGAGTGGCACGAATCAGCGCGCCCCAAAATAACAGGATGGTGGTAAACCCCCAAAAGCCAAAGAGTAAGTGCAGGCCTTGATAAGTTGGAATCTGCGCGAAGTAGAGTCCGCCAAACCCTGTCGCGATCAGCGACGCGGCTAAGAGTTTGCGCGCAGAAAACGTATCGGCGAGCTGCCCACCCGGAAAATACGCCAACATTGCAATCACGCCATAGGAAGCTTGGACAAGCCCCAACTGCATGTTACTAAACTCAAAAACTTCCAAGAATGTGGGACGAAAGAATCGGGTTACGTGAAACGGTAGGGAGAATATAGCCTCTCCTGCGATAATAAGCGCGATCATAGTCATTACACGTGGTGAATCCGCATGACTAAAACCGAATGTTTGTTTTTCAGACTGACTCATAAAGACCTATTCATAACATTCTCTTTTGCGAGTAAATCAATGCGTGAATAGCATACAGGATTGTATTCACCGTCGATGATATCTCCTGGTTCGATTGCCGGCATAAATTTGTGAAACTCACCTGAAATCATGGTCGGACTCGAGACAAGACGCGCACCGTCTTCAAAATAGGTTGTCGCTAATGCCATGCGGGATTCGTTAGTTCTAGTCGCCCCGGCAGTATGAAACGACAAGGTATGGTGAAAACTGATTTCGCCTAAATCGAAGCTACCATCATCAACGGGAATAAGCTTATCCGCAAAGATTTGGCTTAGCTGCTTGCCGTCGCTGGAATCAAACTTGTTAGAAGCCAGGTCTTTAACAAGTTTGTAGGTTACTATGCCCGCTGCAAAAGTAAGCGGTCCCATTTCCCTTGGGATGGGTTGCAATGGAATCCATGCAGTAAAAACATTTTGACTGTCGATGGGAAAGTGGTGGTAGTCATAATGCCAGGGTGTGCGCCTACAGCCGGGCTCTTTGGATAATGCATTGTCGTGATACAAACGAACCGCTTGAACACACAGGAGCTCGCTCGCAATTTGTGCGATGCGTTTGCTCAAGACAAAATTGTCGCACGAGCTCATCATGAAGCCACATAAATAACGATAAGAAGATTAATACGCTGTGTTGTTTGGGATTGAGCGAATACGAAAGAACAAACGGCACAAGTAGTGTTAGCGAAGCTGACACTCAAGCAACACCTAAAATAAGTAAGAAAACTTCAGTTAAGTCAACGTTTGATTTTTTATATGAAACTAATGTTTAAGTTAAATATTGTTTAATATCAATACCTTAGAATAAAATAACTACTCCCACTCAATAGTAACGTATGTTTTATTCCATTATTTATCAATTACTTACTTCACCAATAAAGTGTATGTGTAACTTGTGTGTAACTCACCATACACTCTGCACGTTTTTCCTACGCTTTTGTAACTATTGCAATTCAATAGTTTACGCAATCATTTGTTACACACTGTAAGACGAAGAACGTGCCAAAACCATACTCGTTCTTCTGTTCGTTTGTTCACTTGTTTTTTTGTGTCACTCGTCTGCCGTACTGTGCTTGCGTCTCAATAAGCGCATCTAACTCACCAAGTTCAGCAGCTTCACGCACTTTAGCTAGCATATCAGCAACCTCTGCTTCACTAGCTAGCTCGATTGCATTCTTACCTTTGGCAAACTCTAAAGGCTTACTTCCATAGCGCACTACAAGATTTATCTTTCCATCAACACTAGCAGCCCACCAACGCTTAACACGTTTAGCAACTTCAACTTTGCGTTGGTTACCATGTTCGTCAGCAACCCACTTGTGTTGCGTAGGTGTATAGTCTTTGTTTGCTGCAAGTTGGATTTGTTCATCAACCTTTGCAATCAGCTTGCGACGACGAACTGCGATAGGATTGTTGTTTTGCAGTGGATTAAAAGCAACGAAATTTAGTGTATCAAGTATAGTCATAACAGCCTCCTTATTAGCTAAAAGCATTGTGCTTTCAGAGTTCGAAGGCTGTCATCCAAAGGTTTTTATTTACATATATAATGCCATCTAATGTGACTGATTAGAGCGGCGGTTACTAATCTATTCCCGTTTGGGCTTAAAATAACAGTATCGATAGCAAAGTCATCATCTGCGCCAAAAAACACATCACTTCCACTTAACGTTGCTGAAGTTCCGTCTCAGACGCACGTGGTGAACAACCAAACAATGCATCAAACTTTTTGTTTGTAATCGATGATAGCCCTCAAAGGTTGTAATCTGACGATTAGTCAGCAACAGGGAAAAGACCCAAACATGAGTCCTTAATCGTGAATATTTCTGGGTAACCCTTCAACATTTCTGCAACTATAACTTTACTCAACATTCTATCACCGAGCGTTCGGCCAAAATCATCATCCGGACCGCGGAGGAAGTGTATATCATCACCAAAAATGGTCTCAGAAGTATCACTAAACAAATCAGATAAATCTATAAATTTAGGGGAAATTAAGGTAGAACCCCTTAGTTGTTCGTATTGTTTTTCATAGTTCATATTTCTAACAAGAGTTTTTTCTACATTTGTTAATGGTTTATAAATCGGCGCGGGTTGTAAAAACACTAATGCTGGAATACCCTTGTCGCCAGCGATGTTCAGAAAGGTTCTAACGAATGATTGATAGCGATCAATATTTTCTACATTAGCAGGTTTATAAGTAGCCATATTTTGCAATAGAATATGCTCATCGGCACCACCTTGCGATACGCTGATGCTATTAATCAAAAATGATCTCACAGTTAGCAGTGACAATTTTGTGACACTTAAATTCTCAAATATAGTCCCTTTAAAGAACTCAAACATTTCATCTAGCAGTCTAAGTTTAACCTGAAGTTTAAGGTTCCTTGCAGCCACTTCAAAATTACTAGAGGGTTGAGCCAAATCTATGTTACTACCGATCATGTAATGTTCATTGAATCCCTCTATTGATAACGCTGTGTCTAAATAATCGCCATACAAGATTAAACCGATACTTTGCGATGGATGCTTCCAACTACCATCGGAAAAATTAAGGACAGAGAATTCGACATTCTTGTCTTTAACGTTAATGCACTGATTCAATAGTTCTTGAAAATAACCTGGTACGTTATAAGACGCGAACTGAGAGGCGACAGAACCGCCAAAAATACCAACCCTATGTATATTTTGATTTTCCCAATCCAATCGGTTTCCAAGTAATTGCAATTCATTGAGTTGCATACATTTGTTGTGAGTGGCAGCAAAATAAGGATGAAGTTGAAGAGTGTTGCTATATTCACTGCAAAATCCTTCGACACTATTAAGCATTTTACGGTGATTATTGCGGTCCCAAGCTAAAACAATATCTTGGGAAGTTACATTCTGATACCCAATAATTGATATAACCAACGACGAGCCAGCAAAAAGTGGTATCAATATAGAAGATAAAACTAACACTAACGATAATGTGATCGATCTCATCTTTTTAATATTGATAAATTTTTTAATCCAACTCATAACGTTCCTCGTAATTCTCTTTAAGCGTTTTGTCTTGATGTTCTTTGTAAAGTACATAATTCCCAACAGATAATACATCCATGTCAGTACCCATAAAGCACTTAAACGCATCTGTTGGTGTACAAATTATTGGTTCACCACGAACATTAAACGACGTGTTTACAACAAGTGGACAGCCAGTTTGCTCTTTGAATTTCGAGATAACAGCATGGTACTTAGGGTTTGTATCAGCGTGAACTGTCTGTATACGAGCAGAATAATCTACGTGCGTAATTGCTGGAACAGAGGAACGCAGGACATTCAGCTTATCAATACCAAAGAGCGCTTCCTCTTCTTTAGTCATAGAGCGACGTTTATCGTTTTGAACGTCTGCAACCAGAAGCATGTAAGGACTATCTGTCTCATGCTCAAACCATTCACCTAAATCATCTCTTAAGACACTAGGAGCAAATGGACGGAAACTTTCTCGGTATTTAACTTTTAGGTTAAGTTGTTTTTGCATGACTGGCGAACGCGGATCAGCAATGATACTGCGCCCACCAAGTGCTCTTGGACCAAATTCCATGCGTCCTTGCATCCAACCCACCGCTTTTTCATCAGCTAATGCGGACGCTACCTCTTCAATCATTTCAGACTCAGAAAGCTTTTTGAAGTTTGCACCACAAGCTTCGAGTTCAGTCTCAATTTCTTTATCTGTGAACTCAGGGCCCAAGTAAGCACCCTTCATCGCATCACGCTCGGTTGCAGTAACACGTTCCTTATTGTGATGAAGGTACCAAATTGATAGAGCAGCGCCTAATGCACCACCAGCATCTCCGGCTGCAGGTTGAATCCAAATATTGTTGAAGATTTTTTCGCGTAACAAAATGCCATTTACAACACAGTTAAGTGCTACACCGCCAGCAAGGCATAAGTTACGTTCACCAGTTTCTTTGGCTATTCCTCTGGCTAGTTCGAGTACGATATCCTCAGTCACCTTTTGAACTGAAGCTGCTAAATCCATTTCTCGCTGTGTAAGTTCCATCTCAGACGTGCGTGGTGGACCACCAAACAATGCATCAAACTTCTTGTTTGTCATCGTTAAACCAGTTGCGTAATCAAAGTAACTCATATCTAACTGGAAACTGCCGTCTTCAGCAACTGTGATGAGTTTTTCACGTATTAAGTCTGCGTAGCGAGGTTTTCCATATGGAGCTAATCCCATCACCTTGTATTCACCAGAGTTAACTTTAAACCCTGTGTAATATGTGAATGCAGAGTAGAGTAAGCCAAGTGAATGTGGAAAGTGTATTTCCTTCACGACTTGTAAGTCACTACCTTTACCAATCGCCAGAGATGTTGTTGTCCACTCACCTACACCATCTAGCGTTAACACTGCTGCGCTATCAAAGGGAGAAGGATAATATGCACTCGCTGCATGTGATAAGTGATGCTCAGAGAACAACAAACGCTCACGCCAATCAACCCCATTATCTAGTGTTGATTTCAACTCTTTGAAGAGCGCTGATTTTTGAAAAAGTTTGTCTTTTATCCATACTGGCATCGCTTTAGCGAAGCTTGTAAACCCTTTAGGTGCAAAGGCTAGGTACGTTTCGAGCAGTCTCTCAAACTTAACAAACGGCTTTTCGTAGAATACAACATTGTCGATATCCTTTGCTGCTATTCCAGCCTCTTTTAAACAATACTGAATTGCATGAGTAGGGAAGCCGGCATCGTGTTTCTTACGAGTAAAGCGCTCTTCTTGAGCTGCAGCAAAAATCTCACCGTCCTTGAGCAAGCATGCCGCGCTGTCGTGATAAAAGGCAGAAACACCTAAGATATACATGCGCCATTCCTAAAAGAGTGTGTATATGAAAGGCGCTACTACAGAACCTTGCGCAAGTATCAGCAAGCCGCCGAGAATCAACATTACGATTATGATGGGCGCTAGCCATAGCTTTTTACGTACACGTAAGAATGCCCAAAGTTCTTTTAAAAAATCCATCGCAATCCTCCCTACTCAGAATTGTTGTGTGAAGTCGGTTTGAGGCATAGTTTGAGAGCGTGATTTCCAATGGGTTTCAACTTTCTTAATTTTTAAGCGCAATTCGTCTCGCCCAAAAATTTTCATAATCAAAGCATATGGTGTGAAAAGCCCAAAGAAGATAACCCCAAGGACGATTGGGCTTACTATCACGCTAAGAAGGAGTCCAAACCGCATCCATAGCTTATTCAGAGGTAGAAGTGCATCGCTCTTTATCAGCGTGACAAGCAGAAATAACAATGCTGCTACAATAAATAAATATGCCCACGTTACATTATCTGAGTAATAGAAATAGGCTGCCACTACTACGAAGACGAATGTAAAGAAAAATCCAAACTTTCGATTGGAAGGAAGTTCAATTTCTGAGAACTTCATTGCTTCTTCCGCCCCTCAGCCAACGAGCCTTTCAGCATCCCAGCAGTAAAGCCAAACTCTTTGCATAGGCGCTTTACTTCTTTCAGTGAGTTAGCACGTTCGTTCTTCTTAGCTTCAACCATTTGCTACTGGATTGTTTCCATTTCAGCTTTCAATTCGTCATAGGATTTCATCTCACACCTCCATAAGTTAAGTGTCAGTCTTATACTATAGATTTGTTGAGAGCATGAACAGCACGTTTTTCTACGCTTGCTGTAACGAGTTGTATTGTGACAAAAGTATTTGCTCAGCGTCTCACTATGCCAGTCAGTCACTGTGTCAACCATACAGTCAAACAGCTTCAAACCGTGCACTTTTGGCGTGTTTTCAGTGTTTTTCTCTACTATCTTGTTGATTAGGTAACGGTGGTTGTGGACGAATAGGTGTGAAGTCTGTTCGTTCTGTGTCTTTTGGTGTCGTCTGTTGCTGTGGTTGTTGCGTGACTATCTTTGTCTTTGGAACTGCGACAGTGCGTGTGACTGTATGAAAAAAGACTAAGGAAATCAACGATTGATTTGTGACTGTGAAAGTAATGTGTAAGTAATAAATCGTTATAAATCAATTACTTAAATAATAAAAACTACTCCCACTCAATTGTAGCGGGAGGCTTGCCAGAGATGTCGTAAACAACGCGGTTAATACCTCTCACTTCATTTATGATTCTGGTAGAAATTTTTGACAGTAACTCGTGAGGCAAAGGGGCCCAATTAGCCGTCATAAAGTCCGAAGTTTCTACTGCTCTGAGCGCCACGACATACTCATAAGTACGTCCGTCTCCCATTACTCCAACGGACTTAACTGGTAAAAAAACAGCGAAAGCTTGGGCAGTTTTTTCATACCACCCTGATTTCACTAATTCCTCAATAAAAATCGCATCCGCTTCTCTTAGACAATCAGCATATGATTTTTTAACTTCTCCGAGGATGCGCACACCAAGCCCTGGTCCAGGAAACGGATGTCGGAAGACCATTTTTCTGGGTAGACCAAGCGCTACACCTAAGTGGCGAACTTCGTCTTTAAAAAGATCTCTGAGCGGCTCGAGAAGTCTCAGGTTGAGCGTATCAGGGAGTCCTCCAACATTGTGATGAGATTTTATAGTCTTCGCTTTTTTAGTTTTCGACCCGGCCGATTCAATAACATCAGGATATATTGTTCCTTGTGCAAGCCATCGTGCGTTCGGTAATTTCGCAGCTTCTTCTTGAAAAATATCTACGAACTCCTTACCAATAACCTTTCTCTTTTCTTCCGGGTCAATTACTCCTGATAGCGAGTGCATGAACCGCTCAGCCGCATCAACATGTATTACGTTAACACCCAGATTTTCCTTAAAAGTAGCCATCACCTGTTCAGCTTCATTGAGTCTTAATAAGCCATTATCAACGAATACGCATGTCAACTGTGCACCAATAGCTTTCTGGATGAGCGCCGCGGCAACCGAAGAGTCTACTCCACCGGATAAACCCAAAATGACCTCATCATCACCCACGCAAGTCTTAATACGTGCCACCTCGATATCTATAAATGAGGGCATACTCCAGTCCGCGATACAGCCACATATAGATACAGTGAATCGCTTGAGTATTTCAGCACCTTGAGAAGTATGAGTGACCTCAGGATGGAACTGAAGTCCGTAAAGATTTCTAATCTCATCAGCCATCCCTGCAATCGGCGTAGAGTCGTTAGAGGCTATAATTTTGAAACCCCTCGGCAAATCGACAACTTTATCGCCATGGCTCATCCAAACATCCAAAAGGCCGTGATTCTCTAGGTTTGCGCGATCTGATATATCTCTCAATAACTCTGAATGACCTCTGGCTCTTATCTCAGCAAAGCCAAACTCACGTTTTTTCGCAGCGATGACAGTTCCTCCCAGCTGATTCGCCATCGTCTGCATCCCATAACAAATACCCAAAACCGGAATACCTAGATCAAACACAAAATCTGGAACGGTAGGACTACTGTCATCGTCGTAAACTGAAGAAGGCCCTCCTGACAGTACAATTCCCTTTGGCTGATACTCGCTAATTTTAGAAACGTCTGCATCGTAAGGGAAAAGCTCACAATACACGCCAATTTCGCGAATTCGCCTTACAATTAGTTGCGAATATTGAGATCCGAAATCCAATACTAAAATCTTGTTTTTTTGCATTTATTTATGCTTCTGATGTGAGTTAAGCTTGAGTCAGGTCTGGAAAATACGGTATGGAATTACTCAACCCTATAATTCGGTGCTTCCTTAACAATTTGAACATCATGAACATGTGATTCCTTCATCCCAGATGAGGAAATTTGAACAAACGCCGCACCTTCATGTATCTGCGGAATAGTGCCGCATCCTAAGTACCCCATGGATGATCTTAGCCCACCTATCAGTTGATGTATGACGGCTACAACTGATCCTTTATAAGGCACACGACCTTCAACACCCTCGGGTACAAGTTTATCTATTGCAGTAGAAGAACTATCCTGAAAATAACGATCGCTGGATCCCTTTTGCATCGCAGACAAAGAGCCCATTCCTCTATATGACTTATAAGAGCGCCCTTGAAATAACTCAATTTCACCGGGTGACTCTTCTGTACCAGCCAACAATCCACCGAGCATTACGGTGGATGCTCCGGCAGCAATTGCTTTTGCGATATCACCAGAGTATCTAATACCGCCGTCAGCAATAAGAGGTATGCTTTCTCTATGGAGCGCATTAGCAACGTTATCTATAGCGGTAATTTGTGGCACTCCAACCCCTGCCACCACTCTAGTTGTACATATGGAACCCGGACCGATTCCTACCTTGACAGCATCAACACCAACGTCCGCCAAAGCCCTTGCTGCGTCGGCTGTTGCGATATTGCCACCAATTACATCGATATCTGGATAATTTTTCTTAACCCAAGAAACCCGATCGATAACCCCCTGCGAATGTCCGTGAGCGGTATCCACCACCACAACATCGACACCGGCAGCCACTAAAGCCTCAACTCTTTTCTCGGTATCTTCGCCCGTTCCAACGGCTGCTCCAACATACAGGCTGCCTTGAATATCTTTGGCTGCTATGGGGTACTCCGAGGACATTAGGATGTCCTTCACCGTTATGAGCCCTTTCAAGTGAAATCCCTCATCTACAACAAGTACACGCTCTATACGATGTTGATGCATCAACGTTATTGCATCCTCACTCGTTGCCTGTTCGTCCACGGTAATTAGCTTCTCTGCAACCGTCATGATCTCGCTAACCGGTTGATCTAAATTTTTTTCAAAACGTAAATCTCGGTTAGTGACGAGTCCTACAACTCGCCTTCCATCCAAAACCGGAAGTCCCGAAATCTTATGTTGTTTGGTCAGTTCAAGCACCGCTCCGACTGTCATGTCAGGCGCTATAGTAACTGGGTCCTTAACAACGCCGTTTTCAAAACGCTTAACCCGTGACACCTCTCGCGCCTGATCTTCAATAGACATATTTTTGTGAAGAATCCCCATCCCACCCTCGAGCGCAACGGCAATAGCCAATCGAGATTCAGTGACCGTATCCATAGCTGCAGATACGACAGGAATATTCAAACTAATGTTTCGGGTTAGATTTGAGACAAGGGATACATCTTTGGGGAGCACTGTAGAATGTGCTGGAACAAGAAGTACGTCATCAAACGTTAAAGCCTTTTGCTGTACACGCATTGAAATCAACCGTCCAAAGACATTATTATACGACACCCAGAGTTTTTTGATAAATAGTAATGCAAGGACTTAATTTTTCTATGGTTTATGCCACCAAGCACATAGCTTTCATGTTCTTATTATCGCAATGCTTCGCAATGAGCGCGTTTACGCAATCAGATATTCAAGAAGACGCTAAGGCAGCGCTAATCGAGGCGAGGGGTCTTAACGAGAGAGCAATACGTGAAGGAGCTGTCTGGACCATCGCAAAAGAGCACTTATCGAAAGCCGAAAGATTTATGAACGAAGGAAATCATCAAGGAGCCCTGGCAATGGCGAATAAGGCAATTCGTTTTTTAAGTTTAGGGTTAGAACAAAAAAAACAACCTTTATATGAACATCGCGAATAACTTGACTAAGTTGGGCTTCGCTGCACTCTTTTGGAAATCAAGCGGCCACTGCGTCTCAGCTCTTTAGGATCCGCTATTAAGTCACGATAGATCTCTATGCGATCACCATCACCGACAATCGCTGTCACCTTCATGCGCTTGCCCCAAACACCGATAGACAAGGGCTGAATACCCAAACAACTTTGTGCAATAGACGCGACTCGTGATTTTCCTAACACCTGGACGATAGTACTTCCAGAGTCGACCGACAGAAATTCTGAATGCTCCTCCATGTCTGTCACGAACAAAACTTCAACATCGATTAAAGGTTTATCACTCATCTAACTCATCCGCTCGTCGAACAAAGGAATCAACAAATGTTTCTGCAATCCGATCAAAAACTGGGCCTATCAATTTCGACATCAGCACATTTGAAAATTGATAACGCAGCTCAAACTCAATTCGGCTACCATTAGCACCTAGCGGCGTAAAGGTCCACTGCCCGTCAAGTTGCTTAAAGGGCCCCTCTAAGAGATTCATCCTAATGCCGCCTGGCGAGCTTTGCGTCGGTCGAAGTAGCTCATTCTTGGTTTTAAAAGCCTTGTTAATTCCTTTGTAACCAATAGTAATTTCAGCAATCATCTGTGACTCAGATTGCTCATCAATGCATGCGCCCCCGCACCAAGGAAGAAAATCTGGATACCGATCCACGGAATTAACGAGATCGTAGATCTGGTCCGCAGAGTGATTAACAAGAGCAGATTTCTTTACCGTCGACATACAAGATCAATTACCATTGCGAAACATTAAGCATAAACTGTTCATTTGGAATAACATACCGATTCTCTAATGGATCTTCAATAAATGAGTATTATTCAAAACAAAAAAGCGTATCACGATTTTTTTATAGAAGAAAAATTCGAAGCAGGCCTATGTCTGCAAGGATGGGAAGTTAAAGCCATCCGCGCTGGCCGTAGTCAACTAAAAGAATCTTATGTAATTATCAGAAGCGGCGAACTATTCCTCATTGGGTCTCATATTAGCGCATTGAATTCAGCATCAACACACGTTAGCGCCGACCCAGTAAGGACTAGAAAACTATTAATGCATGGTGATGAAATCGCAAAACTCATTGGCAAAGTAGAAAGATCCGGATATACCTTAACTCCTCTAGATCTTCATTACTCTAAAGGAAGGATTAAGTTGTCCATTGGTCTTGCTAAAGGTAAGAAGCAACATGATAAGCGGGCGGTAATAAAAGAAAAAGACTGGCAACGCGAGCAACAAAGACTAATGCGCCAAAAAAATTAGACACGCTAGCTGTAATCTAGTCCCATCGCCTCACGAACATCCCTCATGGTCTCTGAGGCTAGTTTTCTCGCGCGATCGTTACCATCTGCAATAATATTCCGAACCAAAGCAGGATCATCGATGTACTCTTGTGCACGCTCCCGAATAGGGGCAAGAGTTTTTCCAATTGATTCCACCAAAGGTTGCTTACACTCAATACAACCAATACCCGCTGATTTACACCCCTCTTGAACCCAGTCTTTAGTATTTTCCTCAGAGTAAATACAGTGGAGTTGCCAAACAGGGCATTTATCGGGATCACCTGGATCAGTTCTTCTTACCCTAGCTGGATCCGTTGGCATTGTTCGTATCTTTTTTTCAATTGAGGTCGCATCTTCTCTCAATGAAATCGTATTGTTATAAGACTTGGACATTTTTTGACCATCCAAACCCGGCATTTTAGAAGCCGCTGTCAGCAAAGCCTGAGGCTCAGACAAAATCATCTTCCCTCCTCCCTCAAGGTAGCCAAAGAGCCGTTCACGATCCCCTAAAGATAAATTTGCGGCTTCCTCAAGCAAAGCACGAGCTGAATCGAGAGCTGAGTCATCACCCTGCTCTTGATATCGATTCTTAAGTTCTCGATATAGCTTTGCACGTTTACTACCAAGCTGCTTAACAGCGCGCTCCGCTTTTTCCTCAAATCCAGGCTCTTTTCCATATATATGATTGAAGCGTCTCGCTATTTCTCGAGTAAATTCAATATGAGCAACTTGGTCTTCACCTACAGGAACTAGATTAGCACGATAGATCAATATATCTGCGCTCTGAAGCAGCGGGTAGCCTAAAAACCCATACGTAGATAGGTCCTTCTCAGATAACTTTTCTTGTTGATCCTTGTATGTAGGGACCCGTTCTAGCCATCCTAAAGGGGTCATCATGGACATAAGCAAATGTAGCTCTGCATGCTCAGGCACTTTCGACTGAATAAACAGAGTGGCTTGTGAGGGATCAACGCCCGCAGCTAACCAGTCAATCAACATATCCCAAACGTTATTCTCAATGACCTCTGGAGAGTCGTAATGGGTCGTCAAGGCGTGCCAATCAGCTACAAAAAATAGACACTGATATTCATGCTGCAATTTCAACCAATTTTCCAAAACACCATTGTAGTGACCTAGGTGCAGAGCGCCAGTTGGTCTCATCCCCGATAGAACTCGGTCATCAAACATTAATTATTCCTTTAAATACCAAAAACGAAAGACAAAATTCCAATAATTGATCCCAATATTGGATACATGAAAGAACTGAGTGCACCCGATGCCATTAACAGCATGATAATCAATAGACCATAGGGCTCCAGTTTTGCTAAATTGTATGCCAAAGTATGCGGTAGCGCGCTAATAGCAATCCGGCCGCCATCGAGTGGCGGTATCGGTATTAAATTTAATACCATTAACACCAGGTTAATTAAAATTCCACCCTTCGACATCTCAAGTAGGGGAGAGCTAAAGTAATTTTCTGGTGCAATCAAAGTCAATTTAAATAGTAACGCCCATCCAATTGCCATTATTAAGTTAGCTCCGGGACCTGCCGCTGCAACCCAAAGCATATCTCGTTTAGGATTGCCCAGCGCCGCGAAATTAACAGGCACAGGCTTAGCCCAGCCAAAAGCTATCTTCCCTCCGGTTGCTAGCAGTAGGACAGCCGGGACAATTATCGTACCAACTAGGTCAATGTGTTTAAGAGGATTTAAGGTGATTCGCCCCTCTTGATAGGCAGTCATGTCCCCTAATTTTTTTGCGGCGTAGCCGTGCGCCGCCTCATGAAGTGTAATCGCCAACACTGCAGGAATTGCATAAAGGCTTAACAACTGAATCCAATAACCTATGTCCACTTAAGCCCCTCAAGTAATATCTAGTCTGGCATCATTAATAAAACAAGATTATAGTTGATTTCAAATACCTACCCCTCATGACATGGTTATTTTTCCCGACGCTCATCGAAGTGCAATCTTTGGAGACAATATTGTTTCTACATCCCAGCCGCTAGCCGCTCAGGCTGGATTGTCCATGATGCATCGAGGCGGTAACGCGGTAGATGCAGCAATTGCGTCAGCCATCACGCTAACGGTTGTGGAGCCCACTATGAACGGTATCGGCTCAGATGCTTTTTGTCTTATATGGGACGGACAAAAGATTCATGGATTAAATGCCGCTGGCAAATATCCGGAGAAATGGAAGCACAGCGATTTTAAGCAATATAAAACTATGCCGGATTTAGGTTGGAAATCCGTGAGCGTTCCAGGTGCGGTCTCTTCATGGGTCGCACTTTCACGCCGCTTTGGCCGGCTAAGATTTGAAGATTTATTCGAGCCAGCGATACGTTATGCGCGAGACGGTTTCTCCGTCTCACCCATCATTGCAGACCAATGGAAAAAACAAATTAATCGGTTTGCAATGTTTGATGAGTTTCAGCGAATTTTTACGCGCCACGGCAGGACTCCTATGCCTGGAGAACGCTTTCGATTACCTGATCACGCCGAGTCCCTCGAAGAGATTGCAAAAACGTATGGGGAGGCTTTTTACCGCGGGGAACTAGCGCAACTTATGGTTAATGACTCCCTTAAAAATGGGGGTAAATTAAGCCTCAACGATCTTGAAGATCATGACCCTACGTGGACAGACCCAATTACAACCGAGCATAAGGGTTTTCAGTTACATGAAATTCCACCAAGCAGTCAAGGTATTGCTGTTTTAATCGCAAATGGTATTCTAAATGAGCTCGAGGACGTCTTAGATCACGCAAACGACGTAATTAAAATTCATCTAGAAATTGAGTCCATGAAGCTTGCATTAGATGTGACTCATTCTGAAGTAAGCGACCCTTCCTATATGCGCAAAACGAATGACGAACTTTTATCTGATACATTGATTCGTAGCCTCGCGAAGAAAGTATCGGTCAACAAAGTGTCTCGCCTTCCGATACGACAAACTATTCAGTCCGATACGGTTTACCTAACTAGCGCAGATTCGGATGGCATGATGGTCTCATTCATACAATCAAACTACATGGGTTTTGGATCTGGCATCGTAGTTCCTAACACTGGTATTAGCCTCCAAAATCGAGCAGCTGGTTTCAACCTTACAAAAAACCACCCAAACTGCTTAGACGGCGGTAAGTTCCCATTCCATACAATCATCCCTGGGTTCATTACAAAAAACGGAAATCCAATCTCAAGTTTCGGCGTTATGGGAGGGGATATGCAAGCACAAGGTCACCTCCAAATATTCCGTCAATTCACAAAACAAACAATGAATCCTCAAGAAATTGTAAATGCACCACGATGGAAGGTGAGTAAAGATGGGACGCTTTTAGTTGAAAATACGTTTGGGCAAGATATTTTGGATGGACTCAAATTAGTTGGTCACAAGGTATTAAAGGCTCCTTATGGCACATACGATTTCGGTGCAGCTCAAATGATTATCAAAGAAAAAAACAGCTATGTGGCCGGCTCTGAACCCAGACGAGATGGCCAAGCTGTAACATTTTAATTTTCTTTAAGCCTTCATTGATAATGCATTCTTTCGAATTGAAGTCAGGGTTGTTCTTGTCGTTATCGCCTCTGGATCGACTTTAATATGAATTAAGCTTGCCACATCTTGCTCGAGACATCGTGCCACTGAATCGCTAATTTCTTCTGTCGAGCTAATTGTTTCCGCATACAGTCCGAAGGCCCTAGCAAGCGCCGCGAAATCTGGGTTTATCAGGTCTGTGGCATGCACATGCTCGGGATAATCACGCTCTTGGTGCATCCTGATAGTCCCATACATATGATTATCAAAAACAATAAAAAGGACTTTTAAATTATACTGAATAGCAGTTGCAATCTCTTGACCATTCATTAAAAAACAGCCATCGCCAGAGACGCTTACAACACATTTGTTAGGTGATGCGATTTTAGCAGCGACTCCGGATGGTACTCCGTAGCCCATGGCCCCGTTCGTGGGTGCAACCTGCGTCTTGTACCCAGAATACTGCCAATGCCTGTGAATCCAACCGCTGAAATTTCCAGCACCGTTGGTAATGATGCTATCGCGGGGAAGCAGATCACGTAGGACAACCATCACCTTACCAAGATCGACATCACCTGGTGAGGAGGTGGGAATGACATTTTCTAAATAATTATCATTACCTGTTTTTCGCCATTCATCCCACGCTACATCTGTGTCTGGCATAGCGACAAGCGCATCAACCGCCTCTTCAATGTCTGAATTAATCATTAATGACCCTTGAAACACACGTCCAAGCTCGTCTAGACCGGGATGAATATGAATAAGTTTTTGTTTGGGAGTTGGACTTTCAACTAAGGTATATCCACTTGTGGTCATTTCCCCAAGACGAGCACCGATCACTAAAAGTAGATCAGACTCCCTAACCATATGCGCCAATTTTGGATTAATACCTATGCCTATGTCACCCACATAATTTCGATGGTGATTATCAAATAGGTCTTGCCGTCGAAAAGAACAGCCGACCGGTAGTTTATACTTTTCGATAAATGTCTGTACCTGATGGCAAGCTCGCTCAGACCAACCGCTTCCACCGAGAATAACTAATGGTTTTAAGCTTTTCTCCAAAAGTCTTTTTACGCTCAATATACTTTGTTCAGTAGGCCGGTTTTTAGGAACAATTGCTTTGTTGGCATCAGACACATCTACTGACTCAACGAGCATGTCCTCTGGCAGAGCGAGAACCACGGGTCCCGGTCTTCCTGAATTCGCGACTTGGAACGCTCGAGCAACATACTCTGGAATACGGTCTACTCGATCAATTTGCGCGACCCACTTGCTCATTTGACCAAACATTCGCCGATAATCCATTTCTTGAAACGCCTCACGCTCAACCATGTCGCTTCCCACTTGGCCAATAAATAAAATCATGGGCGTCGAGTCTTGATATGCAGTGTGTACACCAATGCTTGCATTAGTCGCCCCCGGGCCTCGCGTCACAAAACAAATACCGGTTTGACCTGTTGCTTTGCCGTAGGCCTCCGCCATAAAGGCAGCTCCACCGTCTTGTCGGGCTACGTACAACGAAATCTGATGCCGCATCAAATATAGCGCATCGAGAACGGCTAAATAGCTCTCGCCAGGAACACAGAACGCATTCTTTACCCCCTGTATGATCAGTTGGTCCACAAGCACTTGTCCCCCACTCCTCATATCCACGCCCTCCCCTGATCTTCGTTATTAAACAAAATATGCGTCGATATAAAAAAACCCGCCAATTAAGCGGGTTTTTTTATTTGATGTGAATTCACCTTACTCGGGTGCGTCAGTAGAGGTAGGTGTATCGACTGTCTCAGCTGGCACCGATGCATCATCGGCAGCTGCAGCTTTCATGCTTAGCCTCAATCGTCCTTTATCATCAGCCTCAAGCACTTTAACTCGCACTTGCTGCCCCTCCTTAAGATAATCAGACACGGCATTAACACGCTCTTCTGCAATCTGAGAAATATGAAGCAAACCGTCCTTCCCCGGTAATACACTCACAATAGCTCCAAAATCAAGCAACTTCAGCACTTCACCTTGATAAATCTGTCCGACCTCAACATCTGCGGTCAGCTCCTCGATTTTCTTACGAGCTGCCTCGCCACCAGCCGCAGATACGCACGCAATGGTCACAGAGCCGTCATCTTGAATATCTATAGTTGTACCAGTTTCTTCTGTGATCGCGCGAATAACAGCGCCACCCTTCCCGATAACATCTCGAATTTTTTCCGGCTTAATCTTGAGCTGAATCATCCGTGGTGCATAGTTGGATAACTCTTCTCTGGACTCACCCATCGCATCTTTCATTTTCTCAAGAATATGCATACGCGCCTCTTTCGCCTGCTCCAACGCGATTTGCATGATCTCTTTGGTAATTCCTTGAATTTTTATATCCATTTGAAGTGCGGTAATTCCAGCTTCAGATCCAGCCACTTTAAAATCCATGTCCCCGAGATGGTCTTCATCACCCAAGATATCAGTAAGTACCGCGAATCGTCCGCCATCCTTAATTAGGCCCATCGCAATTCCTGCAACGTGCGCCTTTAAGGGAACTCCAGCGTCCATTAAAGCAAGACATCCGCCACAAACTGAAGCCATTGAACTGGATCCATTTGATTCGGTAATTTCTGAAACGACACGGAGTGAGTACCCGAACTCTTCTTTAGAAGGAAGGACGGCCAATAAAGCTCTCTTTGCCAATCGCCCATGACCAATCTCTCGTCGCTTGGGCATCCCAAACCGCCCAGCCTCGCCAGTTGCATACGGTGGCATATTGTAATGAAGCATAAAGTGGTCGCGATATTCACCCTCTATTGCATCAATAATTTGCTCATCTCGCGCTGTCCCCAAGGTAGACACGACTAGCGCTTGCGTCTCACCTCTTGTGAACAATGCAGAACCGTGTGTTCTAGGTAATACACCTGTTCGAATGGATATCGGTCTGACAGTGCGTGTGTCCCGACCATCTATTCTTGGTTCTCCGGCCAATATTTGCCCTCTAACGATATCCTTCTCTAAACTGCCTAGCTGGTCGTGCACAGCCCCCCTATCAAACACCCCCTCACCCTCATCACAAAGTTCAGAAATGACGGAATCAAAAACTCCATTAATTTTTTGCGACCGGTCTTGCTTTTGTTTAATCGCGTAAGCATCCCGAAGCCCCTTCTCTGCCAGCTCCTTAACGCGTGCGTCAAGTACCATATCTTTCTCTGGAGCTTTCCAGTCCCAAAGCGGCTTGCCTACCTCATCAGCAAGTTCATTAATCACATCGATAACCGCCTGCATCTTCTCGTGCCCATGAACAACCGCACCCAACATGACACTTTCCGGAAGCTGATCCGCTTCAGACTCCACCATCAAAACGGCTTGTTGCGTACCAGCGACAACAAGGTTAAGTTGCGTTTCGCCGAGTTGAGTTGCTGAAGGATTAAGGACGTATTCTCCATTAATATAACCGACTCTCGCAGCCCCAATAGGACCATCAAATGGAATACCTGACAAAGAAAGTGCCGCAGAGGCGCCGATCATTGCAGGAATATCTGCGTCAATTTCAGGGTCCGAAGACACAACCGTCGCTATGACCTGGACTTCATTTAAAAAGCCGTCTGGAAATAGCGGTCGAATTGGTCTGTCAATAAGACGACAGGTCAAGGTCTCTTTCTCTGAAGGACGCCCCTCTCTTTTGAAAAAGCCACCCGGAATTTTACCTGCAGCGTACGTCTTTTCCTGATAATCGACCGTCAAAGGAAAAAAGTCTTGACCGGGTTTGGCCTCTTTCTTACCCACTACGGTAACCATTACTACCGTTTCTCCTAAAGAAACGAGTACGGCGCCCGACGCCTGTCTTGCAATTTCGCCTGTTTCAATACTTAGCTCGTGTTCACCAAACTGAATCGTTTTTTTCGTAGCTTTCAACATCGTAACCTCAAAAAAATAGGCGCGGACAACCCGCGCCATATAAATTAATTAATTCTCAAGTTCCTAAAACTTAAACCAACATGCCTGCTTGAAATCATCACCATTGGCTGCTTACTTTCTTAAACCAAGGCTTTCAATCACCTTACGGTAGCGATCCACATCACTACGCTTGACGTAGTCCAACATCTTGCGACGACGGCTCACCATTTTTAATAGCCCACGGCGTGAATGGTTATCTTTTGCGTTGACCTTAAAGTGTTCGGTCAAGTGATTAATTCTTTGAGTGAGTAAAGCGATTTGTACCTCAGGAGAACCTGTGTCTCCCTTGGCTTTTTGATAATCCTCTACAGTCTTTGCTCTGTCTTCAGCAGTTATTGACATTGAATATGTTTCCTAACGGTCAAAAAAGCGCGAATTATACAGCATAAACGCTAATTAGTTAACAACCTTTAGCTTCCGTGAGTGGGCAACATAATCTTGCGACATCAAACGTTTAGCCTTTAGATCACTTAGCTCGTCTACGTCGGCTAAACCAGCAAAAATTCCGTCGTGCGTGTACACAGAAGTAACGCCGGGTCGGCAACTTGTCCCAATCACCGATATAACCATACCGTTTATAAATTTTAGTTCATCAGCGACTGTAAGCGAAAGACGAGGCAAGTTAGTCAAGGAAAGGTCTATATTTTTCAATAATTTATCTCTTATACTTAAGTCTACATCTTCTATTTGATTGAGTGACACCGCTTCTGAAACAGAAATTTCTGCCAAACCCGTTCGTCTCAACGAGATTAGATATCCCTCGGTACCAAGTGATCTTGATATATCCTCAGCGAGCACCCTTACATATGTGCCTTTAGAACAACAAACAGAGAGACTCAGTTCATCATCCTCAATTTTCTCAAGCTTTATTGACTCTATTATGATGGCTCTCTTTTCACGAGGGACTACTTTACCTTCTCGCGCTAGTTTGTAAAGTGGTTTGCCATCAAGCTTAATAGCACTATACATGGGTGGCGTCTGTTCCAATTGCCCTATGAACTTTTGAGTAATTCTCTCTAAATCTGTCGCATCAAAAGGTGTGAGCTCAGTGGTGGACAACTCACCTTCAGCGTCTCCAGTCGTGCTCCGAACTCCAAGCTTGATTACCGCCTCATATGACTTACGCGCATCACTAAAGAAGTTGATGAACTTAGTCGCCTCTCCCAGCGAAATGGGTAATAGCCCCGAGGCAAGAGGATCGAGCGTTCCGGCGTACCCTCCTTTGATATTCCCAAACAGCCTTCGGACCTGTTGTAGCGCATGATTTGAGGAGAGGCCTTTTGGCTTATCTAGCAGCAATACCCCATTAAATTGACTGGTCGCCTTCATGCGTAAAACCAAACAATCCTCTAAGCTTTAAGATTTGCCGCTGCTAGGAGTCGACTGATACGGTCACCATGCTCAAGTGTGTCGTCGTACTTAAATGCTATGTTAGGCATTACTCTCATATTAAGGTTTTTTGCAACATGTGAACGTACAAAACCCTGAGCGTTATTTAGTATTTTTTCCAGAAGC
Organism: Burkholderiales bacterium; assembly: GCA_028379895.1. GTDB lineage: Bacteria > Pseudomonadota > Gammaproteobacteria > Burkholderiales > Eutrophovitaceae > Eutrophovita. The sequence continues at coordinate 154,498 of JAOEKQ010000003.1, forward strand.
TCTTTATCATGATCGTCACCTAGTCGCGTAAAATAAACTCGAGCGAATGAACCATCTGAACTCACATCTACGTCTGTGATCGTTATTTGGCCAACCCTTGGATCGCGTACTTTCGAGCGCACCAGCTCCGAAATTTCACGGAGTAGATAATCTCTAAGACGACCAGCTCTTAATGCGCTCTTAGCCAAAACAGCCCGTTAACCCACGATTTTAAAGTGAACGAGCAATTTCTATCACCTCGAAGACCTCTAATTGATCACCTTCTTTAATATCAGTATAGTTTTTAACAGATAGTCCACATTCGAATCCAGACTTAACCTCTTTTACATCATCTTTAAACCTTTTCAGTGTGTCCAGTTCGCCCTCATGGATCACAACATTGTCTCTCAGAAGGCGAACCGATGAGCCTCGTTTGACCAACCCTTCCTGGACATAACATCCAGCAACGGAACCAACTTTCGAAATTCTAAATACCTGCCGGATCTCGACTAAGCCCAAGGTCTCTTCTTTTCTGTCCGGAGATAACAAGCCACTCAAAGCAGCTTTAACTTCGTCTACAGCATCATAAATAATGTTGTAATAACGGACATCGATGCCATGTGTTTGTATAAGTTTTCTTGCGGTAGCGTCCGCACGCGCATTGAAACCTATGATCACAGCGTTAGAAGCTAGCGCTAAATTTATGTCGGAATCGTTAATACCACCAACGCCAGAGTGAACAATATTCACCTGCACTTCCTCGGTTGAAAGTCGCGTTAAAGAATGGGCGAGGGCTTCACTAGAACCCTGGACATCAGCTTTAATAATTAATGTAAGCGATTTAACTGCACCTTCCTTGAGTTGGTCAAACATGTTTTCTAGCTTTGCTGCGTGTTGTTTCGCGAGCTTAACCTCTCTGAACTTCCCTTGACGAAATAATGCGATTTCTCGCGCCTTCTTCTCGTCTTGAAGAACTACGATCTCTTCTCCAGCTGCTGGCACATCTGACAGGCCTTGGACCTCAACCGGAATAGAAGGACCTGCTGTGTCAACGGTTAAGCCATTTTCATCTACCATTGCTCGAACTCGCCCAAATGCAGCTCCTGCAAGAAGCACGTCTCCCCGATTCAACGTTCCAGCCTGAACCAAGATAGACGCTACTGGGCCCCGACCTTTATCCAATCTTGACTCGATAACCACACCTCGTGCGGCTGTTGTAACGGGTGCTTTAAGATCTAACATCTCCGCCTGCAAAAGGATTGAATCCAAGAGCGCATCGATACCTTCGCCGGTCTTCGCTGAAACATGAGCGAACATCGTGTCACCTCCCCAGTCCTCAGGAACAACTTCTTGTTGACTTAATTCTTGCTTGATCCGCTCCGGATTAGCCTCAGCTTTGTCAATCTTGTTAACTGCGACTATTAATGGTGTATTACCAGCTTTGGCGTGATGCACTGCTTCAATTGTCTGGGGCATAACGCCATCGTCAGACGCCACAACCAGCACAACAATATCAGTCGCTTTGGCACCTCTTGCACGCATCGATGTAAAAGCCTCATGACCTGGTGTATCTAAAAAGGTTACCATACCTTTTTTTGTATTTACGTGATACGCACCTATGTGCTGAGTGATACCACCGGCCTCTCCACTCGCCACCCTGGTGGTTCGAATATAGTCCAAAAGAGACGTCTTACCGTGATCCACGTGACCCATAACGGTCACGACTGGAGCTCGAAGCTCCTGCGCCACGTCATCATCTGAACTTTCCACAAGAAAAGCTTGAGGATCAGCAGTTTTTGCTGCTATCCCCTTATGGCCCATTTCATCAACTACAATCATTGCAGTTTCTTGGTCAATGACCTGATTAATTGTCACCATCTGCCCAAGTTTCATGAAGATCTTAATTACTTCGGCGGCTTTAACTGACATTTTGTGCGCAAGTTCGCCGATAGCAATGGTCTCCGGAACTGCTATCTCACGTGCTACAAATTCAGGAGCAGGAGCAGGTGCATGGTCAACCGGTTGGTTCTTTCTGCTTCGGTTTTTACCACCTCCTCTTCGGTTATCACGACCGCCTGCAGCCCCAAAATCTCCTCGCGTTTTGAGGCCACGTTTTTTACTTTCGGCCTCAAAGCGAGCCTGATTCGCTTTTTTCTTTATTGCTTTCTTCGCTTCGTCTTTGGAAATGGGGCTATGTAATGTCCCATCAGCAGCCTTATTATCGCCAGCTTTCGGCTTAGCCTTAGCTACCGCGTCTTCTTTTTTTGTCGTTTCAGCCTCTTGAACTGCAGTCTCTTTTTTCTCCTGGCGTTTTTTCTTATCGGCTTCCTTTTGAAGGATTTCGGCTGCCTGAATGGCTCTCAAATCAGCCTGTCGCTTTGCCTCTGAATCTCGTTTTGCCTGCTCAGCGGTTTTGGGATCCAGGCTCATTTCGATTGCAGGCGTTGGATCGTTAATAACGACTTCCTCTTCAGGCACCACTACCGGCTCAGGCTTTTTGACAACCACCCTTTTCTTACGAACTTCAACCTGGATTGTTCGAGACCGACCTGCAGAGTCAGACTTCTTAATCTCCGTTGTTTGCCGTCGCTTAAGTGTAATTTTTGACTTCGATTTTCCATCCCCATGGGACTTTTTCAGAAAATCAAGTAATTTCGTCTTATCAGCCTCGGTCAAGCTTGTTTCTTCAGTTAAGCCTTTCTTAACCCCAGCGGCCACCAACTGCTCAACCAAACGCTCAACGGGGAGCTTGAGTTCTACCGCAAATTCTTTAACATTCACTTCTGCCATGTATTTTTGCCCTTCAAATATTTAAGACTCAGTGAACCATGGCGCTCTCGCAGCCATAATTAAATTTTCAGCTAACTCATCACTCATCTCAACAACCTCCTTAAGATCATCAGTCGCCAAATCTGCTAATTCCTCTTGTGACATAACACCGCCCGCTACAAGAGACCTCGCTAGTTCCTCTGTCATTCCCTCTACATTCATTAAATCGCTAGAGGCTGAAGTCGCTTGTTCCTCACGGGCGATTTCTTTCACCAATAAAGCGTTTCTCGCTCTGGATCGCAATTCCTCAACCGTATCCTCATCAAATCCTTCGATTTCGAGCAACTCTGATTCAGGTACGTAAGCCACTTCCTCTAGAGTGCTA
>JAOEKQ010000030.1 GCA_028379895.1 Burkholderiales bacterium
GATGCCAAAATTCAGCCAAAAAACATTAAATCTCTCACACTAAGTTCCTCAATAAATTTCAAAACTGGTGGGGTAAACTTTCCAGTTAGTATCAAAAGAATCTCACCCGTGGTGAATGAAGAAAACCGCAATCAAGTAGTTCGCTTAACGTTTGTAGCGAGTCAATCGACAATAGGATCAGCAGGAATAATTATGTGGCGCGAAGACAAACCACATTTAACGACTGATGTCATTGTTCAAAGAGACGGACAACTGGGCGTATTTATTTTCAAAGAGGAAAAAGCAAATTTCTTTGCTCTTACTGATGCTTTAGAGGGTAGCCCAGCACCAATTAATTTGCCACTGGACACATTAGTAATACATCGAGGTCAGCACAAACTAAAAGACGGTTACTTTGTTTCTATTGAAAGTGATTCGCAACAGTAAAAGAGACCTCGATACTCATGTCCCTACTTAAGCAATTCTTATCCAACCATGTAATTGCAAACCTAACCTTTGCCATTGTCATTTTTATGGGTATTGGTGGCTATCTCACGATGCCAAGGGAGCAAGACCCAGAAATCAATTTTAATTGGATACAGGTCACCACTGTTTTAAGAGGCGCATCGACAGAAGACATCGAAAAACTGGTTACTAAACCGCTCGAAGATGCAATTCGACAAGTTTCTGATATTCGTTATGTGTCCTCTCGAAGTCAAGAAGGCATCTCAACTATCTTGATTAGATTCGAAGATCTCTCGAATGCAGATTTCGATAAGCGCATTAACGACTTGCGTCGGGAAATACAAAACAAAGCAAACCAAGAATTGCCAGCAGAAGTCAACGAGCCATTTATCATGGAGGTCACTACATCCAATGGATTTCCTTCCGCGATGGTACTCGTATTAGGTCAAGATGATGATGAGCTATTGCGCGACTCGGCACGGCAAGTACGAGATGATCTAGAACGATTGAAGGGCGTGGACGATGTCTTCGCAATAGGATTACATGACCCAGAATTACTTATTGAATTTAGTCCTGCAAAGCTAGAAGCTTATAAAGTATCTCCAACTCATGTTGCAGACTCAGTCTCATCATGGTTTCGAGATGTATCTGCGGGAGGCATTACCGTTGGCTCAAATGATTGGTCTGTCAGACTAGTAGGCAAAGACAAAAATCCTGCTAACCTGAATTCAATTCCGGTCAAACTAATTCAAAATGCCGACTATGTGCCGTTATCAGCAGTCGCTAGTGTTTCAAACTCAAGAGAAAAAGCGATTCAGCTTGCAGCTCAAGATGGGCAGCATGGCGTTCTTTTATCAATCACAAAAAAAAGCTATACGAACACAATAGAACTGGTCGACCAAATACGTGAATACGTTGCTGAAAAAAATTCGATACTTACAAAAAATGGTCTCACGATTAGCTTAGTCGACGATCAAACAGTACCCACTAAAGAAGCAATCAATGTTATGCAAATAAACGCTGGCTTAGGTCTATTGCTAGTTCTGATAACAACTTGGGCTTTTTTAGGTGGTCGTATGGCGATATTGCTAAGTCTTGGAATCCCCTTTTCTATTGCAGGTGCCTTCGCCATCGTTTATGCCATTGGCTGGACGCTCAACGTGTCAATTCTCCTGGGAGTTGTAATAGCGCTTGGAATGTTGGTGGATGACACAGTCGTCGTAGTCGAGGCCATTTACTACAGAATCTCTAGAGGGATTGATACAGTAACCGCCTGCATCGAAGGTCTTCGAGAGGTCTTTGCCCCGGTTTTAACTTCTGTGCTTACAACAGTCGCAGCGTTTTTACCACTGATGTTATTACCTGGGATTGTTGGAAAGTTTATGCTTGTAGTCCCCGCCATGGTAACGCTCGCGTTGGCATTCAGTCTTTTTGAAGCATTTTGGATGTTACCTGCACACATTATGGGGCTCAGGCTTAACTTCAACAATAAATCTCGTGTGCAATTGATCCGAGAAACTAAAACTCGCCGGATACGGCATAAATACAGCAAGGCGCTTTTATTTGTCCTAAGACGGCCTAAATCATTTTTATCACTTGCTGTAGCGAGCTTTTTTATCGCGGCGTCTTCAGTAGGCGCTGGTTTGGTAAATATTCAATTTTTTGCATTTGATCCCATAAGACTTTTCTACGTGAATGTAGATATGCCCTCCGGCACCCCACTACAAGAAACAATGAAGTGGACCGAACGAATCGAAGAGCAAGTAAGAAATTACGTTACTCCTGAGGAGGAGCGAGCAATTACATCAGTCGCCGGTATCAAATATACCGACCAGGCTGCATTATTTGAAAGTAGATATGGGCAAGTAATTGTTAGCCTTGAACCTCAGGAAGACGATCTAAGGGAGGTGGATGCCGTCATCGACAACATGCGCGCCAACATCGGAGGTAATAACGGGCCTGCAAACGTTACTTTCACGCGTATCTCAGGAGGACCCCCGATCACCAAACCAATTAGTGTCAAAGTCAGAGGTGACAATTTCAAAGAATTAAGGTCTGTTACAACACATCTAGAAAAATTTTTGGGAACACTTAACTCAGTCTCTGATATCAGTAGTGACGATAGTCCAGGTCGAAATGAACTAAATTTGAGATTGAATTATGAGTCGATTAACAAACTCGGTATGGACCCAGTAGTAGTTGCTCGATCAATCCGTTTATTTGTCGATGGTGAAGTCGTCACATTCCTTCAATCAGAGGGTGAAAAAATTGATGTTCGAGTCAAATCACAATCGACTTATTTAGAGGATATCGATGAATTACTCTCTCAATCCATCATAACCAAAACCGGAGAAAGAATTGCTCTAAGGCAATTGGTCCACGCTGACACCGGTCGATCCCGAGAGAGCATTCGACACTACAACTTTCGAAGGACAGTTACCCTTGAGGCGGATATTGACAGAGAGGCTATTAATGAGATTCAAGTCAACGACTTAATCAAAGAGGAATGGGGGAAAATTAAATTTGACCATCCTAACGTCTCATTAGATTTCTCAGGAGCACTGGACGATATTCAAGAAAGCCTGGATGCGATGTTATTACTTTTCTTGCTTGGGATTAGCCTGATTTATTTACTGATCGGAACACAATTTAAAAGTTACTTTCAACCGCTAATAATTTTATCCACGGTCCCGTTAGCTTTTATTGGTGTCGTAATTGGTTTGATAATCACGCAAAACCCACTGAGCCTGTACACAATGTACGGTATAGTCGCCCTGACCGGAATTTCGGTAAATAGCGCGATTGTATTAATTGACGCAGCCAATTCTCGAAGAAAAGACGGTATGAATAGCGTGCATGCGATTGTCTTTGCAGCGCGTCGACGAGTCGTCCCTATTTTAATTACCTCTTTTACTACGATTGCGGGATTACTGTCGTTGGCATTAGGTTTGGGTGGGAACTCGCTCTTATGGGGACCAGTTGCCTCTGCCATTATGTGGGGGTTAGCCGTTTCCACAATGATGACTCTTTTCGTGATTCCCCTTCTATACAAAACGTTTTCACGTTAAGTTTGATCATCGTCTGTAATCCACACGGATTTTAATGTACGTTTACTTTCCGTCAAATAACGCAACAACGCTGCAGGACAATCAGAAATATGCAAGCTATTGAGATGCTCTTGGCTAAGAAAACCTTGGTCTACCATCGTACGTAGATAGTTGATCAAACTGTCAAAGTATCCATCTACATTTAAAAGTCCTACTGGTTTTGCGTGAATTCCTAATTGATACCAGGTCCACGCTTCAAAAAACTCGTCCATCGTACCAATTCCACCAGGAAGCGCTATAAATGCATCTGCTAGATCGAGCATCTTTGCCTTACGCTCATGCATTCCAGAAACGGTTACCAATTCCGTTAGATTCTGATGCGCTACTTCTTTTGTATCGAAGCAATTCGGTATTACTCCGGTCACCCTTCCGCCTTGGCTAATTACAGCATCGGCCACAACCCCCATTAATCCGACTTGAGCGCCGCCAAAAATAAGTTCGATTTTAGCTTCAACAAAAATACTTGCTAGTTGTTTTGCTGCCGATTCATACGCAGCCTCGAGACCTTTTTTTGACCCACAGTAAACTGCGATGCGTTGAATCATTATTTACTTCCCTCCGGGTAGTGGTAACGCTGTTTTATACTTGACTTGCTTGAGTGCGAAACTTGACTTGATGTTTCCTACGCCTGGAATTTTTG
>JAOEKQ010000031.1 GCA_028379895.1 Burkholderiales bacterium
CCTTTGGCTGCGCCCGCAGCTTGGCCATTCCCGGTTGCTGGTAACCGACCTGGCTAGTCCTCGACACTCGCAGATTGGCGTATAAATATTTTATTAAGCTGCTGATTTGCGAGTTTATTTTTTGTGAGGATTCATCGATACATTTCAAAGTGTTATTCATGACTTATTGAGTTGGTGATTTATTTGCGATACGCTGTTTACTTGAAAATTTCCGTACTCTGTATCATGCGACTAAACTTCTATTTAATTGTTTCTCTTTTCTGCGCCCTAGCCTGGTCCCTGATGGTTTCATCTGACCGGTCTTACGCAAAAGATTTGCCAGATTTGGTAGAGGTTGTTGCAATTGAAAGCACATTTCAGGACGTCAAGGAGCGCGTTATATTCGCTGTTGAGAGTCAGGGCCTCGTCGTTGATCATACTTCTGACGTGGGTGGGATGTTGGCTCGAACTGGTAAGGATTTAGGAGAGATCCAGTTAGTCTACGAGGATGCAGTGGTTCTTGAGTTTTGCAGCGCGCTTTACTCTAGACGTATGGCTCAATTTTCACCGCATCTTTTGGCGTTTTGTCCTTATGCAATTTCTGTATACACTTTGCATGGTCAATCTGATACTACCTTTGTGGCGTTTAAAAGAATTGCAAGAGGCGTTAAAAATAAAGAAACGAGGGAAGTACTAAAACAAATTGATGATCTTTTAATGTCCATCGTCGAAGAAGCCGCTTTTTGACTTAGTCATTGGTTGGGGATAGTAAGCGAGACATCATACGCGTTAACAATCATGAGTTCCTTGAGAGGGATGAGGGTTTGGATCAAAATCAAACATTTTTCTAACTTGATGTTCGTTTATAAAAAATACGCTATGCGCTGTTTGGTTCAATATCAAAGTAAGGGGCGTCCTGTTCCCTGACTGCGCTTGGTACTTAATAAAGCCGAAGTCAACTGTATTCATTTGCTCTACGGGGTCGTTATCATAATGTAACTTATCAATAAGTAACGGCAGATCACGGTCAGACACCAATCCAATATTGCTGCCCCAAGATACAAGAAGACGTCCAAGATTATCAATCCACAGTTTATCAACTGCCTCTATAACTTGATCCGTTTGAGTTTTGAAATGCGTGAGTGAATTGTCAAAATCAACACTAAGTACGTATGGCGTGTATTCAAGCGTCACAAAGACCCTTTGTGGACCATTTTGAAAATGCCACCTACCATTATCGTCCACTTTATAGTGAGCGTTTATAAAGTTAATGAGACCTTTATGAAATATTTTCTCTTTCTTAATTAGCCAATTCCCACGCCCATCAAGCATCAACCAATTATATACGTCCGGAACACTTGGCCATTTAATGGCAGATTGTTTTGTTAACATAGGTACAAAATAAGTTAATTACTAAGGAAAATTATGATCGATTTTTACTATTTGTCAGGCTCCCCCTTCGCTTGGCGAGTTTGGTTAGCATTAGAGCACAAGGCGCTTAAATATAAAAGAATCGACCTTTCATTCGAAAGAGGAGATTTGAGAAAGGAATCATATCTTGCGTTGAATCCTCGCGGTAAGGCACCCGTTATCGTCGATGGGGATATATCCATCTATGAGTCTGCTGTAATTCTTGAGTATTTAGAGGATAAATACCCAGATTCGGGTAGTAGCTTGCTTCCTAAGGACATTCAGTCTCGTACCATCAGTCGTAGACTGATCAATGAAATCGATGTTTACCTTGATGTCGCAAGTAGACGTTTACTAATGGCTACATTCTTTACACCCAAGGAGAAATGGGACCAAGCTAAAATCTCTCATGCGGTCGATGGAGTACTGTTAGAGCTTGAGCGGTTTGAGGATTATTTCACGAAGAACCTAGAAAATGATGTATTGAGTTCCGTCGAATTCTCTATGTTTCCTGTTGTGGCTCTTATGTTGCGTATCGAGGAACGCAAACCAGATTTGGGATTTTCAGATTCAATCAGCTCTGGCTTGAGCCGCTGGTTTACTGTATTGAACGGACTGTCGATCTTTCAATCGACCCGACCGCCACATTGGAGCTAATAGAGGATATTGTTTGGAGTGTTTTAAGTTAGGAATCCCAGTTGGGGTGACTCAATTGATTATGTTAAAGAAAGTGGGCGCTCTCGTTCTGGTATAAATATCTCTTCATGAGTATTGGGATTGAAGTACATCCTGGTATGCACGCATGATTAGATCTGGATCGTTATGCTTTAGCAAATCGGGGTTAGATAATTGTCGTCTCCACATTCTTGCTCCTTTTCGCCCGTGAAAAAGACCTAAAAGGTGTCTTGTGATTGCTTTTATAGGTACCTTTTTTTCAACCTGATTTTCCGCATATCTATGTATTCCTGAGATTACTTTTTCCAAAGTGTTTGGTGCGCAGCCATGAATCGACTGGCTTAGTTTTCCGAGAAACTCAGGTGATTGATAGATAGCTCTGCCAACCATTACTCCATCGACTTTTTGTAGAATTTCTTTATATGCGGCCTCTTCATCCAGTCCGCCATTTAGAATAAATGTGCAGTCTGGGTATTCACTTTTCAATCGATAAACGAATTCGTAGTTAAGGGGCGGTACTTCGCGATTCTTTTTTGGCGATAGTCCTTCTAAAACTGCTATTCGGGCATGAACAATAAAGGTGGCGCATCCCGCGTCACGGATAGTTCCGACAAATTGGGAGACAAAATCGTAGCTATCTGACTCATCAAGTCCCAAACGATGTTTAACAGTAACAGGCACATTTGTAGTATCCATCATCGCTTCTACGCATTGAGCGACTAGGTTAGGTTCAAGCATAAGAGAAGCACCGAAGTTTCCCTTTTGAACACGTTCAGATGGACAACCACAATTCAGATTGATTTCATCGTAACCCCACTCTGAAGCGAATGTTGCGCATTGTCGCAGATCTTCTATTGAGCTCCCGCCTAATTGAAGCGCAAGTGGATGCTCTTCAGTAGAGAAGTCTAAATGTCGTTTCTGGTCCCCAAAAATAATGGCTCCCGTAGTAACCATTTCAGTGTAGAGCATGGCATGGGGCGCGAATAATCGAAATAAAAAACGACAATGCCTATCCGACCAGTCAAGCATGGGCGCTGTGCAGAGTTTATGTGTATCTTTAATTTCCTGACTCATAGTGAATACTTGCGTTTTCGAATGTTGCTATTACCTTTTTCGTTCATAGAAGCATCTGATAAATTAATATTTGCGACGCAAATACATGTTCGAGAACACAAACTAACAATAATCACTGCGTTTTAAGCTATTAGGTCGCGGTATATTATTGCTTAGCAATAACAGTTTGCTTTTGTTCGCCCAATCCATCGATGCCGAGTCTCATCTCATCCCCGACTTTAAGGAAAACTGGATCAGGTTTTACGCCCATGCCCACTCCTGGGGGTGTGCCAGTAGATATGATATCTCCCGGTTGCAAGGTTACAAAGTATGAAAGGTAAGAAATTAACTTCTCAATACCGAAAATCATGGTACTTGTATTGCCAGTTTGCATCCTCTTTCCATTTAGGTCTAACCACATTGCTAAGTTATGGGGGTCGGATATTTCATCTTTCGTGACTAACCAAGGTCCCACCGGCGCGAACGTATCGAAGCTCTTGCCTTTTGACCACTGACTTCCATGCTCTAGTTGCCAC
>JAOEKQ010000032.1 GCA_028379895.1 Burkholderiales bacterium
ATGCATCGTCTGTTTGTTTGTAAAGCCAGTGTGAGGCTACTCCCGACTCTGCAATTTGGTCCATATTTTTCGTACGAATTTGCACTTCAATAGGAGCTCCGACTGGGCTTAACAACGTGCTATGGAGGCTTTGATAACCATTTGCTTTTGGTATGGCGATATAGTCTTTAAATTTTCCTGGAATAGGCTTATAACGTTGGTGCAGTGTCCCAAGGGCCAAATAACAAGATGCTATGTCTTTTACAACAACGCGAAAGCCGTAAATATCAAAAACTTCTGCGAATGATAACGTTTTTGTAGTCATCTTATGGTAAATGCTGTGGATCGCTTTCTCGCGACCCGATACCTCTGCATCTAGGTTATGATCACTTAAGCACTCTTGTATAGAAAAAAGAATTTTTCTGATTAATTCCTTTCGGTTTCCCCGTGCGCGCTTGACGGCTTTTGACAGTACTTTATATCGGTTTGGATAAAGATGCGATAGCGATAATTCTTGGAGTTCGCGGTAGACATCATTCAAACCCAAACGATTTGCAATTGGCGCATAGATTTCAAGAGTTTCCTTTGCGATACGTACTCGTTTTTGTGCTTGCATTGCCGTTAAAGTCCGCATGTTGTGTAATCGATCGGCGAGCTTTATGAGCATGACTCGAACATCCTTGGCCATAGCAAGCAACATTTTTCTAAAGTTCTCAGCTTGTTGATGCTTTTGGGATTCAAAACTAATCTTATCTAGCTTTGATACTCCGTCAACAAGATCAGCAACTACTTTTCCGTATTTCTGGTTAATTTCATTCTTTGTGATTTGAGTATCTTCAACTACATCATGGAGGAGCGCAGCAATCAGTGCAGGAGCATCGAGGTTCCAGCTTGTAAGGATTTGCGATACCGCTACGGGGTGAGATACGTAGGGTTCACCCGTCTTTCGGAACTGCCCGTCGTGCGCCTTCCGGCTAAACTGGTAGGCTTCCTTGAGCATGTCGAGCTCGCGGGGTTTGAGGTAATTTGCTGCTTGAGCAAATAGTGGTGAGGCTAAATCTAATTCAATAATGTTTGGCACTGAGCGAAAGTCATCTTTCATGACATCCAAAATCGCGATAATCTAATTGTTACGAACGCATTAATAAAATCACATCTAGTCGCTGTGCGATCGATGTTTACTTGATATCCAATACTTCTATACCTACCTTTGCACCTGCGATTTCTCTGAGAGCGATAACGGTAGGCTTATCATTATTCTCATCCACAAGCGCCGTATTGCCGATAGAAACTTGTCGCGCGCGATAGCTAGCTGCTAGCGTTAACTCAAAACGGTTTGGAATGAATTCCAAGCAATCATCTACTGTGATGCGCGCCATAATTTAGTTACCTTTAAGAAAGTCAGTGATAATTGATTCTGTTTCTTGGTTTTTGGTAGATAGTCGGGAAGTTCTAATAATCGCGACCAAATTTTCAAGAGCAGTATCAAAACTATCGTTAATGATAACATATTGATACTCGAAAATATGGCTGATTTCATTACTTGCGGCCTCGAGTCGCCGCTCGATTGTCGCTATATCATCTGTGTTTCTTTTTTCAAGTCGGGAACGCAACAATGTTTTGTTTGGCGGCAAAACGAAGATGCAAATGCTCAAGGGATAATGATTTCTGATAACTTGGGCTCCTTGATAATCGATTTCGAGAATTAAATCGTTGTGTTTTTCAAGCTCTTTCTCGACTAAAAATTTACTGGTCCCATACAAGTTGCCGTGTACTCGTGCATATTCCAAAAATTCGCCATCTTTTAATCGTCTTTGAAAGTCTGTCTCATTTGTAAACAAGTAGTGTTGACCGTTTTTTTCGCCCGATCGAGGTTGCCGCGTAGTAACTGAGATAGATTTTTTAATCGCGTTATCTTTTGCGATTAGCGCTTCTATTAGCGAGGACTTACCGGTCCCTGATGGAGCCGAAATGATAAAAATATTTGCCATAGCTTTACTCAATATTCTGAACTTGCTCCCTGATTTGTTCTATCGTTACTTTGAGCTCTAATGCGATGTTTGTAGCCCCAATATTACTGGACTTTGATCCTAAGGTATTTGCTTCCCGATTCAATTCTTGCATTAAGAAATCAAGTTTTTTACCCTGCGCCTCATCTGAATCTAAAATTTCAAGTAGCGATGATACGTGTACTTCCAACCTTTGAATTTCTTCCTCTATGTCTACTTTATTCGAGTGAACAACGAGCTCTTGGGCGATTCTATCTTGCGACACTTCGATATCCAGCTGTTCTATTCGATCTTTTAATTTTGCTTCGTACGAGGAGATGATAGCTGGTACAAGGGGCTTAACATCTTGGATGAGTTTTTTTATAAGACTGGTTTTAGCTTGAATAATTTGTTTTAATTGGCGTCCTTCTTCATTTCTGGAGATATTAAGGTCATGAATCGCAGATGTTAGCGCGTGCTTAGCGGCGTCCGCGATGGCTTTTAGTTCTACTGGGTTTTCTTGAATTGCTCCTGGCCAGCGCAAAATGTCGTTTACAGATAATTTATGAGCCTCTGGATACTGCGCTGTGACGCTTTGCTCTAATTCCTGTAAGTTCCTCATAACTTGTGAAGATAGTATTGTTTGTTTTGCAGAATCGTGATTTTGATTGATTGATATTTTACATTCGACTTTTCCTCTTTTAAGGTGATCAGCGATCGTACGTCTGAACTGAATTTCATATTGCCGCAGCTCCTCAGGAATTTTAAAGTGTAGATCGAGATAACGATGATTGACGCATTTAATGTCAGCTACGATAGTGACGGAGTTGATAGGACACGAAGCGGATGCAAATCCAGTCATGCTGGTTGTCATAAATTGTTTCCTGTTTGTTTAGTAACTGAGAGCTATTAACATGATATTACGCGAGTGCAGAGTGTGAAACAAAGATTAATAACTTCGCTTTTAGATTTTTGATGAAGGGGTAAGGTATGGGTAGGAAAGATAGAGATGTCGATAGTCTAAGGAAGGTCGTTTTGACTAGGGGTTTTGTTGGGCAAGCGGAGGGCTCCGTGTTAGTTGAGTTCGGCAGAACTCGAGTAATCTGTACTGCCTCAGTCGAGGAGAGAGTGCCGCCCTTTCTTCAAGGCGCGGGCCAAGGATGGGTTACGGCGGAGTACGGGATGTTGCCGCGCTCTACGAATACTAGAATGGATCGAGAAGCCGCTAGAGGTAAACAGTCTGGAAGGACTCAAGAAATTCAGCGGTTGATCGGACGTAGCTTGCGCGCGGCTATATCATTAGCCGATCTTGGTGAGAGAACTATTAAGATCGATTGCGATGTTATTGAGGCTGATGGTGGTACTCGAACAGCAAGCGTTACCGGTGGTTTTGTAGCCTTATCTG
>JAOEKQ010000033.1 GCA_028379895.1 Burkholderiales bacterium
TTTCATGTTTCAGGCCGTCTTTTCGTGGGCGGCTCCTTTCATGGATATGATTGACTCTGGTATCGGTGGCTTTGGGGGCTTAGTGGAATCAACCCTCCCTGAGGGGCCGTTGAGAGATCTTATTGTGGAGGGATTAATCGGCGGTGTTGGTAGTGTCGTGATATTTTTGCCTCAGATTTTATTGTTATTTCTGTTTATTTTGATTCTGGAGGAGTCAGGCTATCTTCCTCGCGCAGCGTTTCTCTTAGATCGATTCATGGTTGGAGCGGGATTGTCGGGACGCTCATTCATACCGCTCTTGTCCAGTTTCGCGTGTGCAATACCGGGAATTATCGCAACTCGAACGATTCAGGATCCGAAAGATCGGATCACTACTATTCTCGTGGCACCGCTGATGACATGCTCAGCGAGGCTCCCGGTATATGCGCTCTTAATCGCGGCCTTTATTCCCGACCAAACGGTTTGGGGCTTGTTTAATCTCCAAGGAATAACGCTATTTGCCCTATACGCAGCGGGTATTGTTAGTGCCTTGATTGTTTCCTTTGTAATGAAAAGGATCAGGCGTGGTCTCCATACGCAATCTTTGCTATTAGAGTTGCCGTCCTACCGATTGCCAAGCATCAGAGATGTTCTTATCGGGTTGTGGGAGCGCGGGCGTTTATTTGTCGCCCGAGTAGGTACGATTATTTTGTCTATAACTATTGTGCTGTGGGTGCTGTCAACTTATCCAACGCCTCCTGAAGGTTGGGTGGGTGTGCCAATCGATTACAGTATTGCTGGTCGAATTGGACACGCAATTGAGTGGATATTCCAACCGCTCGGATTTAACTGGCAAATTTGTGTTGCACTAATACCTGGTTTGGCCGCCCGGGAGGTGGCAGTTAGCGCACTCGGTACAGTTTATGCAATTTCTGCGGCTGTTGAGGACCCGTCAGCTCAGTTACTACCTATTATTTCGGTTGATTGGAGTTTTGCCACTGGTATGTCATTACTCGTTTGGTATATTTTTGCGCCGCAGTGCTTGGCCACATTGGCCGTGATCAAAAAGGAAACACAGTCATGGAAGGTTGTTTTGATTGCAACAACGTATTTGTTCGGTCTGGCGTATTTAGCGTCTTTGTTGGTTTATCAACTTTTTGTTTAATTGAATACGATGTATTATGAATTAATTGAAATCGTTAGTATTTTAGCTATTACGGGTGGTAGTCTGGCTTACCTGTTTAGCCGTTGGTTTCCTTATCAAAAGAGTCTGGTTGCGAGAGTTCTTATTAGCCGATTTCCAAAAGTTAGTCGATTATTTCGCTATGAGAGCGGTTCGGAAAATGGTTCTAATTCCGGAGCCTCAGGCGGTTGCTTTGGATGTGCACCTACCGGTTCTTGCGGAAGTTGTCCAACGAATAGAGGTCAGTAGTCCCGTAACATTCTTGTTACAAGTAATCGCAATTTATAGTCAAGGAATTCTGCATGGCATCTAAGCTTTTTTCTCAATTTCAGTTAGGTCCGATTGACCTGCCCAACAGAATTGTTGTCTCTCCCATGTGTCAATACATCGCTGATCAGGGAAAGGCGAATGATTGGCACTTAATGCATTATGGAAACTTATCGATTGGAGCTGGCGCGTTAATAATTTTTGAAGCTACTCATGTTTCTGCTCAGGGTCGGATAACACATGAATGTCTTGGGTTGTACGATGAGGAAACGGAGCACGCATTGCGGCGAGTCGTATCTTTTTGTAGAGAACATGGTCAAGCGAAACTGGGGATCCAACTTGCACATGCTGGTAGAAAAGGTTCAACTAAAAGTCCTATGCAGGGTGGAGCTGCACTGAAAGCAAGCGAAAACCCATGGGAGACGCTCGCACCGAGCGCATTAGCATTTGCTGATGGGTGGCATACGCCCAGAAGTATGACAACGGATGACTTGGTAAGAGTAAAATCAGAATTCGTTGAATCAGCTAAGAGGGCGGTAAGGCTTGGTTTCGATGTTATTGAACTCCATGCTGCTCATGGATATCTTCTTAATCAATTTACATCTCCTCTCTCGAATCATCGCACGGACGCATATGGTGGCGATGAATTGATCAAAAGGTTGGCTTATCCATTAGAAGTTTTTGATGCGGTGAAGGAAGTTGTGCCAATGCACATAGCTTTAGGCGCACGAATCTCGGGGACTGACTGGGTGGAGAATGGTTTAAATCCTGAAGAGATGATTGTTTTTGCCAGAGAGCTAGAAAAAAGAGGATGCCATTTTGTGGACGTGACATCAGGACAACTGGACTCACGACAGAAAATTCAATTCGCGCCTGGTTTTAACTTGCCGTTTTCAAGGAAGATTAAGAGCGAATTGACAATGGCAGCTATGGGGGTGGGTATGATTACAACACCTTTACAAGCAGAAGAAGCGGTCTCCTCTGGCTCGGCAGACCTAATAGCAATTGCACGGGGTGCAATGGATAATCCTCGTTGGGTTTGGCATGCCGCTAAGGAATTGGGTGTGAATCTTAACTACGTGCCAAACTATCAGAGATGCCATCCTAGTGTTTGGAAGTGCTGAAGTATTTATAAAACGTACTATGATCCGATACGCTGATAGTTTGCTACTATTCGCTAATCAAATCGACAAGTGGTTTTGCCGATGCCTCCAATTTCCATCTCAAGCGTATCGCCGGATTCAATAGGAAACATAATTGATAAAGAGCCCGATAGGATAATTTCCCCGGCCTTAAGGCTCATGCCTAAGCTGCCTAACATGTTGGCAAGCCAAGCTACTGCATTCAATGGGTGATCAAGTGTTGCAGCTCCGGCCCCTGTTCCAATTATCTCCCCATTTTTTTTAAGCACCATGCCACAAGTTGCCAGGTCAATGCTATTTAGATTTTGCCTGCCGGATCCGATTACGAAAGCACCTGCAGAAGCATTATCAGCGACCGTGTCTTGAATTTTAATATCCCAATCGTTGATGCGAGAATCAACGATTTCAAACGCGGGCATTACGCATTCGGTCGCCTTGATTACATGGTCACGAGTGATGCCTGGTCCACTGAGATTTTTTTTGAGCAAAAATGCAATTTCACCCTCTCCTTTTGGTTGACAGAACCTTTTAAATGGAAGATTTTGAGACTCTTTAAATTCCATCCCAGACATAAGATGTCCAAAATCTGGCTGATTCACTCCTAACATTTTCATCACAGTTTTTGAGGTAATACCTATTTTTTTCCCTACGACTGACTCGCCATCCGTGATTCGTTTATCAATCATTCTTAATTGAACTTGATAGGCTTCCTCTATCGTAATATTGGGTGCTATGTCTGTGATTGGGGGGATTTGAGATACGTTCTCC
>JAOEKQ010000034.1 GCA_028379895.1 Burkholderiales bacterium
CGTATCTAATCCGTCGGACACTGCGGTTGCGACCGAGAGGTTATTATTTCCGTCCCTATCTGTTGGATTTTCAAAGTCCGGTGCAGTCTTAAAAGTGAGCTCGCCTGTTTCTGTATTGAGCTCAAATAAATCACGATCATCATTCGTGTTGCCTCTTACGTCAAAAGCAAAGGTAAGGTCATTGATGTTCGTCTCAGGAGCAATAAACACCGATTGAGTATTCTCTACGATATTTTCAGTTCTAAACCCTGAATTGCTTGCTGTTGCATTGACTGCACGATTACGAATTCGCGTTGGCGCACCAAGACTGATTACATTTTGATCCACAATGGTTGAAAATGCGCCACTACTATTAGAGCCAAGTAGTTTGATGTGGGCGACAGTGAATGCATCGCTGGGCCCTGATGTAGGATCGGTGAAATTAAAACCTAGCCCAAGCGCAACGCTTGAAGAGACATCATTCCCACCTGCATCCCTTACTGTGACTGCGTCCGGCAATGAAATTCCTTCAAAAGAAAATCCAATTTTGTCAATTTTATCGGTGGTGATACCAACACCGCTTTCAGCAGACGCATTAGTTGTGAAGTTGAAGGTGCCAAACTCATCCGGATTGGCGCTGGCAAATGAAGTGATGTCGTGATGACTAAAATAGGCATCGAACGTCCCCGATATGTTGGTTCCAAGACTGGGTGTATTTGAGAATGTTCCAGTCGCTCGGAAGGTTATCGTGCGAAAGTGCCGGTCATATTGCGCTTTGATTGTGGAGTATCCGGCGCACTGGCTGCCATTACAGGCCTGATTGAGTGAGGACGTGTCGAGGTCCCAAGTGTAAACGCCGACTGAGGGTAGGCCTTCTTCTACGCTATCCCATGAGTCCGTGACGGGGGTTAAGCTCCCTGTGAAGTTCTCTAAGCTGCCGCCAAAAAATTGCTGAAAGTCGCTTAAGTTTCGATCACCATCCGAAGTGCTAACATCGAGGATAGTGGGTTTGAGGATGAGATCTTCAGTACCTTCCGAACTGAAGAAACGTAAGAATAACTCGAGTTCATTGTCGTTGGCCCTAGGATCTTCGAAGTCAAAAGCGAAAAGCGGTGTGAGAAAAAAACAGGAATCCGTGCTTGACGTTGCGCAGTCTGGATCGTCCCTGACGGTGAAGAGATCCCCGTCTCGAGGCCGTTCATCTGGATTGAGAACAAGGCTAACGGGAACGTTATTTATCTTACGAAATTTGAGTTGAATTGGTGTGGTGGTATTTTCCTTGATGCCTGGCGAAAGACCTGTCAGAAAAAATGATGTGCCGTCATCTTCGGCAATATTCGGTCGTCCCATGGCGACAATAATCTCCGCTCCTTTGACGATTTCGTTTGACGCGTTGGTTCCCAGAAGAGTCACATGTGCATGGCTAGACAATACAGTGTCGTTGGACTCTGTCGATTGAGTGATTCTGTGCTCAACCGTTACGGCGATATCATCTACGATTCGATTATTACTTGAATCGCGCGCCTGAAAGTCATCCTCTGCATCTAGTGTTAGGAATCGGCTGTTACCAAGGTCACGTGTTGAAATGGCGAATGCGCCAGGAGTGGCGTTAATTATAAAGTCTGATAAAGGATGAGGTCTAAAGGTGATCCCAAAAGTGCCACTTGTCTGAACGCCTGCGACGCTTA
This sequence comes from Burkholderiales bacterium, assembly GCA_028379895.1. Lineage (GTDB taxonomy): Bacteria > Pseudomonadota > Gammaproteobacteria > Burkholderiales > Eutrophovitaceae > Eutrophovita. The sequence goes on from JAOEKQ010000034.1 coordinate 1,668, forward strand.
AACCCGTAAAGGATCCTTGGGCGCTAACATTCGTCTCGTCGGTGACCGTGCTGTAAAAAGCCTGGAATAAGGTCAAGGTTAGACATGCACCGCTGCTTGAATTACATGCGGGAACGTCAGGATTGAGCTCACTCGCCGGTAAAGAAAAATCAATAGTTCCGTCTTGCGCAACCAGAACAAATTGAGACCAATCAGTGAAGAGTAAGTCACCGAGATCTGACTCTTGAGCGACACCCGTTCCGGGCGTCCACAAGTCTGGGTCGGTAGCAGAAAGATTTTGAACGACAGTATCTTTTACGTCTCTTATTGTGGATACTCCGTCAGTGACAACTAAATGAACGAGATAACCGTTATCGCCGTCAAAATCTCTGGGGCGCTCAAAATCCGGTGGTTCAATAAACCCAAACTCACCCGTTGATGAATTTAAATTAAAGAGTGCTCGTTCATCTTTACCCTCGGGTACGTTTGGATCAAAAGAAAATGTCAGCGGACCTTGAGCTCCGGCTACGCCAATGAATGTCGAGTTAGCAATATTTTCTGGAACAAAGAACTCAGCATTTGTTGTAAATCGTAAACCTGTTGCCTCTTCTTCCCCTTCTGGAGTTTCGATTTCGAATTGAATGAACTCACGCACCGCAAAGACTATATCGTTGGGATCTGCACCAATCGTCTCAAAAAACGCAGCCGTTTCATTGAAATCAATATCCCGAATGAGATCATTTCTGAAGTCATTCGTGCTGAATTCATCGCTACCAGCAACGGCGTAGGCGCTCATTACGACTTGTTCACCACCCAAGTCAGTCCATAGTTCACCCCGGTATTGATCATCTTCGAAAAAAAAGCTTTCTACATCGTAATCAGCATCATAAGAGTCTCCAAAAGTATCTAGGGTCCAGCGACCGCCAAATATATCTCCCATTTCGGGGTCACGCATGTCGGTGAAGTCGTCTTCTGGTCTGAAGTCGTCATTCGGTCTGAAGTCGTCATTCGGTCTGAACTCGTCGTTGGGACCGAACTCGTCGTTGGGTCCGAACTCGTCGTTGGGTCCGAACCCATCATCCTGTCCGAACTCATCATCAGGTCTGAACTCGTCATCGGGTCCAAACTCGTCATCAGGTCCGAACTCGTCATCGGGTCCAAACTCGTCATCAGGTCCAAACTCGTCATCAGGTCCGAACTCGTCATTGGCGTCTGGACCGCCTTCGGGACCTGTATCTTCATTGAGCTCCCGTTCGAGTGACTCATCCTCTGATTCACCTTGCTCGGGTAATTCGTTGTTATCTCCTTCTTCTTGTTCCTCGTCCTCAGTCAGTCCTTCATTGTTGCTCTCATTGTTCTCTAGTTCCTTCTTCTCATCT
>JAOEKQ010000036.1 GCA_028379895.1 Burkholderiales bacterium
CTACGATCTGCCGCATAAGCTGGAAACAAAACGGAAACGATAATGACCGCAAGCCAGACAATGCCAAAAATAAAAATCTTAGATCGCATGATCAGCAGTATAGTCGACAATGATTAAATTTTTTAATCACTAAAGTGAAAAACTTGCAAATCACTCACCAATAGGTTGCGCTGGATATTGCGTCATTGGGACCTCTTCCCTCACTTTGGTTGGTAACAAGGTCTCCTCCCTTACCTCGGACGACATTTGATTCTGGTCAAATCGTTCTTCTAAATTAATCAGCGTATCTTCTATTGAATTTAACCTTTCAAACTCCTCGGCAATCAAAGACTGTTGATATAAAAGTTCATCTACGCGATCTCGCAAAGAATATTGATCACCGAGCTCTGGCTGAATGATTTCCAAATCATCTAATCTCTTCAAAATGGCATTCAAACCCTCAGAATCCAACTTGGAAATTTGATTAATTTCTACTTCGCCTAACCGGCCTAACACTGCAGTAAGGTCGTCCAAGATGAGCTTAGATACATCCTCTAATCTTTTAGAGTCACTATCGATCCGCAGCAACTCATTCCGAACTAGATATAAATCCGCAACGATAGTCTCAATCTTCGATCCTAAATCGTCAATTTTGATAATTTTCCCCTCCAACTCATCATCTTTTTTCGCTAGAGAAACTAATTGATCAGATAGACCCTCGAACATAATAATTCTTTTTTGAATCACGTTGATACGGTCAGATTGATCAACTATCTCTTCATTTCTCGCCGTCAGTTGATCAGTATTGTTGATGATTTGCTCGCCCAAATGCTGAATTAGAGTCTCTGAGACCTGGAATCGCTGCAGTAGCGTTTGATTTGCCTCTTCGAGAAAGAGAATCCGAGCAACTAGGGCCTTCTCCCTGTCATCATAGTCGGTCTTCTGCATGGCCTGAGCATTAATTGACTGAACTCTCGCTTCGATTACATTCATCACGGTATTCAAGTTATTGAGACGCTCGTCGTTCAAAACTCTCATCTCTTCAATCTGAGCCTCCGTCTCAGCAAGTCTCACTTCAGCATTTGCTAGATCTCGACTCGACTGTAGTAACTGATTACCGCGATTTTCAAATTCATTCTGTAACTGAACCAATGAATTTTGATGTGTTGCGATATCAGTTTTCAAATCTCCGATTTTTTCGAGAAGTTCTATCACTTTTTCATAATTTTCTTTCCGAGTTTCGGTGGCTTTCCTAAAATCCTCGTTTCGCTCCCTTAACCTAGCGGTATCGGCCTCAGTGATAGCGATCTCTAACTCAATAAGTCCTTGGGTCAATTGATCAACCTCACGCACTAGGTCATTAAAACTTGGCCTTGCCTCTCTTATCTTTTTAGCGGTTTCAATTGGTACCCCAGGCCTATTTTGGCCATACGCTATCGTGGCGCTTAGACAAACGAGAAAAAGTATTAATGTTATCTTCATAGTAGCTAACAACCTTACTTTAGAGCGATCTGTTCCTTAAATAATAAAGGGGCGTAAATACGCCCCTTTATTGGATGCTACATAAGGTGATTGTAATCAGTATACAAAATCAGCTCGTCGGTTTTGTTGCCAACTCGCCTCATCATGACCTAGTGCCATAGGCTTCTCCGACCCAAAGCTAGTGATAGAAATTCGACTACCTTGAATACCAAGTATCTCTAATCCAGACTTTACAGCCAGCGCTCGCCTGTTGCCTAAACCAATGTTGTACTCTCGACTTCCTCGTTCATCACAGTTACCTTGAATTTCGACGCTGAGGTCGGGGTTGGCCTTCAGAAATTTAGCATGTGCGTTGAGAACATCATCAAATTTGGGAACGATGAAGCTTTTATCAAAATCAAAATAAACTGCGTCCGTTGGGCGGTTCATTGGCACATCGTCGTTTACTATGCCTTCCTCTCTAGCCTTAGCTGCTTCGGCTCGTGCTTTCGCAGCATCGGACTGAGCCTGCTCTTTGGCATCAGCTTCTTCCCTAGCTTTTTCTTCCGCCAATACTTGAGCCTCGCGGGCCTTGTTTGCCTCAGCTTGGAGTCGATCCTGCTCTTGCTTCGCTTGCTCTAGCTCCTGTTGTAGTCGTTCCTGTTCGGCTTGAGATTCAGCCTGTATGTATTCAAAGTTATCAGTCGATTCTTCCACAGTTTCTGCAGTTTTGTTAGTCGTCTGACAAGCAACCAGTGCAAAAGCAGAGGCTCCTATAAGCAAAAATTTCGCAAGCTTGGATATGAATATCATTTGTTCTTCCTAAGGGTAAAAATGAAAATTGCTGTAGTCCAGATAAGTATAATCTTTACATATCGATAATAACACAGTAAATGGATGATTTTTATAAAAAATACAGAGGTTTCTTTGGGTTTATAATGAATGTCAGGTGCTCTTACAGCTCGCTCCACGCTTCATCGCTTAACAAGCCGACAAAAACTAGGTAGTCCCATCATCGTCCACATATTTAGATATGCCAAAAACAATACCAGACACGCGGAACCAGTTCTTTCATTTTCAAAGCATACCCACTCGTTGGATGGATAACGATGTCTATCAACATGTCAATAACGTGGTTTATTACTCGTTTTTTGATACTGCTGTAAACCAGTATCTAATTGAAGAAAACGCACTCGATATCGAAAACAGCTCAATAATTGGATTGGTAGTAGAAACACAATGCAAATATTTTTCTCCGATAAAGTTTCCACAATTAATAACTAGTGGGCTTCGAGTAGATCAGGTGGGGAAAAGCTCCGTGCATTACGGGATTGGTTTATTTTGCGAAGACAATATCGAAGCTTCAGCTCAGGGAAACTTCATACACGTTTATGTCGATCGTTTAACACGCCGCCCAGCTGCAATCTCTCAGGCTATGCTGGACGCGCTCAACAAGATTGCAGCTTCATTT
>JAOEKQ010000035.1 GCA_028379895.1 Burkholderiales bacterium
CGCATCGAGGCCGTCGCTAACCTTAATCCTTGCATGATAGAGGTTATTTCCATCTTTATCGGTGGGATTTTCAAAGTCAGGTGGGGTTTTGAAGGTGAGCTCTCCTGTTGCAGAATTTATGGTGAATAAGTCATTATCTTCAGAGTCCGCGCTAGTGGATCTGGCATCAAACGAGAAGGTCAGGGGATGAATGTTTGCCTCTGTCGCAACGGTGACGGATTGGGTATTTTCAGTGATTACGATATTAGCTGGTGTGGTCGTGCCATTTGCGAAATTGACTGCGCGTTCTCGGATAGTGGTCGGTGCGCCTAAACTAATGAAGTTTAAATTGTCATTGGAACTGATATTGTCACCTACCTGAAAGTCTCCATTTTCATCCCTACCTTTAAGACCAAGCCGTGGAATTAACAGTCGACCGGTTCCAGAAGGAGGATCACTAAAATTAAAACCTAGCGCTAACGCAATGCTATTCGATACATCATTATTGCTAGCGTCTTTGACACTGATGGTATCGCGAAAGGTCACATCGACGCAGCTATTTGTATTGGCATCACAAATATCTGGTGTTCGTTGTGTATCCACTTGAACACCTCCAAATCCATCAGTGTTACTTGTAAAAAAGAAGGCTCCAGGACCCTCTGGAAAATTTCGGGCAAATTGATTTAGCGTTTTGTGATCAAAAACAACATCGAATGTTCCTGATACCGAGGTCCCCAAGCTGGATATATTCGAGAAGGTTCCGGTTGCGTGGAATGTAACAGTGTCGAAGGCGGCGTTGTATTGTGCTTTGATGTTGGAGTATCCAACGCACTGGCTACCATTGCAGTTCTGATTCAGCGAAGACGTATCATAGTCCCAGTTGTATACGCCAACAGGGGGAAGCGTTGTTTTAGCGACATCCCAACTGTCCGCAATGCGAACGACTCTATCTGAAAAGTTGCTAAGTGTTCCACCAAAGAAACTAGTGTCTGGAATGAGAGGAGTCTCGTTGACTACGTCCTGAACATCAATATGCGTTGTAAACGTTTGATTGGATCCGAGGCTGAAGAGGTCAAAAAATAGGGAGTACCTATTCTGTCTCGACGAGCTAACGGGGTTTTCAAAGTCCAGAGGAACGCGGGGTGTAATCAGAAAGCACGTGCTACCTGGGCCTGAGTCACAAGTAGGATTAGCCGTGATGGTGAAAAGATCGCCGTCTAAAATGTCAAAACTTTCGCTGTTTTGATTTTTAAATCGTAATTGAATAGCGTTCTCCTCAAAATCACGAAAATTTAATTCAATAGGAGTAAGCGAATTTTCCGAAATCGTACGAACTCTTGTATTCTCCACGGCGCCCTCGCCATCGACAAAAAAGGGTGGCGTATTACTATCACCCGTAATGGTTGGTCGACCCATCTCTGCTATCAGGTCCACCCCAGGAATAAGGCCGTTAGAAGAGTCAGTCCCTTGCAACCCGAGCGAGATAGTAGACGTTACGACAATTGGAATATCGCTCTCATCTGTTTGGATTTTGTTAACGGGAAGGTTATTGGCGAATGAAGCTGCCAGTACCACATCGCCCGATATTGAGTTATTGCTGCTATCGACGATGGTGACGGTATCATCCGAGTCGGGCGTTATAAAACGGGCATCTCCAAAATCACGGTTCGCTACTCTAAAGGTTCCTGGGTCACTGTTGGTTACGAAAAAATCGAGCGGCTTATCAGTAAAGGCGACTGAGAATGTTCCATTGGTTGATGTGCCCTTGACACTTAGTCCTGAGAAGCTACCGTTGCTTGTGAGGGTTGCCAAATCGGTGGTTGTACTGTAAGTCCAGGTTACCGAACTAAATGCAATGCATGTGCCTGTTGAGCCATCACAGATAGGCGGAAACGGTCCGCTGACATCCCAGGTAAAAATTCCATCTTGAGTGAGAACAAAAAATTGGGACCAGTCGGTAAAGAGAAGGCCTCCGACATCTGAGGGATTCACAAGAGCGATCTCAGTGCTCCATGCGCTGGCCGGGGGTGCCTCTAAATTTTGAACAAGGACTTCTTTAAATCCTCTAAGCTCACTCACGCTATCGGTTACGAGAAGTTCCACTAGGTATTTGCCGTTACCCGTTTGGTCTAGCGGTCGCTCGAAATCAGGAGGGTCTATAAAGCGGAATTCTCCTGTTGTGGAGTTGAGTTCAAAGAGCGCACGATCATCCTGCCCTTCGAAGGCTGGATCAAAGGAAAAGGTGAGGGGCCCTTGCGCTCCAGCAACTTTGAAGAAGGTTGAGTTTGAAGTGTTCTCTGGAACAAAGAACTCAAATATACTTGTAAAACGAAGACCTGTAGCCCCCACTTGAAGTGCGGCAGTATTTTCAAATTGTACAAATTCTCTTATCGAGAAAAACACATCGTCAATACCAATTTCCTCAAAATAACTTTGTGTTTCGTACATGTTTATGTCTGAAAGATAGTCGTTACGGAGCATGTCGGACTCCATTTCACCACCTCCGACAGCATAGGCGGAAATCATGCCGCTTTCCTCGGGATTCCAGCTTCCGAAATCAGCCCATCGCTCACCTAAGTATTGGTCTTCACCAAAAAATTCGTTATTGACTTCATCGTTGTAATCGAAATTGTAATCCTCGTCATTATCGAATCCGATTCCACGCGAAAAGCTGAACGTATCCTCAAACTCCCCAGACTCGAAACCATCATTGGGTCCTAATTGGTTTTCAGGTCCGAACTCATCATTAGGCCCGAACTCATCATTAGGCCCGAACTCGTCATTGGGTCCGAACTCGTCATTGGGTCCGCCTTGACCCTCTGGTTCGGACGCATCAATGGGTCCGTCTCCCTCGCCAGGTGATTGACCTTCGCCGCTATCCGGTGAGTTTTGTTCACTACTTTCCTCTCTGTCGTCGCCCGGTTCATTTTCACCTTCATCTGGGTTCGAGTCATCTTCTTCGTCCTCTGTTAACCCTTCATTGTTAGCCTCACTGTTCTCTAGTTCTTCCTTCTCATCT
>JAOEKQ010000038.1 GCA_028379895.1 Burkholderiales bacterium
TATGAGTTTATTGGACGAACCTAAAACAGAAGCGGTACAGCTAAAGTCCCAGATCAAAGAAATTGCTGCTGAACTTGGGTTTGATGATGTAAAAATCGCAAATTGCGACTTATCCGAATCTGCGCCCCGCTTAAAAGAGTGGATAGATAATGGTTATGCGGGCGATATGGATTTCATCGCTAACCGTCTGGATATGAAAGTTGATCCGGAAAAGCTCGTCCACGGAGTTAAGCGGATTATTTCTTTAAGAATGAATTATTTTCAACCCCGAGACAATAGCATGCGTGGTCTGGATTTCCTCGCTTGTCCTGATAAGGGTTTTGTTTCAAGCTATGCGCTTGGTCGTGACTATCATAAAGTGATTAGAAAGCGCTTGGAAAAGGTTGCGCGCAACATGCAATCTATTATTGGGCCATTTGGTTATCGAGTATTCACTGACAGCGCACCCGTTATGGAAGTTGAGTTAGCGGTTAAATCAGGCTTGGGTTGGCGAGGCAAACATACACTACTCATAAACAAAGATGTTGGATCTTGGTTTTTTTTAGGTGAGATTTATACGGATTTAGATTTGCCTGTTGATAATGCTGAAGCAGAGCATTGTGGAACGTGCAGGCGGTGCATCGATATTTGTCCGACCAATGCGATTATCGGCCCCTATAAATTGGATGCTCGCAGGTGCATCTCTTATTTAACAATAGAACACAAAGGTAGCATTCCCAAAGAATTTAGAAAATTAATTGGGAATCGTATTTACGGATGTGACGATTGTCAGCTCGTTTGTCCATGGAATAAATACGCCTCAGTGACGGAAATTACTGATTTTAATGCGAGAGACCCTCTGGATGGGAAGACGCTGGTTAGTTTTTTTTCATGGACGGAGGTGCAATTTCTCCAATTTACTGAAGGTAGTGCAATTCGTCGTATAGGTTATGAAAGATGGTTGCGTAATGTAGCTTGCGCTTTGGGTAATGCACCAACAACGCCGGAATTAATCAAGGCGCTTGAGTCAAAAAAATCTCATAATTCAGCTATGGTTAGGGAGCATGTCTTATGGGCCTTAGATGAGCATCACAAGTTCCTTTCTCGGACAAGCTGATGAAGGGTTGAGCGCTGATAGGACCGGTGATTGTTCAATAAAAAATTTGAACCGAAAAATCTCAGATTTCTATCTTGTGTTTTGGGCTCAGTGGTGAGACAAACTGGTGTTGTTATACGATGCTTAGTTGATTAGCGAGGTCGATCACGTTATCTGCATTGAAATCAAATCTTTTGTCGAATGATAGATCTAGATTTACTGAAGGTGGAAATTCTCTTGGTCTCTTGATGAATGCAGTCTTCAAGCCGCAGGCTTGAGCAGCGAGGAGGTCATCTTTATGTGCCGCGCATAGCATAACTTGGCTAGGATTAAGGTCAAGTAATTTAGCTGCTCCGAGGTAGGTTTCAGGATCTGGTTTGTAATGACCGAAAAGCTCAGCGCTTATAATGCAATCCCAAGGTAGGTCAGAATGTTTGGCCATATTATTTAGTAAGGAGAAATTCCCGTTCGATAACGGGGAGATCGTATATTTCTTTTTTAAGATTTTTAGGCCACGAACCGAGTCAGGCCATGGCTTGAGACGATGCCAAGCAAGGTTTAGCGTATTCATTTCTTCCTCAGACATCTGACCTAATTGATATTTTTTAGCCAATTCATCCAGAATCAATCGATGCAGTGCATCTATATTTAGCCAGGGTAAATGTCCTTTTCTGACACGATCCATGGCTGGTTGATAGCCAGAGCGCCACTCATTGGCGAATTTACCGGCATTGATTTGGAAGCCTTTAACCTCGGCAATTGCACGCACCTCTCTCGTTATACTGCCGCGCCAATCGACGATTGTACCGAAGACATCAAAGATGAGTGCTTTCACCATATTTTCCCGTTGCAAATTTTAAGAACTAGTGTACCTGGTTTGGTAGTTTCCGATTTTGGAGAATATTGGGAATAATTCCCATATACTCGCAAACGTATATTACGTATTTTACGGAGTTTGCATTGCATTTATTATAAAAATAAGTAGGAAATGTTATATGAAACACCCTTATCGAAACACAGTTTACGTATTGTTATTAATGTTCTTTGCTGGCCCGACTATTGCCGATGATGTTGAACAGATATCTAATGTCGAAATTGCTCCTGTCATTATAGATTTAATCAGTATTACTCCAGTTCTGGGCGTTGGCTTGCCGGTTGAAAAAATTCCTTATAACGTCCAGTCGTCCTCTAGCTCTGACCTTGATCAAGGAGCCAACTTAGACATAACCGACCTTATGGAGCGCAGTTTCAACAGCGTGAACATAAATGAAGCAGCAAACAACCCATTACAGCCAGATCTTCAATACCGTGGGTTTACCGCTTCGCCGCTGCTCGGCCTACCACAGGGACTCGCCGTCTATCAAAATGGCGTTCGTATGAATGAGGTGTTTGGTGACACTATTAATTGGGATCTTATCCCGGAAGGGTCCATTCACTCTATGAATCTGATCGGTGGTTCCAACCCTGTTTTTGGTTTGAATACATTGGGTGGGACAATCAGCATCGAGACTAAAAATGGGTTTAACTTTAATGGGACCAACGTCGAGCTTTATAACGCTTC
>JAOEKQ010000037.1 GCA_028379895.1 Burkholderiales bacterium
GTCGACTTCAATACAAGCACCAGTGATAAAATCTGCCTCATCAGACGCTAAATACAAACATGCATTTGCAATATCACGAGGCTGACTAAATCGACCCAGTGGTATAACTGATGCAAATTTCTTGCGGTTTTCAGGTGTGTCAGAACCCATAAATTCGGCTAGTAAGGGCGTGTCTCCTGCCACTGGATTCACCACGTTAACTCGGATTTTATCTGGCGCCAATTCTACCGCCATTGCCTGACTTACAATGATCGCAGCCGCTTTACTCCCGCTATACCAAACCAATCCCGGACGTGGACGGATTCCTGCAGTAGACGCAATAGTTACGAAATTACCGCCTCCTTGTTTTCTAAAGTAAGGAACTAAGTTTCGAGCTGAATAATAAATACCCTTAACGTTTACGTCATAGACCAAGTCAAATTCTTCATCGGTCACATCAAGCATTGATTTATTTCTATGTGTAGTACCCGCGTTATTAATAACGATGTCAAGCTTTCCAAAGGAATCCAAAGAGCAATTTAAAAGGTCTGCCCAATCAGCGCTGGAAGATACATTGCCGCGACAAAATACAGCCTCCCCACCAGACGCTTTAATATCTTTAACCACTCTTTCCCCGCCATCAACATTTATATCGTTTACGATGACACGACAGCCTTCCAGAGCAAATCTTGTTGCTATACCTTCTCCAAAACCTGAACCACCGCCTGTAACAATAGCGACTTTTTGCTCTAATCTCATTTCCAGCTCCTTAGTGCTCATTAACAAGAAACAATAGTCTACCGAAGTTTAATTACTGAAGTTTTAGACAGCGCATACCGTTGTGGTCGCACCTTCGGTATGCTCCTCACTATCTTTAAGGCCAACAGAATGCAAAGATACACCGTTTCGAACCGCTGTTATTTCTGCGAGTATAGCGACAGCAATTTCAGGCGGCGTCTTACTACCGATACTTAAACCCACCGGGCCATAAAGTTGATCAATTTCCGATTGATTCAAATCAAAGAGCAAGAGGCGCTCACGTCGATTTTTACTGTTCAAACGAGACCCCAGTGCCCCGACGTAAAATGATGGAGACTTTAAGCCTTCCAACAAAGCCAAGTCATCAAGCTTTGGATCATGCGTAACTGCTACTAAAGCTGAATGAGCATCCAACTTCAAAGAGACAACAAGATCATCTGGCATCTCTCGAGAAAGTATAGTTCCCGGAACTGACCAAGTATCCGCGTACTCCGCTCTCGGATCACAAACAATTACATGGTAATCGAGTGCCTTAGCCATTTGGGCAACATATGTTGAGAGTTGTCCGGCACCGATCAAAATAAGTCGCCAACGTGGGCCGTATACGCATTGAAGAGTTTCACCGTCAAATGATAACTCATCATTGGATGATGCATCTTTCAAATCAACCTCGCCCGTGGAAATGACCAAAGACCGACATACGAGTTCATGTTGTTCGACACGTGTAAGTAATTCTCGAAAGCTGTCATCATCAGTTATTTTTTCAAGAACAACCTGTAATGTTCCGCCGCAGGGCAAACCAAATCGGTTAGCCTCTTCTTTACTAATGCCATAAGTGACGACGGAGGGCTTATTAACCTCCAACGACTGATCTCGAACTCGATTGATCATGTCATCCTCAATACAGCCGCCTGATATCGAGCCTGCTACAAGACCATCATCACGTATCGCTAACATAGCACCGGGTGGCCTCGGCGAGGAGCCCCAAGTTTGGACTATCGTTCCTAAAATAACTTCGTACCCAGCTACTCGCCAGTCAAGACTCGTTTTAAGTACCTGTAAATCTACACTATCCATTTCTTTATCAACTTATGCATCGTTGAAAATAAGCATATCAACTTATCAACAACTTGAGACTATAAAAAAACCCCCAGTACTGACTGGGGGTTTAGAATGATCTCGGATCCAGATGGTTCCATCCGGATCCGAATACAGCATCACATTATTAGCCAGCTGCAATGTTCTCTGGAAATGCAGGGAACGTTCGCACGCGCTTACCGGATGCAGCATGGATTGCGTTAGCAATTGCTGGAACGATAACCGCGGTTGCTGGTTCACCAAGACCGCCAGGAGCGCCATCACTTTTAATGAAATGAACGTCCATGACTTTTGGTGTTTCGTTGATACGAACGGCACGGTATCCGTCAAAGTTTTTCTGCTCAACAATACCGTTTTTAACCGTAATTTCACTGATCAAACCAACTCCTTGGCCCATATTGATACAACCTTGAACCTGAGCTAGCGCCTGATCTGGGTGAACTAACGTACCACCATCAACAACAGCCGTAACTTTGTCAACAACCACGTCCATGTAGGAGTCAACAGTTACCTCAGCCACGATCGCGACAACAGAGTTATAACCCTCCATTACTGCAACCCCTTGACCTTTTCCGGCTGGCATCTTCTTACCAAACTTGGATTTCTTTTTAACTTCTTCCAACACTGTCTTCATTCTGGCGCCAACTGGAACACCAGCTGAAAGTCCAGACCAAGCGTGCTTGGTGGAGCCCATGTCGAGCATATCGATTCGGTACTGAATTGGGTCAGCACCAGCGTTCTTCGCTAGCTCATCAATGAAGCATTCCAACGCAACAGCGTTCAAGTTGTGTGACACACCACGCCAATAGCCGACCTGAACTCCAGTGTCATGCAT
>JAOEKQ010000039.1 GCA_028379895.1 Burkholderiales bacterium
CGTATTGCACAATATTAGAGAGGCGAGAGAGTCAGGAAAATTGACTGCATATGTCATCCCAATCATCCCCCCCATAGACAAACCTAGCCAGTGAGGACGATTGATCTCTAGACTATCAATTAAAGCTTTTGAATCTAATGCCAATTGATCAAACGAATAAGCCCCCTCTGTCGCCTCACTTCCTCCATGGCCACGTGTATCGAAGGATAAAACACGATAATCATTTTTCAAAATATCTATTTGTGGCCCCCACATCGTTAAATCACACATCAAAGAATGGCTTAAAACAACCCAGGGTCCCGAATTACCAAAGAGTTCATAATTAAGTGTTACCCCGTTAACTCGCTTTTTCATTGTTTTGGATCCTTTACGTAATGACTAATGAATAAATGTTAGCTTTATAGTTCAGTGTAGATTTATATAGGGCAGCCGTTAGAATAAAGAAAGTTACAGCAAAAAATCAAGATCACAGCCATGTCGGAGGAGCATAGTGAGAGTTATTCAATATAGAGGGTTAGATGGCGCAAGACGAGTTGGTACAGTTTCAGATGACGGCAACGTAAATACAATTCGAGGGGCGACGACCAGCTATGAGCTCGCCTTAGAAGCCATAAAGAAAAAATTACCAATTGAGCAAGTCATTCAAAATCGAGTCAGCGATGAGAAGGACAATATGGGTAAAATTATCTCTGATAAAAGAATTCATGTTCCCCTTCATCATCCGGACCCCTATCATCAACTCATTACAGGAACAGGGTTATCTCACCTTGGCAGCGCAAGCGCTCGAAACTCAATGCATGAAAAACTTAGCGATGACGAGTCTGCCATGACGGATTCGATGAAGATGTTTAAATGGGGTCTTGATGGCGGTAAACCCCACGAAGCGGCAATCGGCACACAGGCAGAGTGGTTCTATAAAGGCGATGGCGACTGGGCTGTAGATCCGGAGGCACGGCTTCTTTGGCCAGCTTACGCATTAGATGGCGGCGAAGAAGTGGAACTCGTGGGTATATACATAGTTGATGAGGAGTCCTGCGTTTGGCGCGTGGGATACGCATTAGCTAACGAATACAGTGATCACATTATGGAAAAACAAAATTACCTCTACCTCGCTCACTCGAAATTGAGACACTGCTCATACGGGCCCGAGTTATTAATTGGAGAACTACCTGAGGACATTAAAGGTACGGCGAGGTTAATTAGGTCGAATAACGTCATTTGGGAAGAAAACTGGCTATCAGGAAATAAGAATATGTCACATTCAATCGAAAACCTTGAGCATCATCACTTCAAATATCCCGAATTCAGGAGGAAAGGCGACGTACATATTCATTTTTTTGGTGCGGCAACTGGGAGTTTTACCAAGAATATTGAATCCCAAGACGGTGACATATTCGAAATTGAATCAAAAAGTTTTGGACACCCACTAAGAAATACTTTATCTAAAATCAAAAGTGAAGATAAAAAAATAAAGGTCAAACCTTTATAAATTAGCATCATTGGGGAATCAACTAATTCCTTTAAAGAGTGCTTACTATGGGCACTCGACAAGAAAATGAGATAATGTAGTAATGAATTAGATATGAAGCTTCAATGCACATCAAAAACCAAAACAAGCTTTGAAAGCTCACTAACGCAGAACTAAATATTATTCAATTATAAAAATTACTCGACCACGCCATGACACAAGAACTTCTTAATAATTTAAACGTTAAAGCGCAACAGATCCTATCAACACCACAAATTATAAAAAAGGAAATTCCGGTCCCTGAAAAGGCGATGGAGACAATTATCAACGGTAGAAAAACCATTGAGTCCATTTTAGATGGAGTGGATAAGCGCCTTCTCGTCGTGGTTGGGCCCTGCTCAATACACGATACGAAGGCCGCCATGGATTACGCCAAGCGACTTAAGGCGCTCTCAGATAAGCTATCTGAGACCATGATGATTGTTATGCGCGTTTATTTTGAGAAACCCCGGACTACAGTCGGCTGGAAGGGCCTTATTAATGACCCGCACATGGATGAGTCCTTTGACATCGAAGAGGGACTTCGTATTGCCAGACAGCTATTAATTGATATCAATGAAATGGGATTGCCAGCGGGAACGGAAGCACTAGATCCAATTAGTCCGCAATATTTAGGTGACCTCATCTCATGGAGTGCTATTGGTGCGCGTACAACGGAATCTCAGACTCACCGAGAGATGGCTAGCGCGCTCTCCTCCCCAGTCGGATTTAAAAACGGTACTGATGGTGGTCTTTCAGTTGCCGTTAACGCCCTGCACTCCGTATCAAATCCACACAGCTTTTTGGGTATCAATAGCGATGGTCAGGTGGCAGTCACTCACACCAAAGGCAATCGTTACGGCCATATTGTTCTCCGCGGAGGTTCTAAAGGCCCCAACTATGACTCTGTTTCCATATCATTAGTTGAAAAAGAGCTGAAAGAAGCAAAGTTACCTTCAAATATTATTGTTGATT